>JBBSKN010000034.1:0-35725 GCA_038256265.1 Phormidesmidales cyanobacterium
CATCGTTCCCGATTTGAATTCGTACCGGTAACGATACCGGGCTCTGGGCAATGCCGCAGAGCCTTTTATCTCTTCTCAACAGGGTGCTCATTAATACATTGCACCCAATATCCCTTTGTCCCGCCTTACGTTGATACCCGTAAATTAGGCGGCTACTTTGAATCCTGTGCACGCAAATGCGTCTCATGTGAATCATGTAAAACTAGGAGAATATGATGAAAATTCAATCTAAGCTTGCTTTTTCTTTTGCTGTTGGCATTCTTTCTTTGGGAGTAGCTAAAGGGGCTTACTCTCAACAGTCTGGACTTGTCAATGTCAATCTGGGTGATGTTGACCTTACTATTGCTGAAGATATTAATGTTAATGTGAGCCAGATCCCAGTTACGGTTCAGGTTCCCATTGGTGTTGCAGCCAATGTCTGTGGCATTTCGGCTAATGTGCTGGCCGCCGATCTGCAGGATGACGATGTAGCATCCTGCGATGCCGAAACTACGTCGCAGGCGCTCAACCAGATCGTTCAGCGCCAGATTGGGACTCAGGAATAATACCAGTCGTCTCTGAGGATGAGCACAACTTAGGATCTGAAAAGCTTGTGATTCAAGAATTTTAGCCTATTGAAATGCTCGGCATTTATACTGCTTTAGTTTAGACAGTTCTAGACCCCTTCTAGACTAAGGTTTCTGAATGTCAAAGTTCTTTACATCTGTACAAAAGCTGCCCATATGGGGCTTTGGAAATCAGCTTTTCCCAAGCCTTCTATGGGCAACTTCTTATTAGAAGGGTCTTCATTTCAACGAATTTGAGGAAAACCAACGCCGTTAAATTAGTAGGCAAAATTCAGAAAATGGCTCTAGGCGATCGCCAAATTCACATCTAGCTCGCAGACCTGAGCAGTCTGCCGAGACACAACCCGCAGTTCGTGGGGGTAGCGGGGGCGAGAATCATTCACCAGCCAGATCGGCGGCACCATCATGGCTTCGTAGCAGTCAATTTCGTACAGCGTGCCGGGCTCGTCGGTTAGCTCTACCAAGGTGCCGGGCAGATATTCAAACATTTCGTCCCAGTCAATCGGCGATAGGCTATCCATGGCAGTCATTTAGGCGGTGTAGCAACGTTGGGCAGGGAACACAGAGGAAATGCGCCAGCATAGCGCCAGCGCATCGAGAGATTTGGGCGTTAGCAGTCAACGCTAGGGGCAGAACCACAAAAAAACATTTCTGTATCCAGTTTTACGAAAGAGCAGCGAAAAAGCATCTGTCCAGGGGATAAGTTCACAAGCCCTGACAAAGTTAGGGCTGGCTGAGGGTGAGCAAAAAGGCCAGGTTGGCGATCGCCCGCAACGCATGGGGGGCATTGGCCGGCATCACCACCCATACGCCAGGCTCAAGGGCAATGTCTTGGCCCTCTAGGGTCAGCACCCCGGTGCCTTCCAGGCATTGCACGACGGCGTTGCGGGCGGCGCTGTGTTCTGACATGGTGGTGCCTGCCGCTAGGCAAAAGAGGGTGTACTGACAAACCTGATCTTGCAGTAGCACTTTGCTGAGTATGCCGGCCTGGGGGTACTCAATGTGGTCTTGTAATTGGGTGGATGAGGGTTGAAGGGAAAGGATGGTGTTGGCCATAGAAACCTCGAAGAAAGGGGTTGGAATAAAGACTTGGGGTTGCTGAACGTAGGGCTGAACATAGGTATGAATCAAACATTGAATGCCGCAGGGGCAAACAGCCGTTTGCCCTTACCCAAATTCACGCCTCGATTCAGCAGCACCCGATTTGGGGTGGGAAGTGCAAGGGGGACGATTACCGTTGCCCCGCTTGCGCTGTCACCTTTGGGTGGGCAGGCTACTCATCGTCCTGCTGGTCAGGCTTTGCGGCCCGCAAGACGATGTAGCCCAGATCATCGCTGTACTGGGTGAAAACCCGCCGCATCGCTAAAATGCGCTGCCGCATCACCGGGTGAACCAACAAATTCCAGCAGAGGCCGAGCAGGGTGCCCAGACCTTCTTCCTGGGCAATGCGCAGCGGGTTGAGCAGGGCCATGGGGCCAGTTTGGCACCGCTTGACGTTCAGGCCCGCTGATTCATAGACCGCTTGCCAGCCCGACTCACTCAGCGGGGCGGTGTTGACGCGAATGGTGGTGGCCAGTTCGCGGTAGATGTCTTCAATGCGGGGGCCTTGGGCCAGCATTTCGTGGCTGAGGTATTGCCCGCCGGGCTTGAGGCGATCGCCCACCCCCTGCAAAATTTTTGCCTTGCCAGGGGCCGACTGCATCGACAAAATCGCCTCCCCCAGCACGTAGTCAAACTGCTCGGGAATGCGATCTAGGTGAAAAATATCGCCTGCGCGAATGTCTACCTGATCGCTCAGGCCCGCTGTGGCCACATTGGCGCGGGCGCGGGCCACACTCTCAGGATTTTTTTCGACCCCGACCACCTTGACGCCGTAGCGCTGGGCCAGAGCGATCGCACTGTAGCCAAAGCTGGCGGCCAGTTCTAGCACTGTATCCCCCGGCTGAAAATCAACCCAGGAAAAGAGTGTTTCAGTGGCCCCCTGCCCGCCCGGACGGAGGGTTTTCTTGCCCGCCGCGGCTAGCACCTCATGGCCGGGGGCAGTTCTGAGATTGAGCTGACTAGCAGTCATGGTGTTTACCAGAAGGGGATGTCTCTACTGTGGCAAATAGGCCCCCAGGGGTTTATGAGGTAGCTCATGAACCTGTGCTCGGAGAGCGCATCAGCCGGCCTGGAACCCATAGCCCGACCGCATCGTGCCCCCTAAACTCGCCCTGAAAGAAACAGGTTGAGAATTGTTGTAGGGTAGGGGGCGTAACCTCTGCCCCGAGCTAAGACGGCCATGCTGGTCAATAGCCAAACCCTTGGAACCATTGGCTTTTTTAAAGACCTAGAGGCGTCACTGCTGGAGCAGCTCGCCGCCCATAGCCGCCTCAAAACCTACGACCCCAACGAGGTGGTGTTCCATGAGGGAGATGCCCTCTCACCCTGTCTTTACTGGCTGGCGTCAGGCTCTCTGCGCATGACCAAACTGTCGGAGTCGGGCAAAGAAACGATTCTCAGGCTGCTGTGGGCCGATGCCGTCTTCGCCGCCCCGGCGCTGTTTGGCGATGGTCTGGCCCCGGCTACGGCCACGGCCATGGAGCCGGTGCAGGTGCTGACTATCGAGCGCGAGGCCCTGCTGCAAGGGTTTCGCGAAGACCCGGAGCTAGCCCTGCATCTGCTGAGCATTTTTAACCAGCGGCTTCAGCATCTCCACAACCGGGTGCATGGCCTAGTGTCAGAGCGGGCAATCGTGCGGCTGATCCACTATCTAGAATATTTTGCTGCCAGTGCCGGTACGGAGGCCGTGCCCCAGGGGCAGCAGCTCAAGGCCCAGCTCACCTACTATCAGATTGCTCGCAGCATCGGCATTACCTACGAAGAGTGCGTGCGTTTGTTTAAGCAGCTCAAAGCGGCGGTCTCTTACCAGCGAGGGGGCAAAATCACCATTCTTGACGCAGAGGAGCTGACTGCGATCGCACAACGCCAGACTGACTAATTAGCTTACATCTATATAGCTTTTAGACAAGGTCGATGGCATTGCTCAAGTCGCAACGTCTCCGCCTGAAACCGTCTCAAATCATTCACAGTCAAGCATTCGGAGGTGACAGTATTTTGCTGGGCCTGCAAAATAGTACCCCGGCCACGCGCCTCTACAACCAACTCTTGCCCCTTTGCGATTATGCGATAAATTTGCCCCTGCCCCCATAATCTAGGGTCTTCTGCCGAGCAGTCACTCGTTTGCGCTGACTGATAAGCATGGGCCAAAATGGCCAAAAGTGGCATAACAGCGTCTAGCCCCAGGAACTCAGCAAGGCTCTGAATCAACCTGTTGATGGGCGATACAACCCTTGACCTGTGTGGGTTTGAGAGAATGGAGAATAGGAGATTCGAACTCCTGACCTCTGCGGTGCGATCGCAGCGCTCTACCAGCTGAGCTAATTCCCCTTGTTTTTCTGTGCGATGCACCGTTACGGTGCGATTGGCCTCCAGTCACCCTGCAGGATCGCAGCGCTCTACCAGCTGAGCTAATTCCCCTAAGAACTGACAGCATCTTACCAAAAACAGCCACTTCTATCGCTTTCGTCCCTTGGCCGATCGCTTTTTATTCCCCGGCTGCGTCTGGTGGGCACCAAAATACTTTTCGCTGCGGTAGCGCAGCCATACCCGCAGAGTCTGGGGAATCTGGTCTTTTTGCTCTTTCGTTAGCATATTGTAGAGCGCCAACGCCTTTTCTCGCTCACCCCGGCAGGCCGCATTGTTATGGGCATCCCAGTAGCTGCGGGCCAGGCGAATGCGGCGGCACACTTCTTTGACCAGGGCTTGGCCTTCTAGGGGAAAATCTGGCATGGCGGGGGATTGGGTGTCGGGTATTGGGTGATCCCCTCTTGGGAGGGGCAGGGGTGGGTCGGTATTGGGTGTTGGCTGTCGGGCCTGAAACCTAAAACCTGATACCTGAAACCCTTCACTAACCCCAGCGCACCAAATCCCTTTAAGCTAGACCATTGTGACTGCCTTAGCCGCCGCCGATGAAAATTGCTACCTGGAACGTCAACTCCGTGCGATCGCGCCTTGACCACGCGACCCAGTGGCTGCAAGCCAACCCCGTAGACGTGTTGTGTCTGCAAGAGACCAAAGTGGTCAACGAGACCTTCCCCACCGCCGCTTTTTCAGAGCTGGGCTACACCGTCTACATCCACGGGCAAAAGTCCTACAATGGCGTCGCCCTGCTGAGTCGGCAGCCCCTAGAGAACGTGCAGTGCGGCTTTGCACCGGTGCTGGGGGCCGACCGGGTGGGCGACCTAGACGACCAAAAGCGCGTGATCGCCGGGCTGTGGGGCGACATCTATATAGTGAATCTCTATGTGCCCAACGGCAGCTCTATCGGCAGCGACAAGTATGAGTACAAGCTGCGCTGGTTGTCCTGTCTTAAGGAGTATCTCGCTGCCTTACTAGGGGAATACCCCAACCTCAATGTCTGCGGTGACTTCAACATTGCCCTCGAAGACAAAGACATCTACAACCCCGAGGGCAAAGAGAAGCACATCATGTCGTCCCCCACTGAGCGGGAAGCGCTCAGGGATGTCATGGCGGTGGGTCTCAAGGATGGGTTTCGCCTGTTCAACGACGAGGGTGGCCACTTTAGCTGGTGGGACTACCGCACCGCCGCCTTTCAACGCAACATGGGTTGGCGCATTGACCACCACTACCTGTCGGCGGGGCTGGGCGATCGCGCCTGTAGCTGCACCATCGACCTCGAACCCCGCCGCCTAGAAAAACCCAGCGACCACACCCCAGTAATCATGGAGTACGCCTAGGTTTTTGGTGAGTCTATCCCTGCGAGAGCCGACCTGAAGGAGTAAGATAGGCAAATTAAGCAGGTTTTCTGCACATCAAGAGAGCCGGGATAGCGCTTCGGGGTAGGTTTATCTAAACCATAGACTCGCCGGATTTGCCCCTGGAATTAAAGTGTGACCAGACCTAACACAACTGCCCCCGCGCAGCTACCTTTGAGCGAGTCTTAGATACAGGGCGATGGCAATACTACACGTCAGTTGGGTGCCCCAGGGGCAACGTTTTTTTCTCTGGGCCGAAGCCTGGCAACCGCTCCCACCGGAGGGGGTTGAGCCTTGGGCAGCGCTTCATCCTCATCCCTATGCTTTGCCCCAGGTAGGGTTAGCCCAGCTGCTCGTCGGCATGCAAAAACAGTTTATGGGTCGAGCCGACTCCCAGTCGGCAATGCTGTTGCCAGCGGTGTTGACCGAAGCTGCCCCTAGCAAAGGCACCGCCAAGGCGACTGGCTCCCGGCGCTCTCGAGCGGCCAAAACCGATGGTCGATCAGTAGCACCCACCTGGGGAGAATTGTTGCTGCCGCTCCCGGCCCAGATCACGCCATCGGCGGTGGTGCCTGTGCATTCTGCCAGAGTTGAAGCCCAGGCCGACCCTGACCTAAAGGCTTACGCAGTGTTACATCCCTGGCGGGTGCAGGGCTGGTATCTGGGCGTAACAGACTTTTTGCCGATTTTGCTGGCGCTGCCCCTGGGGCAACAGGCCCTGACGGCGGTTGAGATGGGTGCTGACTTGCGCTATTGGGGTCACGTTGCCCGCTGGGGGTTAAACCTGCTGGCTCGGGGCAAGTTTTTGCCCCACCTCGAACTCACTAGCCAAACCCTAGCGGCCAGTTGGCAACCCCTGCTCGACAGCGCCCCCGACCAAGAGCGACTGCGGCATTTTTCGGTGGCCATGCCACCGGTTTGCCGCACCCATTTGCCTCTAGAAACAAAGGGTAAACCAGCCCTAGCCTGCGGTTTTCCGCTGCTCGACCCGCAGCCGCTGCTGCTGGGTTTCTTAGCGGCCCTAGTCGACGACAAGGTACGGCAGACGGCCCAGGCGCAACCCCTTAACGGATTGTCTAACCTGGGCAAGGAGCTGCCCCTACAGCCCTGGCTCCAGGCGCTCAGCCAGCCCACCGGCACCCTAGAGGCCAGCGCCGCCAGTGTCGCCCGGCTGCAAGAGGCACTCACCACCTGGACTACTCCCCTCCAGACCCTGGCCGAGGATCCCGCTACCCAGTTTCGACTGCGGCTGGTACTCCAGCCGCCCTCAACTCTAGAGCAGCCCTGGCAGCTGGGGTATCAGCTCCAGTCGGCGGCCAACCCCGACTGGCGGCTGGGGGCCGAGCCCATCTGGCAGCAGCCGGTAGATGAGCTACACCACCAGGGGGCGATTCTCAAAGCACCGCAAGAAACTCTGCTGGCCGCCCTGGGGCGGGCGGCGCGGCTCTACGATCCGATCCGCGAGAGTCTGCACCAGCAGCACCCTACCTACTGTGAGCTAGACCCGATTCAGGCCTACCAGTTCATCAAGGCGTCGGCCTGGCAGCTCAAAGATAACGGGGTAGAAGTGGAGCTGCCCCAGGGGCTGGCTGAAACTACCGCCGATGGCTCTGGGCGGCTGGGCCTCAAGGTGCATGCCGAGGTGCCGCCCCAAAAACAGCGGCAGCGGCTGGGCCTCAAGAGCTTGCTCAACTTTCGTTGGGAGCTGTCGATCGCGGGCGAAACCGTCTCGGCTGAAGAATTTGAGCAGCTGATCAACCAGGGGTCACCGCTGGTGGAAATCAACGGTCGCTGGGTCGAGCTCAAGCCCCAGGACGTAAAGGCGGCGCGGCAGTTTCTCGCGGGCCAAAAGACCGCCACCCCGCTGTCGGTGGAAGACGCCCTGCGCATTAGCACCGGCGACACCCAGCTGATCGACCGCCTGCCCGTGGTCAGCTTTGAGGCGACTGGGGCACTGCATACCCTGATTGAAACCCTCACCACGGGCAACCAAACCCTGGCAGAAATGGAGGCCTCCAGCGGCTTTAAAGGAACGCTGCGGCCCTACCAGGCGCGGGGTGTATCGTGGCTGGCCTTTTTAGAGCAGTGGGGCTTAGGGGCCTGCCTGGCCGACGACATGGGCTTGGGCAAAACCATTCAGCTGATTGCTTTTTTGCTCTACCTGCAAGACAACGACTGGCTCGAAACCCCGGTGCTGCTGGTATGCCCCACCTCGGTGCTGGGTAACTGGGAAAAAGAGGTGAAGCGGTTTGCCCCTCGGCTGAAGGTGATGCTGCACCACGGCGATCGCCGCGCCAAGGGCAGCAGCTTTGCCAAAGCCGTGGTGGACAAGCACCTGGTGATCACCAGCTATGCCCTGCTCTACCGCGACCTCAAACCCCTCCAGTCGGTGAACTGGCAATGTCTGGTGCTCGACGAGGCCCAGAATATCAAAAACTCCGACGCCAAGCAGTCGAAGGCGGCTCGCCAGATCGACGCTCAGTTTCGGGTTGCTCTTACGGGCACTCCGGTCGAAAACCGCCTGGGCGAGTTGTGGTCGATCATGGACTTTCTCAACCCTGGCTACCTGGGGCCAAAGAATTTCTTTCAGCGGCGCTTTGCCACCCCGATCGAGCGCTACGGTGATGTGGCCTCCCTCAAGGCGCTCAAGGGACTGGTGCAGCCATTTATCTTGCGCCGCCTCAAGACCGATCGCACCATCATTCAAGACTTGCCCGAAAAGCAGGAGATGACCGTATTCTGCGGCCTGTCGGCGGAGCAGGCCAACCTCTACCAGCAGACCGTCGATCAGGCGCTCGAAACGCTGGACGACGCCACCGGAGTGCAGCGTAAGGGCCAGATTCTTGCCCTGCTGACCCGACTCAAGCAAATCTGCAACCACCCGGCCCAGTTTTTGCAGGAGCCCAGCCTGGGGCTGAAGGGGCGCTCCGGCAAGCTCCAAAGACTCGACGAAATGCTCGAAGAAGTCGTTGCCGAGGGCGATCGCGCCCTGATTTTCACCCAGTTTGCCGAGTGGGGCAAGCTGCTGCAAAAGCACCTGCAATCGTACCTGGGCCAAGAGGCGCTATTTCTCTACGGCAGCACCAGCCAGAAGCAGCGCGAGGCCATGGTGGATCGCTTTCAAAACGACCCCGCTGCGCCGCGACTGTTTATTCTTTCGCTGAAAGCTGGGGGGGTGGGGCTAAACCTCACCCGCGCCAGCCACGTCTTTCACTACGACCGCTGGTGGAACCCGGCGATCGAAAACCAGGCCACCGACCGCGCCTTCCGCATTGGCCAGACCCGCAACGTGCAGGTGCACAAGTTTGTCACCACCGGCACCCTCGAAGAGCGCATCCACGAGATGATCGAGAGCAAAAAAGCCCTCTCCGAACAGGTGGTCAGCGCCGGGGAGGGCTGGTTGACCGAGTTTGACACCGACCAGCTGCGCAATCTGCTGCTGCTCGACCGCAACGCCATCATCGACGACGGTGATTGACATCCTCGCCACGCCAATCAAAGATTATGCGTGGAGATTCCCCGGATCGCTCCGAAGATTTCCTGCTTCAGCGCCAGTTGGCTAGACTGAGTGATCTCAATCCCCGCTACCTCGACTCCACAGGCATTTTGTTTAACGTCCACTTGGTGCCCCCAAGCAGGACGCATCTGATTTTGTTGTGGGTTTGCTCTATACAGGTTGCCAGTATCTGAACTGTTCTCTGAGCCGCCTATTGGATGAGCCATCCGTATCGTTTGTGCGCTGTTAACGCTAGATCTATTGTACCAGATTGCTCCCTTCAGTCGCCCACCGCTTCACCACCCCCCAAGCCTGCGGCTATGGGCGGAGCACTGCGACGGTTCTTGGTAGGCTGCCAGAGCTAGCGGGCCAGAGCTAGATGATAGGATTTAGAACGGCCGCGCCGAGTCTGGCCTCCCCAGGCGACGGCAGGCCCATCGACCCGGTTGTCCCACTGGCACAGGCTGAGGTGACACCCCAGAAAGGCAGCGTTACTGTTGTGGGTGGCCTTAGATCGGTTGCCCCAAGCTACCCGGCCAGACAGTCGTCAATTGGAGATACACGATGACATCCCTCAAGCAATTGCTCAAGCTGGCCGCCCTGGGGCTGGCTGCCCTGGCCGCCGCCGTGGGTCTCAACACAATCCTACCCCTGCCCACCCAGGCTCAGACCGGCCTCACCATCTTTGGTGGTGTTGACGCCGAATATCGACTGCCCTACAGCATCGATTTCAATATTCCCTACAGCACCAACAGCCGCTATTACCTCAATGTGCAGCGCACCAAGCTGCCCCAGGATGTAATTTCCTTAGAAATTGACTACCCCGACACGTTTACCGAAATTGGCGGTCGGTTCAACCCTGACGCCATCGAGCTGCGCAGCGGCACATGGCGCGGTCGTGACGTGATTCCAGTCAAGGCGATCGACTGGCTAGAAGACGAAAACCGCATCGAGATTATTCCTGAGGAACCCATCCCTGCCAACACCAATCTGGTGGTGGTAATGTCTAACGTGCGCAACCCCCGCCGCTACGGCTATCACTACTTCAACCTGCGCATGATGTATCAGGGCGATGTGGTCAATCGGTACGTAGGCACCTGGCCAATGGAAATTGCCTCCGATACCAACCAGCGCCGATAGGTTCTCGGTCAAGTTTGTGCTATTGTTGTAGACCGTGAGTTTTCATACAAATCAGGCAAAGCCATGAGTAAGCGCACCCTAGAGGGCACCAACCGAAAGCAGAAGCGAACCTCCGGGTTTCGCGCTCGTATGCGCTCCCACACTGGGCAGGAAGTGATCAAAGCCCGTCGCCGCAAAGGCCGGGCTAAGCTAGCCGTTTAGTCTTCAAAGGCTAGATCCGAGCGCACTTTAAGCATAGATTCTCAATGGCCCTGGGGTTAGCTTTGGCTCCAGGGCCATTGTTGTGTGTTTTCTTGCATGTATAGGGGTTAGGTTGTGCTACCCAAACACAATCGGCTACGGCGATCGCGCGATTTTTCGGCGGTCTATCGGCAGGGCAGAAAGGCGGTTTCTGCCCACCTAGTGGTGCGGGTGTGGGCGCTGCCGGCCCAGTCTGGGGGAGTGGGCAAAGCTGGCCCCAGTCCCCCAATCGGTCCTCAGATTGGTATTGTCGTCAGCCTCAAGGTCCACAAGCGGGCGGTGGTGCGCAATCGGCTCAAGCGTCGGGTGAGAGCAGCCCTGCGCACCCTACTGCCCCAACTAAACCCGGCCCTCTGGGTCGTAATCACCCTGCGCCCCGAGGCAACTCAGTGCGAATATGGCGAATTTTTGCGAGAATTAGAGCAACTGTTCACCGCGCTAGAGGTATTCCATGGGCATTCGTGAGGATGTGTACTACGAGGGTGGCCCCCACATCGGCGACTTGATCATCAATATTTTGCTGGGGTTCACCGTTATCTGCCTGCCCCTCACGGTTGGGGCGATTACCCGGGCCCTGTGGCTGCGCTATCGCATCACCAATCGGCGCATTTCGGTCACCGGCGGCTGGATGGGGCGCGATCGCACCGACCTGATCTACAACGAAATTAGTAAGATTGTTACGGTGCCTCGGGGGCTGGGTCTGTGGGGTGACATGGTAGTCACCCTCAAGGACGGCAGCCGCCTAGAACTGCGCTCTATGCCCCGGTTTCGCGAGCTATACGACTACATCAACGAGCGTATTTCTCCCAAGGCCCAGTCGGTCAGTGGTGCCATTGGCCAGAGCTAACTACGGCAAACCTCACCGAGCGGGGCGGCTTGCCTCCCCGGCAATGGGGTAGATTAGGTAACTGAGCAGTCAACGTCGTATGCCCTGTAGCAGGGTTCAGGTTCCCATGGATTTCGGAATTGGATTTCTGACCAACACCATCATGTTGCCGATCCTAGATTTTTTCTACGGCATCGTGCCCAGCTACGGGTTGGCCATTGTGGCCCTCACCCTGGTGATCCGGTTGGCGCTCTACCCGCTCAACGCCGGGTCGATTCGCAACATGCGCCGCATGAAGGTGGCCCAGCCGCTGATGCAAAAGCGGGTTAAAGAGATCCAAGAGCGCTACAAAGACAACCCCACCAAGCTCCAAGAAGAGATGAGCGGGGTCTACAAAGAATTTGGCAACCCCCTAGCGGGCTGCTTTCCGGTGCTGCTGCAAATGCCGATTTTGTTTGCGCTGTTTGCCACCCTGCGGGGGTCGCCGTTTGCCGACATCAACTACGACGTCAACGTTCAGGTCTTTCCCCAAGAAAAAATTGAGCAGATCCAGCCCCAGGTGTTTAGCACGGCCCCCAAGGCGATCTACGTGTCTGACGGCTCCCACTTCCCGATTTCGGCGGTGGTGCCCGGCGGCAACAAGCTAGTGGTGGGCGAAAAAACCGACGTGCGGCTGCAAACCGCCGAGGGTAAATCTATCGCATCGCTGGCTGAAGAGTACAACGAAGACCCCAGCAGTTTTCAACCCAAGTGGGAAGTGATCAAGGGCGACGATATTGTCACCATTGACGAAGCTGGCAATATTGTTGCCCTGGCCCCCGGCGAAGCCACCGTGCGCGCCCAGGCCCCCGGTTTAGCCGCCAACAAAGGTTTTCTCTTCATTAAGGCCCTGGGCCGCATTGGGGTGACCGGCGAAGATGGCGCTATCCACTGGGATATTTTGGTGATGATTTTGGGCTTTGGGGCCAGCCTCTACCTCAACCAGGTGCTGTCGGGCCAGGGGTCTGCCACCAGCGACAACCCCCAGCAAGCGGCGGTCAACAAGTTTACGCCGCTGATTTTCTCCGGCATGTTTTTGTTCTTCCCTCTGCCCGCCGGGGTGCTGATGTACATGTTGATTGCCAACATCTTTCAGACCTTTCAAACCTTCATTCTCTCGCGGGAGCCGCTGCCCGAGAACCTGCAAAAGATCGTCGATGCCGAAGCCAAAGCCGACGACAATCGCCAGACCCTGCCCTTTGAACCGGGGCGTAGCAAGAAGAAAAAGGCATAGCCCATGGCCATCGATGCTGCCACCGCTGGGGTGAACTGGTTGACGACCCTGCTGACCATGCAGGGGCTACCGTCTACCGTGACCGCTCAACAGGTCGAAGATGAGTCTGGAGAAAGCTGCTGGCTCACCATTGCCGAAGCGCCGCTGTCCCCTGAGCAGGTGCAGGCGCTGATCGGCGACGGCGGTGCGGCCCTCGACTCGATTCAGTACCTGGCTAACACCACCCTCAACCTGGGCAAAGAGCAAGACGAGCAGCAGGCCTTTACCATTGAGCTGGCGGGCTATCGGGCCAAGCGGCTGGAAGAACTCAAGGCCATGGCCGCCGCCGCCGCTGAGCGAGTGTCAGCGAGCGGCGAAGAGCATGAAATGCAGGGGCTATCCTCCGCCGAGCGGCGACAGATGCACCACTTTATCTCTGCCTATGAGGGGCTAGCCACCTTTAGCCGAGGCCGCGAGCCAGACCGCCGCCTAGTGGTGTGCCTCGCCGGGCAGGCCCCTGAAGCAGAAAAGTAACCCCAATTGTGGCGGTTAGCTAAACCAATGTAGAGCAGCGATGGGAGCGATGGCCAATGGAGAAAGTGTATATTCCCCAGCTGCTACAACAGCCCGAGAAAACCCTCGCCGTTGATCTCAATGCCCACCTGGCCGACCTGGAGACCTTGACCCCCGTGCGGGGTGAGCTGACCGTCACCCACCAGGGCACCTACCTAGAGGTCAAGGCTAGGGCCGACACCATTGTGACGCTGACCTGTGATCGCTGCCTGCAAGCCTACAACCACCGGGTGGCGATCGCCCCCCAAGAGATGATCTGGCTAGAGCACGAGCCAGACCCTGCCACCCTGCCCCTAGAGCGCGAGGTGAGCGTCGATGACCTGTTTGAGACCCTGCCCCCCAACGGCCACTTTTACCCCGAAACCTGGATCTACGAGCAGATCTGCCTGGCCCTGCCCCTGCCGCAGATCTGCGACGAAGACTGCCCTGGCATTGAGCTGCGCCATCAGGGAACCACTGCGGGTGAACCCATAGACCATCGCTGGGCCGCCTTGACCCAGCTTCAGCAGCAGATTCAACCCCCCGATGCCTAGAACGTCGGATTTGGTATCACGCACCTACTCATCCACTCATCCACCTACCCACTCACTTCACCCCCCGCATCGCCACCCGCCACCGCTTCGGCTTACGCTTACTGCGGGCCGTGACATGCCAAACCCGGCTACCGCAGAGGTGGTTTACCAGCGCCACCATGCCAACTAGCACCTTGAGCCAAAAGTAAACGGGCGACAGCAGGCAGTAGAGCAGCCCGTGGCGGCGAGTATAGGTAGACCCTGCCGGTCGCTGCCCCATGGCCACCGCCACCTGAAGCACCACGCTCACGGTGAGCAAGCCCATCAGCACCAGGTTGAGGGTCTCAAATTCGAGGTCGCGATCGTGATCGCTCACGAAAATGCTCAGCAGCATCGGCACCACCTGCCACACCAGCGGGTAAAAGCACTGGCTAAACAGCAACATTAGCGCCCAGTAGGGTTTTTGCACGGCGTCTAGGTGGGGCGATCGCAGCACTCGACCTAGGTGCCGGCCCGCCACCTCTAGCCAGCCCTGGCTCCACCGCTGGCGCTGGAGCCATAGCCCGCGCAGGTTGTCGGGGGCCAGCTCGGTCGTGACAATGGCCGGGTCATGTACTAGTCGGTGGCCTCCCACTACCCCTCGCACCGTAGCGTCAATGTCTTCAGTCAGGCAGGTGGGGTGAAAGCCTACCTGGCGCAGGGCGGCGGTGCGCCAATACCCATTCGAGCCGCCAAACAAGGCTGTGTCAGCCAGCAGCGATCGCCCATAGTGGCTAACGCCATAGATGCACTCAAACTCCACCGCAATCAGCTGCGTCAGCCAGCTATCCTCAGCATTGCGAACCATGTTGCGCCCCTGCACCACGTCGTAGCGGCCCTGGCTTAGCCAGGGCCAGGCTCGATCCAGACAGTCTGCCGCCGGGTGGTGGTCAGCATCAAAAATGCCCGTCATCTCGCCGCGCACGATCTGCAAAGCCCTATTCAAATTCTCGGCTTTAGAGTGGCTTTGGGCCACCGGCAGCAGCACCAAGGCAGGGTAGCGCTGAGCGAGAGCCTGCAAACGACTCTCCACAGGCAGCGGCGTCGGCGTGTTGTAGGCCAGAATAATTTCCCATCCTGTCGCCGGAGGCGTCACCTGCGTCAGCCAGTGGAGCAGGGTGTCTTCAATAATGCCTTGCTCATTGGGCAGGTAGGCAACCACCACCACGGAGGTAAACGGTGCTGCGAAAGTCGAGGGTAGCCAAGCCAGCTGGGTTTCAAGGGTCGATCTGATCCTAGCGCTGGCTTGCATCCTCCCCAGTTGGGGGGGCAAACCGCTGTTGACCTCCGCCAGACTGCCTTCTTCAAGCAAGACCTTTTCAAGCGAGACCCTTTCAAGCGAGACGTTCTCAGACGGGGCCATGGGGTGCAAGTCCGATCTAAACAGCCTCAATCTTCGGCCCAGATGTTGAATCAGGCCCCGGTTAGGACGGTGGTTTAACCCCCAGGCCCCGCCCCAGGCTCGGTAGATGACGACGGCAGTTTCGGCATTGATCACCACAAGGCCAACTATAGACACTATCACCAGCGCCCCTTGCAGCAGCCACAGGCTATACCCCTGGTTGAGCCAGGTAAGGTATACCGTCATCGGTAGCCACAGGAGCAGGGTACTCACCCAAAAAAGCCGCTTGGCAAAGGCCAGAGCAGGCTCAGCAAACAGCGCCAAGCTCGACTTCATAGGCGTAGATTAACTCCCTTAAAGCATGAAGAGATTAGAAAGTTGTCTAGGAAGCAAATTCCCATCAGCTGGGGCAACCCCCGGGTCAGTCTCAGGTTTTTGCACAAAAAATTGTTTGCTAATTCTCTCAGAAAAAAGCAGATTTTGCCTCTATCTGTGGAGCAATTGCTGTAACAGCCCGATGCGCCTCCCCAGCGCCACGATCTATGGGGATAACCTACGGGGGCAGAAGAGCCGCAGCGGGCCGATTTGCCCTAGCCGTGCGTATCGCCATCCTGGCCGTTGCGGCGGTAGCGGGGGTCGCGCCAGCCGCCGCCCACCCCGCGCAAAATGCCCCGGCCAATCAGGCCAATGCCCCGACCAATCACGTCGGTGAGCACGTAGACAATGCCGCTGCCTACAAACGATACCGCCGAGCGAAACCGGGGAGAAACCGCGTCGCGAGCCTCTACCGCCAGGGTCACTGCCCGCTGTAGGCCCGAGAGCTGATCTAGCTCATCTCGCCGGGGCGAGTAGATCAGCTGGGACTGAATGCCTCGCTCGGTAAAGCCAAACAGCCGATGCTGGCTTTCAAAAATGGCCCTGGGGTCGTTGACCAGCCCATCCCAGCGGTAGCGCCAGGAGAGATCGTTGCGAAACCGCTCAATGTCGCGGCTGGTGATCATGCGGCGCTGGTAGAGGTTCTTCTTGAGCATTTCCACATCGGCAAAATTGTTTAACAGCGGCTGCACGACGGCGTTGGCCAGCTGAATCAGCAGGTGCTCTAGCAGCTCTTGACTACGGGCCAGGGCCAGGGGGGCAGCGGCTTCGTAGAGACTGCCGTCAACCACCATCGATTCGTTAAACAACAGGTGGCTTAGCAGCATGGGCACCAGGGGAATGCGGTTGAGAATCGCCCCCTGCACCACCGGCGCCTCGGCCAGCAGGGTGGGCACTACGGGCTGCTCTAGGTGGTCAACCTGGAGGGTGTAGTAGGGGCCAAAGTAGTCGGTAATGGTGGCTTCCCACACGTCGTGCAGCACCAAGGGGCTTTTTTCGCTCAGCTGACCCGGCGGTATGTCGGCCTGGCGCAGCTGGTCAAGGGCGTCTTCAAATTTGCGCAGCACCAGGTAAAACAGCTCTCGCTTTTTGTCGTCACGTAGAATGTCGCTTTCGAGCGGGGTGCCGCTGGTGTTGTCGAGCAGCCCCTGGAGCTTGCTAAACACCCGCTCAAACACCAGGGTCGCCAGATCGCCCTGGTTCAGCGCCAGCCGCTGGGTGAAGGCTGGTGTTAGGGAGTCACCGCCCAAGGTATTACTCTGGTATTTGCCCTGGCGATCGCCCGCAGTAAAGACCAGGGCATCGTCGGCAGACCCCGGTGACCCCAAGCCCGATTTGTGTCGCCGAGGCTGCCTCGGATCAGAAATATTAGGCGTGGCCAGCAGTCGCCGCACCAGCCAGCGGGCTGCCTTGAGTTCGCGGTAGCGCCCGGCCAGCAACGCCTCAGATACCAGCGACCCCCGGCCCCGGCGCTGCTCCGCCTCGATCTGCGCCATCACCGCCTCAATCTGCTGCACCGATGACCGCCGCAGGCTGATGCGTAGGGAATCTAGGCCCCTGGGCAAAGGCTGAGTCGCGGGGGAAGCCTCCCTAGCGACTTGGTTTGGGGGAGCATTGGCAAGGGCAGGGGGTGCTTCTAAAACCTGCTGCCGTGGCCCGGCCAGCTGCTGAATCAGATTGTCTAGATCGGCTACGGCCATGCCCCTGGCCCCAAACCCGTCGGCCCCCATCTGCTGGGCGGCGGCTTCGAGCACCGGCTCGGCCCTGACGCTGAGCACCAGCACCGGCAGGCTTGGGTAGCGGGCCTTGATGTCGCCGCAGAGGCGCAGCCCCGGCAGCGGGTTGGGCTGCCCCGCCCCCAGGCCCAGGTCGAGAATCACCAGGTCGAGCTCGGGTGTACCCTCTGGCCCCGACCAGGCCTCTGCCCAATCGGGGGCGGGGGCCGGAGTCCAACCGGGGATAGTCTCGGGCGGTGGGCCGTCCCCCATGACACTACGGCTGACCAAAATCGCCAGGGCCTCTTCAGCCTGGCTGGCCTCAGCCACCACCGCATAGCCAGCGGTCTGCTCTAACCAAATCCGCAGACCCAGCCGAAACACCGGGTCTTCGTCGACCAGCATGAGTCGCAAGGGGGGCACTGTCATTGTGAGTCTGCCGCTGACGAGTCAGACGAGCCGCCGGGGGTGGGCAAGCCCTCGGCCTCCCAGATCGACCAGATGTAGGCGCGATCGGCTCGCCACAGGGCGATCGCCGTCTGGGCCTCCCTAGACAGCGCCCGCCCTACCCCAATCTGGCCAGCCAGGTTGATCGCCGCCGTCAGGCTACCGCCGTAGGCCAGATCCTTAGCCTTATCCAAAATCGGCCTGTCTTCAGCGATCTGAATGGCGGCTGTCCAGTCTTGCACCAGCCCCTGGGCACGGGGGTAGAGGGCGCGGTTAGGGGCAATTTTACGGGCTTCGGCGATCGCCTCTGCCAGGTTGCCCTCATCGGCCAGGGCCACCGCCGCATCGAGAATGGGGCGGTCTTCGATCACCTGAATCTCTTGCTGCCACTCGGCCACTAGGGTTTGGGCCTCAAGCCGCAGCGCCCGGCCCAGGGCCACCTCTTCGGCCTTGGCGATCGCCGCCTCTAGCTCTGGAATGGTGCCCGGTCGAGCCAGGCTGCGGGCCTGGGCCAAAATCGGGCGGTCTTCAATGCGCTGAATGTTGGCCTGCCACTGGGCCACCAGGGTTTGTCCCTGAATCCGCTGAGGCCGACCTACCTCCACCAGCTGAGCCTGGTGCATAGCCCAGTTGTAAGTGATGCGCTGACCCAGCCTAGCCACCAGATCGCTAAACTTCAGCCGCCTGAGATCGCTGATCTGCTCGCTCCACTGTTCTACCGAAGACTGCTCTACCGACTCTAGATCAGTTGCCCTGTAGGGACTGTTCGCCGGGAGCTGACGGATGGCGCTAGTGGCCTCCATCAAGCCAAACAGTTGACTGTAGCGGGGGGTGAGTCCCTCCGGCTCAGCTTGGCGGGCCAGGTGCTGGGCGTGGCTCAGGTACAGCAGCTCTTGGCCCTCACCCTGCCTCCCGGCCAGGTGGGGGCTGGGGGGGACGGCGCTGGCCAGCTCTAGGGCGCTGGTGCGATCGCCTACCTGCCAGCGCTGTAATGCCACATCCAGCACGGTCTTGCTCCAGCGATCAACATCATCTTCTGCCGCCTGCCACACCTGGCTGCGCAGATCGATGGAACGAGCCAGCACCACCGCCTGGTACAGGTTATCAATCTGGTTGGTAGCGGCTAGAGCGCGAGCCTCTAAGAGCTGATCCCAAGCCCGCTGCTCGATCAAAAGCTGCCGCTGCCAGTGCAGGTAGCGAATGGTCAGCCAGTAGTCGCTCTTGAGGGTTCTAAACTCTTGCAGGTGTGCCTTAGCTAAATCCCAGTCGCTGGCGGCCAGGGCGGGCCTGAGCTTAGCCTCGATCTCCCGTCCCTGTTCCCAGTCTTGCCGCCACTCAAAAATCACCGCCTGAGCGGGCTGGCGTAGGGGCGTATCGAGGGGAATTTCGCCCGCTAGCGCCACCGCGTCATCAAGCTTGCCCGCCTGAACCCAACGGTTAGCTAGCACCAAAATCTGCTCCGAGGCATCCTGCAAAATCTCTTGGGCGTCTTCATACTCGGCATTGGTTCGCGGCCAGTTGGCAGTCAGCAGCACCGACTGCACCAGGTTGTTGGGCTCGCCCGTGCGAGCCTGGGCCTTGGCGCAGTACAGCAGATCGCTGGCCGAGTTGAAGGGCGTAATCTGTTCGCAGTCGGGCAGAGGGGGAATCCGGGTCAGCCACATCAGCGCCCAGCCACAGAATATGCCCGACCCAGTCAGCAGCAGCAGCCAAAGGGTAATCCACACCCACTGCCAGAGGTTAATCTGGTGGTTTGGCCCAGGGCGCTGCCGTAGACGGGTAGTCAGGGGCGAAGATGTCGGTGTAGATGCGGCCATGGAGTCAAACTACCGAGAGCGAGCAGTAGAATCTAAGGTGCCGAGGAGGTGAGAACCCTGCCCAAGCGGTTCACCCCCTCCTCGAACTTCAAGATTCTGTGGGCCAAAGATGCTGACACATTGTAGAAGCAATCTCTAAACTTGATCGTAGATTTTCTAGTTGAAATGTTCTGGCCCAGATGCCTGGCCTAAATGCTCTGGGTCTAATTTAAAAAATAGGATCTATCCATGGCCCGCCGCACACCCCCAACCTGGGGCATTGATCAGAGACATCTGGCGTTTTGTCTCACCGTTGTCTTGGGCCTGCTGGCCGCCCCTGGGGCGGCCAACGACCAGCTGCGGCAGTTTCTGATTAGCCGCAGCTGCGCAGGCTGCGACCTCAGCGGCCAAGTGCTGACCGGGGCCAACCTTGACGACGCCGACCTGACCCAGGCCAACCTAGCCGGGGCCAATCTCTCCCGCGCCCGTCTGCCCAGGGCCGAGATCACCCAGGCCGACCTCGGCCGGGCCAACCTGCATCAGGCGATCCTGAGCGAGGCCGATCTATCTGGCTCCAACCTGGCGGGGGCAAACCTGAGCGGGGCCATTCTCTCTGGCGCTCGGTTGGTGGAGGTCAGCGCCCCCCGCCTCAACCTAGAGCAGGCCGAGGCCCGCAACAGCAACTGGTACGGCAGCGACCTCAGCGGTAGCCGCCTAGACGGGGCCACCTTTGCCCAGGCCGGGCTGTCGGCGGTTGACTTGAGCAATGCCACCCTCACCGACGGTCAGTTTTACCGAGCCAACCTGATTGGCATTCGCCTCGATGGCGCTGACCTGACCGGGGCCGACCTGCGCGAGGTGTTGCTGCGCGATGCTTCGCTGACGGGGGCCAACTTCACCAATGCCGACCTGCTGGGGGCCAACCTGGTGCGCACCGACCTCAGCACCGCGCGGTTTTGCAACACCCGCATGGCCAACGGCGATATCAACAATCAGCACTGCGACGACCTGTAGGCGCTCAAACTGAGATTGACCTGGGTAATAGGCAGAGCTAACCAGCGCTTGGCATAGATAAAGCAGCAGGGCATGCACCACCATGTCCCGCCTCATGCTGACATCATGGTAAGAGTAGGTTTTTCCATGGGTTGCGGCTATGACTTCTGCTGTCAATCGGGTTCGTTGGACCACAGCTGACCTAGAGCTATTTCCTGAGGATGGCAAGCGCTACGAGATCATTGATGGAGAGCTAATTGTGACCCGTGCCCCCGGCTGGAGTCATCAAGAAGTAACGGGTAGAATCTTTGCTGCTCTTGATAGCTGGTGTCAACAGACGGGCGGGGGCCGAGCAGCCATCAACCCCGGCATCATCTTTACGGACGAAGACAATGTCATTCCCGATATGGTGTGGGCCAGCCACGAACGGCTCGATCACCTGATGGATGAGGCCGAGCACCTGACTGGGGCACCAGAGTTGGTGGTGGAGGTGCTGTCGCCAGGGGAGAAAAACGAGCAGCGCGATCGCCAGCTTAAACTCAAGCTGTACTCCCAGCAGGGTGTGCAGGAGTACTGGATCGTCGATGGCAAGCTACAACAGGTGCAGGTTTACCGTCGCGATAACGCGCTGCTTACCCTGGTGGTTACCCTCCAGGCGGGGGATGCGCTGACGTCGCCCCTGCTGCCTGAGTTTGCTTACCCGTTGAATCGTATCTTTGGCCGTCGCTGAGGGCGCACTGGCCCCAGCTATCTTTGCTTTAGCCAGTGCGCCCAGGTGCTGCGCTAGATAATCGCTGGCTTCAGAACTGAAGTCGGCGTGGCCCCCTCCACCCAGGACGGTAGGTTGATCGCTTGCCTACCGGACAACTGGAAAAGAAAGAAGGGTTTCACCAAAAGTTAACAACTCATTGACCCTAATTTAGAGGCTTGAATCAGGGCTGGTGAGGAATTCGGGTTAATCCCGTAAGCTCTTGTAGCGTAATTAGCTGTCCTGTGAAATCCGTTGCTCGTTAACCAAGTGGTTGGTGAACTCTAGTTGTAGTATCTCCTTATAGGAGTGACGTTAGGTTTGGGAAAGGCATAGTTTCCGCAAGCCGTCTCTGTATTGACTGAATAAAGGTTTGTTTCAAAACCCAACGGTTCTTCTCTATTGTCAAGACTAAGAGCTTTTAGGCTTTGTCAATTTGAGGATCTAGATCTCCCTCTCTCAGAGGCTCTCTGCTGAAATCTTCTGAGTCTGGGATATTCCCGTGAGTTAGGTCCCTCCCCATTCCCAATACGAGCTCTCCCCGATCGCAGATCTCCAACTAAACTATTCTGATACCTCACTAGTTCCTCAGCCAGTCTGATTAATTCATTATCAATCCCGGCTCTTCTAGCTTCTCTACTATCGAACGTTGCCTGGTGAGTACTGGGGTCGAGAGTGCCGAATTGCTCAGTTACAGAACTTAGATCTGCCTGTAGTGTGTCTATCTGAATGGAATCTAAGGAAGTCGACGGGAGCGATGGCTCTTGCTCCTCTGCATCTGGCACAGGCGTCTCTTCAAAAACAGGTGGAGATGTAGGCGTAGAGTCAGATGGGGAAGCCTGTGAAATTGTCTGTTCGGGCCTGATCAACAATGCTGTAGCTAATAGAAGTAGTAACAGAGCAGAAGACATCAGAATAAGACCGTGAGATTTATTCATTCTTACGCTTTTAGGTGTCTTTAATTTGCGTGCTTCGGCAAATATTTCCTGTCTAATTATAAGACCCCTGGCCGAGATACGTGTAATTCTCCCCATATCAGCCCAGCAGCATTGGTACAAAAGGGATGTAGATGGGCGTATCTAGAGGTTAGGGGAAGGGTCAGTCAGTGACCTGGGAACGGAAGCAAAGAGGTCATCGCTTGCCTGACCCTGCCTAATTTGGCGGAGGTATTCTCTCCGCCAAATTAGGCGCTGATCAGCGGCGTGGCCTTGGCCTGAAAGTTAGCATTCATCAGCGCGGTCACCGCCGCCTCGGGGTCTTTGACGCGGAACTGCGCCCCCAGCCGCACAAACTGGCGCTGCTGGTTGCCCCCAATCACCGCGATCACCGGCACCCGCGCGTACTTGGGGTCGTCGCCCTGGTTGTTGCGAATCACGTTGCGCAGGCGGTGCTGCTGCTCGATATCGCCTGCCAGGCGGGGGTCTAGCTCGACCATGACCATGCGCACGTCTTCGATTGACTCGGCATCGTCGATGATGAACTGCACCCGATCGTCGCGGCGATCAACCTTGCCCCAGACCATCAGCCGCTTGTCGGCGACGATGTGCTGGCCAATGCGCTCAAAGGATTTGGGAAAGACCACGGCTTCGGCCTGTCCAGTGAGGTCTTCGAGCTGCACGATCGCCATTCTGTCGCCCTTTTTGGTCACCACCGGCTTCACCGCCGCCAAGATCACGATCGCACTCAATGTCACATTGTCGGGCTGCTCGTGCAGCTCCGCCAGGTTGATCGGGGCCAGCACCCGCGCCGATCGCTGCACCGACTTGAGCGGGTGGTCAGAGATATAGAAGCCCAGCAGCTCTTTCTCCTGGCGGAGTTTTTCCTGGGCCTCAAAGTCGTCTACCGGGGAGGCTTTGGGGGCGGTTTCATAGCCCGCCGAGGGGGCAGCCCCCTGGCTATCGCCTCCGCCCATCATCATGTCAAACAGGTTGCCCTGGCCAATCTCGCGATCTTTGGCGCGGCCCTGGGCCCAGTCGATCACCAGCTCCAGGTCTTGCATCAGCTGGTTGCGGTTGGGGTTGATGGGGTCGAGGGCACCGGAGAGCACCAGCGCCTCTAGGGCGCGACGGTTTACCGAGTGCAGGTCAATGCGATCGCACAGTTCTGCCAGCGAGTTGAATGGCCCCTCCGCCTCGCGGTGCTTGAGAATGCACTCGATCGCCCCCAGGCCGACGTTGCGCACCGCCGAGAGGCCAAACAAGATGCTCTGGCCCTCGGGGGTAAAATCGACCAGCGATCGGTTGATGTCGGGCGGCAGCACCTCAATGCCCATGGCGATGCAGTTGGCGATGTGCATCTGCACCTTGTCTTGGTCGCCGCTGTTGGAGGTCAGCAGCGCCGCCATGTACTCCACCGGGTAGTTGGCCTTCAGGTAGGCGGTCTGAAAGGTGACAAACCCGTAGGCGGTGGAGTGCGACTTGTTGAAGCAGTTGGCGGCCACCTGACCGTCGGCCAACAAAAAATTGTGGTCGCGGGCCACCCCAATGTCGTAGACGGGCTGCACGCCCAGCGATTGACGGCTGATGATTTTTGCCATGGGGTGACGCTCCAGTGATTGCCTAATGCCACTCTAATGCCACTCTATAGTCTCAAGCTACCGTCTCATACGAAATCCGATTTGGTAAACCCCGATTTATAAACAAGAACCCCGTAGGGGCGTAGCATGCTACGCCCCTACCCATCGGGGGTAGCCAAGTAGGATTCGGTATCAAACCGCTAGGTGCTGGGTGACGGCCTGCACAATGTGCTGAGTCCAGCGGTCGACTAGGCCCGCATCCGCTGCTTCCACCATGACCCGGATTAGGGGTTCGGTGCCGGAGGGGCGCACTAAAATGCGGCCCTCACTGCCCATCGCCTGCTCGGCGGCGGCGATCGCCTGGCAGACCGGGTCGCAGCTTTGCCAGTTGAGGCGGCGATCGCGGTCTACCACCGTCACATTCTGCAATTTCTGTGGGTAGGTCTGAAAGCTGTCATCCACCAGGGCCGCCAGCGAACCGCCCCGGCTCTGCACTAGGGTCGCCAAGTGCAGGGCGGTGAGAATACCGTCGCCCGTGAGGCTGTAGTGGTGGCAGAGAATGTGGCCCGACTGCTCGCCGCCCAGCTTCGCGCCCCGGCTGACCATTTCGCTAAACACATGCTGGTCGCCCACCTGGGTGCGCACCAGGGTGCCGCCTAGCTTTTCCCAGGCGCGCTCAAAGCCTAGGTTGGCCATCACCGTCGAGACCAGGGTGTGGTTGGGCAGTCGCCCCTGCTCCTGCAAGCGCTTACCCCACAGATAGAGAATGTAGTCGCCATCGACCACGCGGCCCTGGGCATCCACCGCCATCACCCGGTCGGCGTCGCCGTCGAAGGCAAAGCCCAGGTCGGCCCCGTGGGCTTTGATCGCTGCCTTGATCGGCTCCAGATGGGTGGAGCCGCAGTTGACATTGATGCGATCGCCGTCGGGGGCACCGTGGAGGGCAATCACCTCGGCCCCGGCCTCGAGAAACACCTGCTCGGCCAGGCGAGTGGCCGAGCCCCAGGCCATATCCAGCACTACCTTCATCCCCGCCAGGTTGAGGCCAGGCAGCAGGGGTTCGTGCAAAAAGCTGGCGTAGCGGTTGACCAGCTCGGGGCGGTAATAGCATTGGCCCCAGGCGGGGGCGGCGGCAGCCATCCCCAGACCGCGCAGCGCGGCTTCGATCTGGCCCTGCACCTGGCCGTTGAGCTTGGTGCCATCGCCGCCAAAGAATTTAATGCCGTTGTCGGCGGGGGGGTTGTGGCTGGCCGAAATCATAATGCCGCCCGTGGCCTGGCACGACTCCGCCAGGTAGGCCACCGCGGGGGTGGGGCAGAGGCCCAGGTGCCACACATCTAGCCCGGCGGAGGTCAGCCCGGCCGATAAGGCGGTGGCCAGCATGTGCCCCGAGGTGCGAGAGTCTTGACCCAAAATTACCGGCCCCGTCGCCAGCCCCTGGGCCTGCATCACCTGCCCGGCCCAGTAGCCAATTTCCATCGCCAGGGGGGCCGTCAGCAGATCCCCGGCTCTACCGCGAATGCCGTCGGTGCCAAACAGCGGCCCCGGGGGCAGATCTAGCCCGCCCAACCCGCTGGGACGGCGCTCAAGACCGGGCTGATCAAGGCTTGTTTTGCTAGATTCTGTCCCATTAAAAGCTGCGTTTGCGCCATGGCGCTGTGGCTCTGCGGGTACTGTGCCCGCCGGTCTCACCGGGGAACTAACCATGTTAATTTTCCTCACACCTCACACTCAGTGGAGGATAGCACCTCTGCCCTAGGATGAAGCTATTACCCTAGGTCAGATCTCTTCTTGCTATGGTGTCAAATTGCTACTCCGATTCGATTGATTCCCCTCTAGGGGAAGGTGTTTATCTATTCAATAGTGGGGAGTACTACGCCTGCCACGACCAGCTGGAGGCCATCTGGATGGAGGCCAACACCCTAGAAAAGCCCTTTTATCAGGGAATTTTGCAGATCGCCGTGGGCTTATATCACTTGGGCAACCACAACTGGCAGGGGGCCAGCATTTTACTGGGGGAAGGGGTCAACCGTCTGCGCCCCTTTGAGCCAGCCTACGCCGGGGTCGATGTCGAGCGCCTGGTCGACTGCGGCTGGGCCTGGCTGACCGCCCTGCACCAGACGGGGCGCGAGCGGGTAGCGGCGGTAGCGGCGGCGATGCCCCAGGCCCAGGCCGCCCAGGCCCCCGGCAAGATCTCGGGGGAGATGCAGGGAGAAATCCCGGCAAAAATCCCGGCAGAAATCCCAGGGGAAATTCAGGTGGCGATTGCCGGCCTAGATGCCCCCATCTCGCTGCCCATTCTCCATATCTATTGCTCCAAAGAATTCCCTGGCGAATTCCCTGGCGCATCCTCCGGCGACGGGGACGGGGCCAGTTAGCCGTCCCTTTGCCGCAACAGCCAGCCACAACGGCTCTCCCTGCTAGGATTAAAGCTGGGCCGTTCGGGTTTGTGCCGTACGGGCGCGGTGTTTTTTGTGGGCGCAGACGATGCAAATTTACTTAGACTACAGCGCTACCACGCCGCCCCGGGCCGAGGCGATCTCCGCCATGCAGGCCGCTCTAGGCGAGCAGTGGGGCAACCCCTCCAGCCTGCACCAGTGGGGCAACCGGGCGGCGACGGTGCTGGAACGGGCGCGATCGCAGGTGGCCGAGCTAATCAATGCTCCAGTAGATAGCCTGATATTTACGGCCGGGGGCACCGAGGCCGACAACCTGGCCATTTTGGGAATCGCGCAGCGCTACCCCGTACCCCAGCACCTGATTATTTCGGCGATCGAGCATTCGGCGGTGGAACAGCCAGTCCAGCAGCTGGAGCGCCTGGGCTGGCAGGTGACTCGATTACCGGTCGATGCCCAGGGCCGCATCAGCCCCACCGATCTGCGTCTGGCCCTGTGCGACAACACCGTGCTGGTGTCGATCATCTACGGCCAGAGCGAGGTGGGCACCCTGCAACCGATTGAGACCCTGGGCCAAATCGCCCGCGACCACGGGGCACTGTTCCACACCGACGCGGTGCAGGTGGCCGGGCGACTGCCCCTCGATATGCAGACCCTGCCGGTCGATCTGCTGTCGATGTCGAGCCACAAAATCTATGGTCCCCAGGGGGCCGGGGCGCTGTACCGGCGGCCCGGGGTCGAGCTGCGGCCGCTGCTGGGGGGCGGCGGCCAAGAGTTTGGCCTGCGCTCGGGCACCCAGGCGCTACCGGCCCTGGCGGGGTTTGGGGTGGCGGCGGCCACAGCGGCGGCCGAGATGCCCACCGAAACCCTGCGGCTGATCGGCCTGCGCGATCGCCTGTTTGACCAGCTGGCCGAGGTCGCTGAGCTAGAGATCACCGGCGATCGCCGCCACCGCCTGCCCCACCACGCCAGCTTTTGCGTCACCGCCGCCGACGGCGAACGGGTCAGCGGCCGCACCCTGGTGCGCGAAATGAACCTGGCGGGCATTGGCATCAGCGCTGGCTCTGCCTGCCGCAGCGGCAAGCTCAGCCCCAGCCCAGTGCTCCAGGCGATGGGGTACAGCGATCGCGCCGCCACCTGCGGCATTCGCCTCACCCTGGGCCGACACACCACCGCCGCCGATATAGACTGGACGGCGATGGTGCTGCGCCAGGTGCTCCACCGCGCCCTCGCCCCCCTCACCCTCTCCCCCGTTTAACTCTTACCCTCTAACTCCTGCCCCACTATGGATTCTGCCACCACCGTACCGGCCAGCCTCGAAGAGGCGATCGCCCAGGCCCGCACCGCCACCCAGGCCGCCATCCAGGCCGGG
This sequence comes from Phormidesmidales cyanobacterium, assembly GCA_038256265.1. GTDB lineage: Bacteria > Cyanobacteriota > Cyanobacteriia > Phormidesmidales > Phormidesmidaceae > Nodosilinea. Next base: position 27,161 of record JBBSKN010000034.1, read on the forward strand.
GTGCCCCGGATGATGGTAGAGCTGGTCTACTCTGAGCTAAAAGGCCTGCCCGTAGCCCAGCAGTTATACCCCGCCCTGCAAGAGCTGGGTCTCACCTTCAAGGTCTACTTTCCCGATGCCGGGTCGGCGGCCCTGGCCCGCCGTGACTGGGGCAACCCCGACTTTGTGGTGCGCGGCATCGGCGAGCTGCACAGCGAGATGACCCCCGACGACCAGGCCTATCTGTTTGTCGAGCCATCCTCGGTGGAGGTCAACCAGGTGGAAGAGATGTGCGCCGAGGCCAGGGATAAGTTTGTGATCATGCTCAACCCCAAGCTCGAAGATGTCGCCACCATCGGCATTGGCTACGCCGGGCGGCAGCTGCGCGATCGCTTTCTCAGCACCCTAGAGCCGATCTACTACCTGCGGCCCCGCGACGGTGCCGTGGTGCTGCGGTGCTACCCCCACCCCTGGCAGGTGTGGCAAGAGACCGAGGCTGGCTACCAGCTGTTGGCTGAGGTGCCCCAAAAGCCCTCCGGCGAAGCCCTCGACCGCATTTTAATGGGCGAAACCGCCGACCCCGGTGCTGGGGCAACCGGTTCTACGGGCAAGCGCGGTGGTTTTTTGAGTGAGCTTCAAAGCTTTCTTCGCGCCCTCACCCAATAGGTAGAGTATTCTGCTCCAGCTCAACTAAATTAACCCTCAAAGGATACTATCTTGAGCTTTAGGCTAGGGTTATACTGCCTGCATCCCTAGGTTTTACCGGGCGATCGCGAGGTTTGGTCAAGGATCTGTAGGCGTAATTGTCGAAGGCAATTGTTTGGGTTTCATGACAACTCGATTATTTGGGTTAAAACGTTCGAAGTGGCTTCTAAACTGAGTTATTTAGCCTAGGTGGCCGAGCCCCGATCCCAGGGCTTAACCGGTGCGATCGCTCGCCGACGCTAAATCGGCACAGCACATCGAACCCAATTCCTAACAGTTATCGATTTAGCTTTTTACAAGTTATTTTTCTACAGATTCCCAGCTGACGTTGTTTTACGACCAGTGAGTCACCATAGCCCATGCGAATTCTTAAAACCCAGACTCTACGCGGGCCAAACTACTGGAGCATCCGGTATCCCAACCTGATCTTGATGCGGCTAGATCTAGAAGACCTGGCTGATCGCCCCTCTGACCAAATTCCTGGGTTTTACGAAGGGCTGGCCGAAACCCTCCCCAGCCTGATCGAGCACTTTTGCTCACCGGGGCACCGGGGCGGCTTTTTGAGCCGGGTGCGCCAGGGCACCTACATGGGCCACATCATTGAGCACATTGCCCTAGAGCTGCAAACTATGGCGGGCATGCCCGTGGGCTTTGGCCGTACCCGTTCTGTGGTCGAGCCGGGGGTCTACCAGGTGGTGTTTGAATACCAAAATGAGCAGGCCGGGCGCTACGCGGCGCGGGCGGCGGTGCGGCTCTGCAACAGCCTGGTCGAAACCGGCCACTATGCAAAGGAAGAGCTAGACCAAGACATAGCTGACCTCACCGAGTTTCGCCTTGATGCCGCCCTAGGGCCAAGCACCGAGGCCATTGTGCGCGGGGCCGAGATTCAAGACATTCCCTGGATGCAGCTTTCTAGCCGAGCCATGATTCAGCTGGGCTATGGCCGCTACCAGCAGCGCATCCAGGCCACCCTGAGCAGTAAAACCAGCATTTTGTCGGTAGAACTGGCCTCTGACAAAGAGGGCACCAAGCAAATTTTGCGCAACGCCGGGGTGCCCGTGCCTCGGGGCACCGTGATTAACTACCTCGATGAGCTAGAAAACGCCATTGAAGATGTGGGCGGCTACCCGATTGTGATCAAGCCCCTAGACGGGAATCACGGGCGCGGCATCACCATCGACATCGACAACTATCAGACCGCTGAAGAAGCCTACGAGGCCGCTAAAGAAATCTCCCAAGGGGTGATTGTCGAGCGCTTTTACAAGGGTTTTGACCACCGGGTGCTGGTGATCAACGGTCGGGTAATTGCGGTGGCCGAGCGGGTGCCTGCCCACGTGGTCGGCGACGGCCAGTCGACCATTGAGCAGCTGATCGAAGTCACCAACCAAGATCCCCGCCGGGGTGTCGGCCACGACAACCTGCTCACCCGCATTGAGGTTGATCGCACCACCTGGCAGCTGCTCGACCGCAAGGGCTACACCCTCGACACGGTGCTGCCCAAGGGTGAAATGTGCTATCTGCGGGCCACCGCCAACATCAGCACTGGCGGCATCGCCATTGATCGCACCGACGACATCCACCCCGACAATATCTGGGTGGCCCAGCGGATTGCCAAAACCATCGGCCTCGACATTGCCGGTATTGACATCGTCACCACCGATATTTCTAAGCCCCTGCGCGAGGTCGATGGCGTCATTGTGGAGGTCAACGCGGCCCCGGGGCTGCGCATGCATGTCTGCCCCAGCGTCGGCATCGCCCGCAACGTGGCGGAGCCAATTCTGTCGATGCTGTTTCCCCCCGGCACCCCGACCCGCATCCCCATCGTGGCGATTACCGGCACCAACGGCAAAACCACCACCAGCCGCCTGATTGCCCACATCTTTAAGCAGACCGGGCAAATGGTGGGCTACACCACCACCGACGGTATCTATATCGGCGACAACTTAGTGGAGCCGGGCGACACCACCGGCCCCCAGAGCGCCCAGGTGATTTTGCAAGACCCCACGGTGGAGGTCGCGGTGCTAGAGACCGCCCGGGGCGGCATTTTGAGATCGGGCTTGGCCTTTAAAGACTGCGACATTGGCGTGGTGCTCAACGTGGCCGCCGACCACATGGGCCTAGGCGATATTGAAACCCTCGAAGACATGGCCCACCTCAAGAGCGTGGTGGCTGAGGCCGTTCGCCCCAGCGGCTACGCGGTGCTCAATGCCGACGACCCTCTGGTCGCGGCCATGGCCCAGCGGGTTAAGAGCCAGGTGGCCTACTTCTCTATGGATCCCCACAATGACTTGGTGCGCAAGCACGCCCAGGGCGGCGGCCTGGCGGCGATCTACGAACAGGGCTATCTGTCCATTCTCAAGGGCGACTGGTTGCTGCGCATCGAACAGGCTGAGAAGGTGCCTCTAACTATGGGTGGCCTGGCCCCCTTTCAGATCGCCAACGCGCTGGCGGCCAGTCTGGCGGCCTTTGCCCAGGGGGTTGACATTGACTATATTCGCCAGGCGCTGCAAACCTTTGAGGCCTCTAGCGACCAAACCCCAGGCCGCATGAATCTGTTTAACCTGGGCCGGTTCCACGCCTTAGTCGACTACGCCCATAACCCGGCCAGCTACGAGGCCCTAGGGGGCTTTGTGAAAAACTGGCCGGGCAAGCGCATTGGCGTGGTGGGCGGGCCAGGTGATCGCCGCGATGAAGACTTCATCACCTTGGGCCGGCTGGCAGCCACAATATTTGACGACATTGTGGTCAAGGAAGACGATGACACTCGCGGTCGGGAACGGGGCGATGCCGCCAAGCGGATTGTCCACGGCATCGAAGAGACCACTGGCGTTTCTACCTACCAGACCATTCTGGATGAGACCGAGGCTATCAACGCTACTCTAGATGCGGCTCCCGACGATAGTTTGGTAGTGATTTTGCCCGAGAGTGTAACCCGTGCCATTGCCCTAATTCAAGCCCGCAACCCTCTACCTAAGGCCACTCCAGGGTTAAACGGCACCGCTGAAACGGTGGCTCAGGCTGTCGACCAGTACGCCGAAGTTCGCCCCTAAACCACCCTCCGGCTCAAATAAAGCTCCCCAGCGACCAGTTGCTGGGGGGCTTTATTTGAGAGTTGAAAAATTAGAGGGCTAGCAGACGGTTGACGAATTCGGCTTCCAGAGATTTTTCCTGAAGATCGCGAGAAATTGCTAAACCTTGGCTAAAGGCTCGGCGGGCAATGTCTGGCTGGTCTGTTTGCAGATAGTAGTCGCCCAGCCAGCGATAGGTGAGGGCAGCTTCTAGGTCGGCGACACCGAGGGTGAGTGCTGAGCGCCGATCGAGATAATCTTTGGCGATCGCCAGGTTGCCCCGACCCAGGTAAATCCCTAGCAGACCGTCTAGGGCGCGAATCTGTAGAGGAACGTCGTCCGCTTCTACCCCCGATCGCAGCGCCACCCGGTAGGCCCCGATCGCATTCGAATCGCGGCCCAGGGCCACATACACATCCCCCAGGTTGTTAGAGGAGTGGGCTTCCCCCAGGTAGTCGCTGGCCAAAATGCGGTAGTTGGTGGCGGCTTCTAGCAGGCGCACCGCCGTCTCTAGCTCACCCCGCTGGGTCGCCACCCGGCCTAGGTTGCTGAGAGAGACCCCCAGGGCCTGGGCGTCGCCGGTAGCGCGGGCAATTTGAAAGGCCTCTTCGAAGTAAGCTTGCCCCTCGTTCAATCGGCCCTGGTTGACGTAGAGGTTGCCGAGGTTGTTGAGGCCGTAGACTTGGCCGAGCCGGTCGTCGTTGTCACGGGCCGTGCCCAGGCGCAGCACAAAGGCGCGCTCGGCCTCGGGGTAGCGCCCCAGGGCACCAAAGGCCGCCCCCATCGATCCGTAGGCCCGCCCGGCGGATCGGGTATCGCCCAACAGCCGATAAATCTCGGCGGCTTCGGCCCAAGACAGGGTGGCCGTAGCCAAGTCGCCCTCGGCCCGCTGCTGATCGCCCAGCTGCATCCAGCCGTCGGCCACATCCCGCGACTGGCCTCGGGTGGCATTGTTGGGCTGTAGGTCGAGCTGCTCTTCTAAATTGGCGGCTGGGGCCGACTTAGCCTGCCCCAGCAAAAGTGCCAGGGCCAGCAGCCCCAGCCCTAGGCGATATCTATAGTTCATTGCCGTTGCCCCTCCCCAGGCATAGTTTCAGCGCAGCCCTTCGGCACGATCTTGGCGGCGCGATCTTGCAGCAGAAATCAGTCTGCACAGTTAATTTACCCATCCAACTAATTTGCCCATTCACCGCCGGGTTCGCTAGCGGTGCCCACTAGGTCAACCCCCGCCAGATCGGCCAGGTCGGGGACGGTGAGCAGCCCCTCTAACTCGTCGGGCAAAGGCTCGGATCGCAGGGAACCGCCATCTAAATAGATCTGGCGAATATCGTCTGGCAGGGACATTTCCAAGTGCTGAAAGGCCTGGCCCAGTTTTTGGCGTACCTCTGCCGCCGTGAGCGATTCACCCTCGGCTTGGAGGTAGGCAGCGATGCGGTTTTCGCTCCAGCGGAAGGTGAGGGCCATAACCGTAATCAGGCGTTCCACGGCGGGCAGACGGTCGAGGGCTTGCTCTACGTAGCACCATAACGGCGGGGTGACCTGGTCAAGAGCATAGTGAATCGATTCAACCTCGGGCACCACCGCCTGGTTGATGCAGATGGCGGTAATGTTGATCAGCCAGTTTTGTAGGGTAAAGGCCCCTGACCCTTCGTCTGCAATGATTTCAGGGCAATCTACACCGCCTAGCTCATGGAGAATGTGCCGCCAAGTGAGGGCAAAAAGATACTCGGCCTGCACAGGCGATCGCGCCGAGTGGCGAATTAGGCTGTAGACCATAGGGCTGTAGCGGCAGAAGATGGCCGTGAAATATCGCCCCGCGTCTCCATGACGCTGAAACAGCCGCACCAGCTCGCGATCGCTGTGGTGGTGCAGCGACTGCACCAGCCGATGGTCACACTCAGGAAAGTCAGGAATATAGGCTGTGCTAGACATAGGTGGAGCCGTGGAAAACATCGACCGGGGAGCACCCTAGCCGGAGGCCAGATCGCCGCCTCTGGACTGAGGCCACTGTAAGCCTTGGGCGGTCTTGGCAGATCTGGAGCGATCTCGGGGCGACCTGGGTAAATCAGCCTTTAATATACCTACCCTAACGATTTTAGCGACTTAATTTTTTGAAATCTAATTTTTGAGATCTAATTTTTGAGATCTAAGAATTTTGCCGCTGCCCTAGCTGCCGCTGCCTGCGATCGCACCGGAGATGCCCCCAGAGCCCTGCTTAGGTCACGCCACAAGAGTTCATCAGGAGTTCAATGCAGAATTGATACACTAGGTACGAGCGACCTTAGTAATGGGGTCTGCACTCATCCCTATAGCCGTCTTAACTATTTTTGTGGGGGCCTATGTTGTTTGACCTATCGCTGCTCTACCCTGCTCCAGTGGCCCTGTTGGGGCTGCCCCTCGACAGCATTATGTCGACCCAGGGGATCATGGTCATGCTGCTGGTGGCCTATGCCGGGGCGATGTGGATGTTTCTCAAAAGCGCCCCCAAGGTCTACACGATGATGGCCTCTGACCTAGAGGTAGCCCGCCGCTTCTACGAGGGCATGCTCAATCTGTCGGCGGCAGAGGTGCCCCTGCACTACTACTACAACTACGAGCAAACCCTAGGCACCGCCGGGCTTGACCCCATGTACCTGGGCGGTGCTAGCCTGGCGAACTCTGGAGCAATGGCGACCCCCGAAGGGCTGTGGTACCAGCTCCGCAAAAACACTCAGCTGCACGTGGTAGGTGGGGCTAGTTTGGGCGATCGCAACCAGCAGCGTCACGTCTGTTTTGACCACAGCTGCCTAGAATACATTCTCATGCGGGTGCAGCTCAGCGGGGTGCAGCACAAAATTCGCAACGAAAAGCCCCTCAACTTTTTAGTCAGAGACTACGATAACCAGGTGATTGAGATGGCCGAAATCGACGGTTAGCAATCGACGGTATAGACCTGCCCAGACTGCCTCAGCTCAGGCCTGGGGCTAACTTACAATGCCATCAAATCTAGCTTCTCCTCGGCCCAGCATTTTACCCCGGCGCTATGGCGGTCAGAAACCTGGTTTCTGGCCGCTATAGCCTCTATGGCGTGGGCAACTGCTCAACCTTATCGGGCAACGGTAGGGCGGCTTGGGGCGATCGCCGATCGCCAGGTGCCAGAGAGAGCAGGTCTTCGATATTTTTCCCCATGGTGCAGCAGATATCGTCGAGGGGCAGATCGTTAGGGTCGTGGCCAAAGGGGTTTTCAATCTCGATACCAATCTCTTCGATGCCAAACACCGCAAAGCTGATCAGCCCCACCAAAAACGGCGTACCCCAGCCCACCGAGTCCACCATTTGAAAGGGCAGCGCCAGGCAGTAGAGCATCAGCAGCTGCTTGAGGTGGATGCTGTAGGCCACCGGCATCGGCGTCTTGAGAATGCGCTCGCAGCCACCCAGGGCATCGACCAGGTCATCTAGAGTTTCGAGGCAGTAGGTGAGCTGGTAGGAGTTGAGGGTGCCCCGCGTCTGTTGGGTTTGCAGGTAGTCGGCCACCCAAAAGGCAATTTCTAAAGGCGGGTTGTGCATCTGGCTGAGTTGGGCAAACTGGTCGGCGGTGAGCAGGCTGGCCAGTTCGGCGTCGGGGGCTTCGCTGCGCAGATGTAGCTTCATGGCGATCGCAAAGGCAGGCAGCAGGCGTACGGTGGCTCTTTTGGCCTCGGCATCGCCGGGCTGGGGGATCCCAATGGCCACCCACATCTGCCGGGCCAGGTTGCGGGTATGATTGACCACGCTGCCCCAGAGCTTGCGCCCCTCCCAAAACCGCTCGTAGGAGGTATTGGTGCGAAACACCAGCAGCAGCCCCAGCACCAGGCTCGGCACCAGCGAACCCAATATTGGCGACGCCAGCGGCCACCCCCAGCTGTACAGCAGCAAAATCCCCCAGGCAAACAAAGCACACAGCAGCACCCGAGGCATCACCGCCGGTATCACCGACCCTCGGACGCGAAACAGCAGCCTAAACCAGTCTTGCTCAGAGCGGCGAATGCTGCGCTTGATTGCTTGATTGGGCACTGGCTAATCCTTTGAGTGAGAGGGCGATCAGCAACAGTGCTGCGGCAGTTTAGCTGCCCCCACCGTTAGGAGCGGTGGCGTTGCCCACCGCCACAAGTTCTCTAGTTATACCGTGACGGCATAGTCGATCAGTTGCAGCAGGCGCGATCGCAGCGTTTCTAAGCCCAGCCGCTCGGTGGCGGAGATAAAGAGGGCGTTGGGATACTCCTCCTGGGCGATCGCCAACTCCTCGCTGCTCACCTGATCAGCCTTGTTAAACACCAGCAGCATCGGCCCCGGCACAATCGGCATGTCCTTCAGAATTTTCATCACCCAGTGGATCTGGTCTTGCCAGGCGGGGTGCGACACATCTACGACATGGAGCAGGGCGTCGGCCTCGGTCACCTCTTCGAGGGTGGCGCGAAAAGCATCCATCAGCGAGGCGGGCAGCTCTTCAATAAAGCCCACGGTGTCGGTGAGCACCAGCTGGGTAGTCTCGTTTGTGGCGGGGTCGGTGATCGCCAGGCGGCGAGTAGTGGGGTCGAGGGTGGCAAACAGCTGGTCGGCGGCGTAGACTTCCGAGTTGGTCAGCGTGTTCACCAGGGTTGATTTGCCTGCGTTGGTGTAGCCCACCACGGCGAGCGAGGGCAGGTTGTCATCCTGGCGGCGGTGGCGCAGCCGCGCCCGGTGGGCCTGGAGCTGGTTGACCTCCTGCTGGAGCCGCTGAATGCGCCGCTGAATCGCCCGGCGCTCGGTCTCTAGCTTGGTTTCACCGGGGCCTCGGGTGCCAATGCCACCCCCC
>JBBSKN010000035.1:0-35016 GCA_038256265.1 Phormidesmidales cyanobacterium
ATAGAATCCGCACCCGTTCCTGGGATTGGCACTCCGGCACATTAAACCCACCTGTGCTGTTGAACTGCCGTTGCACCGTAATTCGGGGGTTGCTGTTGAACACATAGCTGCCCTGGGGCACATGGAGTAATTCCCAGGGCAAAGCCAGAATGTCGGGATGGCTGGCCCCGATAATCAACCGTCGCTCTTGCTGCCTTTGACGGTAGAAATTCATAAACGCTGCCTGGGCCGCAAAGTTTCCCAGGGCTGCTTCAAACAGTGCTGTCCCCCACTGGGGCAGTTTCGCCTCAATGGCCTGGGCCTGCTGGTCATCTTCTTCAGCCGTGTACTGGGCCGAATAGGTCTCCAAATACCAGCGGATTGCCTTTAAATCTTGGGCTGTCAGCGGGTTGGTAAACGGCAGTGGCTGAGTTGTTCCTGTAGGCGACTGCACCGTAACCTGGTGCGGGTCGGGGAAGACAAGTCGCAGCTCTAGGGCCATGGGTCAGGCGGCTTAGGGAAAGGGCAATAATTGCCCACTACTATAGCCTTGTAGAAAAGACCTGTCTGGTTGTATTGCGAGTCATGCCAGGGTGAAAAGTACCGACTACTTTCGTAACGTTGTGCCTCACAAGCATCCTGATGTGCGGCTAGAGTGGGTGCAGTGATCGCAGCTTTTACCGTCGCCAACTCAGGGGAGAAGAACTTCAATGAAGATCACCTACTTCTCCGACACCGATACCCTCTATATCGACCTGGCCGATCGCCCCAGTGTCGAGTCTGAGGTGATCAACGATAACCTGATCATCGACCTAGACGACGTGGGCCGTCCGGTGGGCATCACCGTAGAGAACTACAGCCAAACCGTGACCACACCCACCATTGAGGTCAGCCTTCCCAAAAAAATGGTGTCCTAGGAACGGGTATCTGGTGTCTTGGGAGGGGTGGCATCGCCAAACTCTTCGCAAAACGCCTTTAGGCCAATGTGGATGACGATCACCCCCACCGCCACTACCAGAGTCTCCAGCAGCACGCCGGTAAACCCCATCGCCACCAGCACCGGGCCAAAGTTTTTCACCACGTCGCCGCTGGCCAGGTCTTTCCACTGCTGCCACTGGGCGTTGAGCACACCGCCCTCGTCGCAGAGGTCGGCCTTAGCGGCTTTTCTAAACTTTTTTAAGAAAGTGACGGGATTTTCCTGGGTGATGCGCTCGATTTCTGAGGCCTGTTTGGCCAGGGGGGCGTTGGGTTCCTCTAGGCTGCGCTGCACTGAGGTACTGCGGGTCTGCTCGATGCTCGCCAGCTCTTGGTCGATCGCAGTGGCTAGAGCCTGCACTTCTGGGTCAGAAAAGATGGTTGCCATGGCTACAGGGGGAGATTTCTTCCTAAGCTAGCCAACTATGCTGGTTCTATGTAAAAAATGCAGGGTTTTTCTTTTAGGACATTTCCAAAAAAGAGTTACCCCTGCGTAGGATTGGCAAAGGGGCTTGCCCGTGCCCATCATTAGGCATTCTTCTTTTGCCCCGGTTTTCTGCCCCCTTTCTTAGCCATCTGAGAATCTATTACGCTAGGGCATAACGGTACAGCTAGATGGGAGAAATGTGCCATGACCCCTTCGCTACCCTCGCTGCAAGAGTCGCAGATCAGAGCCCTAGCCACAGCGCAAAGCTTTGAGCGGGGCGAAGATTACTACCTCGGCGGAGCTATTTTTAACCCCATGCGCCAGGGCAACACCCTGTGGGCCGACTGCGAAGGCAGTACAATCTACCAGCCCAGAGTCACCCTGGGTGCCCAGGGGATCGAAGCCGAGAGCTGCACCTGCCCCTACGACTGGGGTGGTCTGTGCAAGCACCAGGTGGCCCTGCTGCTGACCTACGTGCGCGATCGCGATTGCTTCCACGAGCTTCAGCCCACTGCTCAACTACTGGCCCAGCGCAGCCGCGATGAGCTATTGACGCTGATTGAGCGCATGGTGCAGCGCCATCCTGACCTGCTGGATATGGTAGAAGCCCCGGCAGTACGTGCAGCAGCTGCGCGATCGCAACAAAACCCTACGTGCCCTTAAGGAAGAGCTAGATAGGGCAGAGCTTTAGGCCAAAAACCCCACTAGGGCTTGCAGCTTTTCCCAGGCCGCCCCGCTGGCGAGAATGTTTTGGGCTAGGGCGATGCCTTCGGCAATGGAGTCTTCTAAAGATTCACCTTTTACTTTTTCGCCCACTTTCAGCGCTAGGGCCGCATTCAGGGCCACCACATCCCGTTGGGCCTCGGTGCCTTTGCCCTGAAGAATGGCCGTCATAATCGCCACGTTTTCCGCCACTTCGCCGCCGCGCAGGGCGGTGAGGGGAGCCGCCGCCAGTCCTAAAGCCTGGGGATCGATCACCGCGCTGGTGACTTGGCCGTTTTCGACCACCGACAGGTCGGTTTTGTCGCCTAGGCCCGCTTCATCGAGCCGCTCGCGCCCGTGCAGCACGATCGCCTGGGGCAGACCCAGCTGGTTTAGTGCCCCGGCCATGGCGGGCACCACCGCCGAGTCGTAGACGCCGATCACCTGGCCGGTGGGCTGGAGGGGGTTGACCAGCGGCCCCAGCAGGTTGAACACCGTGCGAATTTTGAGGGTGCTGCGCAGGGGGGCCACCGCCTTCATCGCCGGGTGCCAACCGCGAGCAAACAAAAACGTGATGCCTACTTCATCCAGCGCGGCTTTCACCCGGTCTGGCTCGGCCCCCAGGTTGACGCCCAGGGCTTCGAGCACATCGGCAGAGCCGACCTTGCTAGAGGCCGAACGGTTGCCGTGTTTGGCCACCCGAATCCCCGCCGCCGCCGCCACAAAAGCGACGCAGGTCGAAATATTAAACGTATGCGCCCCGTCGCCGCCGGTACCGCAGGTGTCGATGCAGGGGGTGGGGTGGTGAATTTTGCCCTCGCCGCCGAGGGACTGCCCCTGGAGCACCCGCGCCATGCCCGCCAGCTCGTCGGCGGAAACCCCTTTAGCCTGGAGTGCCGCCAGCAGCCCGCCCGACACCACCTCGGGAATTGCTTCGCTGAGCCAGCCGCGCATCAGGGTCTCGGCCTGATCTTGAGTCAGCGATTCTCCGACGATTAGACGCTGCAAGAGCACCGACCAGTCTTGGGTCACGGCTTGGGTCACGGCTTTGGCTCCTTAGTGGAAGTATAGAGAGGGTATAGATCAGGTATCAAAACCTATCTAACCCCAGAATGGTTCCCTTCAGCTATGGCCTAGGCGTGAGGGCGATCTCGCCCTCACGGCCAAAAGCCCGGCTTTGGCGGCCTCTGCCCCAGGGCAGACGCCCCACCGCTGCCAGTCATCTATGTTGAAACCATTCTATAGACTCACCCCAGAGACCTGACGATGGCGACTCCCACCACTCCCACGATTGAAGCAGACCTAAACCTGGCCGCGATCGCCCCCGTGGTCGAACGCTACTTTACCAGCTTCAACGCCGCCGACTACCGCGCCGTGGCGGCCCTGTTTGGGGCCGATGGAGTGCTGCTGGCCCCCTTTGAAGACCCCATTGTGGGCAGCGAGGCGATCTACAGCTACCTGCAAACCGAGGCGATCGCCATGCAGGCCAACCCCGTTGAGGTCGAAACCACGCCAGGGGATAACGGTGGCCACCAGGTCGTGGTTAAAGGCCGCGTCAAAACCCGGCTGTTTACCGTCAACGTGCGGTGGACCTTTGGGCTAACGGCGGCAAACATCCAATCTGCCGAGATTAGGCTGCTGGCCTCACTACAGGAATTGGTGCAGATCAATCGGGGGTAGGGTTGTTGGGGGGGAAGGGGGGAGGTTTTGGGTTTTGGGTTTCAGGTGTTAGGTGTTGGGTACACGGTGCAAGGTGTGCGGTGCAAGGTGTTGGGTGCAAGGTATGGGGTGTACGGACGTTAGTCTGTGAACTCGGGGCGGTTGGTCACGGTCGCTCCAGGGGGCAGCAGCTTGGGCAAAATCAGGCTTTGGGCTAGGGGCATTTGCCCGTAGGTAAACCCGTGGGGGATGTCGCCTAGGCGGGGCCGAAGCTGCTCAAAGGTGTAAGGGCTGCCGTAGATCACTACCCCGCGCAGCAGGTGGGCGGCTTGTAAGGCATCGAGCCAGGTTGTGGCCAGGCGCATTAGGCTGGCTGACCCGCGAAAGGGGTTGCCCCGCACAAAGATCTGCACCAGGCTGGGCTGCAAATCGCCTGAGGGCAGCTGTTTACAGCCCTGGGTGTCGAGCAGCTTGAGTCGGTAATGGTGGTGCTGGGGCCAGGCGATCGCCGCTGCCGTGGGGTCTAAAAAGCGACAGCCGATTACATCGTCAACAATGACAATATTGTCGCCGGGGGTGGCCGCCGGACAGGCTTCTATCTGACCTCTCACTGTCATCGACGCGGTGAGAATGTCGGCGGTGAGCTGCCGGGTAGCGGGCTGGGCCAGGGCGCTCAGCTGCACCGGGGGCGGCGGCAGGTGCTCCCAGGCGTGGCCCGCCCCATCGGGCATCAGGGCTGGGGCGGCTTTTTGCTTGGCGCGCCACAGGCGTTCGACGCTGGCGAGAATGCGCTCTCGGTCAATGCGGCCCAGGTTCACGGCTTCTACCACGGCGGCGATCGCCCCCTCTGGGTCGCCGGGCATGAGCAGCACGTCGGCCCCAGCTTCCACCGCCAGCACCGCCGCTTCGTAGGGGCCGTAGGTGTTGGCGATCGCCCCCATCACCAGGGCATCGGTGACGATCAGCCCGTCAAAGCCCAGGCGCTGGCGCAGCAGCCCGGTCAGGGTCGGGGCCGACAGGGTGGCGGGGTAGCGGGCATCGAGGGCGGGAATGTGCAAGTGGGCGGTCATGATGGCGTCAACTCGGGCGGCGATCGCCCCCCGAAATGGCTCTAGTTCTAGGGTTTGCAACCGCTCTAAACCGTGGCTCAGCACCGGCAATGCTAAGTGCGAGTCTACCGCCGTGTCGCCGTGGCCGGGAAAGTGCTTGGCGGTGGTGAGCACCGGCTGGGCCTGGGCACCGCGCAAAAAGGCCTGGGTGAGAGCGCTGACCCGGTTCACCTCATCCCCAAAGGCCCGCACGTTGATCACTGGGTTCTGGGGGTTGTTGTTGACATCCACCACCGGGGCCAGCACCCAGTTGAGGCCGATGGCCAGGGCTTCAGTGGCGGTGGCGGCCCCAAAGGCCTCGGCGTAGGCCAGGGCCAGGGCTAGATCGCGCTCGGCCACCGCCGACAGCGCCATCGGCGGCGGAAACCAGGTGGCCCCGCTAAACCGCTGGCCCACCCCTTCTTCAATATCTGCCGCGATCAGCAGAGGAATGCGCGCCTGGGCCTGGAGCGCCTGGTTTTTGAGGCCGACCTCGGCGGCGCTGCCCCCCAGCAAAATCACCCCGCCTACGCCCAGGTCTTTAACGTAGCGAGTGAGGGTAGCGCTGTCGGCCTCCCAATCGGGGTAGCGAATTTCGTGGTCAAACAGGTGGCCCGAGGCCCGCACCACCACCATCTGAGCCACCTGCTCGGCCAGAGAAAGACTGTCAGCTGCTGGCAGAGGGGCCGTGGCGATGATCGCTGGGCTCACTCCTCTTCATCCGCCGGAGTGGCAGGGTTGTCTAACGCTGCGGCTTCGCTGTTGTCCGTCTCCTCAAAAGACTCATCGGTGATGCCTTTCTCGGCCCGCTCCTGGCTGAGCTGGTTAATCAGCGACAGCACCTTGGTACCGCGCTCCATACCCAGGTCTTCTTTGAAGATAATCTCTGGGGTGCGCCGCAGCCCCAGCCGCTGGCCCAGCTCGCTGCGCACAAAGCCCGTGGCCGCCTGGAGACCCTCCATGGTTTCGGCCTTGGCCTCTGGGGTGCCGTAGATGCTGACAAAGACTTTGGCGTGCTGCAAGTCGCCCGACACATCGACATCGGTGACGCTGACCATGCCCGCCCCCACCCGGTCGTCTTTAATGTCTAGCACTACCATTTGGCTGATCTCTCGTTTAATCAGAGAAGCCACCCGCTCTACGCGACGATTGTTGGGCATTGGGTTCTGTACTCCTGCAATAAAATATCTGCAATGAAATGCCTGGACAGCCTGCGTTCCGGCTGGGGGAGGGCGTACCCCCTGGACTTACCCAATGCCCAGCATGGCTTCCAGGGTAAAGGTGAGAAACATGAACCCGGCCACCACAGAACCGATTAGCGCGATCGCCGTAACGGGCCGCTGCAATAGGGGCACCAGGGGCTGCACGAAGCCGTACAAAATGCCCAGGGTAATGGAAATCAGGTAGCGGGGGTAGCGAGAAATGTTGTCAAAAAATTCTTTCATGGCGGCGGTTGAGGGGGCTTGGGGCCAGGGCGCGGGAGGCCTCGACGCACTGGCGGAGTGGTGTTGGCTTGCTTTACATCCTAACCCACGACAAAACGCCTCGATGAGATGGTTCTGCCCTGGCCGAGCTTTGCTATAGTTGGGGCAATCTTTTAAGAGTACGTTTGATCTTAGGCAGTGTTGTGACAGCGGCCCTCTCCACCACCCTAGCGCTACACCCCCGTCCGTTTCTCAAGTGGGCGGGCGGCAAGGGGCGCTTGCTCAGCCAGTACGAGGCGTTTTTGCCGGCGGCTATCGATACCTACTATGAGCCATTTTTGGGCGGCGGGGCGGTGTTTTTTCACCTGGCGGGGCGGGCCAGGCGGGCGGTGCTGGGCGATATCAACCCAGAGCTGGTGAACGTTTACTGCTGCGTGCGCGACGAGGTGGAAGCGCTGATTCGCCATCTGCGCAACCACCAGCGCTGGCACAGCCCCGACTATTACTACCAGGTGCGCCAGCAGCAGGCGCTGCCGACGCCCATTGAACGGGCCGCCCGGCTGATTTACCTCAACAAAACCTGCTACAACGGCCTCTACCGCGAAAATTCTCAGGGGCATTTCAACGTGCCGGTGGGCAACTACAAAAACCCTGCCATCTGCGACGCTCCGCTGCTGCGATCGGCCTCAACGGCGCTGCAAATTGCCGACATTCAGACTTTCTCGTTTGAGGCGCTGCTAGAGCGACAGCTATCAGCCCGCGATTTTGTCTATTTTGACCCGCCTTACCACCCGATCAGCTCCACCAGCAGCTTTACGGGTTACAGCCGCCACGGCTTTAAGGGGGCCGATCAAGCGCGGCTGGCTGAGTTATTTCGCACCCTGGCGGCCCAGGGGCTGCGGGTGATGCTGTCAAACTCTGACTGTGAGCTGATCCGTGAGCTGTACCAGGGGTTCAATCTGCACCCGATTTTGGCAGCGCGGGCGATCAACTCCCGCGCTGCCCGCCGGGGCAAAGTCAGTGAGCTGTTGATCACCTCACGCTGATCCAGCCTGGGACGGATGTGGGGGTGATGGAAATTAGGTACAAGTTATCTACAGACATCTTCATAGATCCCCCGTTGCACAGAGGCTATCCGCCATGACCAGTACCCCCAATTCTGACAATACCCGTAATACCTTTGAGGCCGTGACCCAAGTGATGCAGGCCGTTGTCACCGTGCTTGACAACGCCACGGCAAACACCGGCAACGCTGTGTTGTCGATGGTTCAGCCGTTTTTAGAGCCGGTCACCGCTACCGTGGGAGGCGTGGTTGGCCCGATTGCCAACCTGCCGTTTATTAAGTTTGCCACGGTGCTGCCCGGCTTGAAATGGTTGATGGCGGCCATTGGTCAGGTGAATGTGGCCGAGGTGCGATCGCAGGTAGACGACCTCCGCCAGCAGTACCCCCTTGAGACCAAGCGCGCCCTGGCCCAGCGGGTAATGGCCGAAACCGCGCTCAAGGCTGCCGGCGTGGGCCTGGCCACCAACGTTATCCCGCCGGTTGCCCTGGCCCTAATGCTGGTGGATATCGGTGCGATCGCCGCTCTCCAGGCCAACATGATCTACCGCATCGCCACCATCTATGGCTATTCGCCCACCGATCACGACCGCCGGGGCGAGGTGCTGGCTATTTGGCTGCTGTCATCCACCGCTGGGGGCATGGTCAAGTCGGGGCTGAGCGTAGTCGAGCTGATTCCGGGCCTGGGCGCAGTGATTGGCGTTGCCAGCAACGCCAGCATGCTCTACGGCGTCGGCTACTTTGCCTGTCGCTACTACGAAACCAAGCGATCAGCCCCGACAGAGATCGCGGTTTAGGGCGACGGCTTAGGGAAGCTCTACGGCGCGTTGGCAAAAATGCTGATGGAGTTGAATTTTACATGCTTCAATGCGCGCGCTAGAGCCGGGCCAGGGGCGGGTAACCGATGAGGCTGTGCTTTGGCCCCTCGAGACGAGAATAAGGCCATTGAGGCGCTGATCCACCGGGGAAGCTTTAGCAGCTCAGTCTATCTGTTTCCCCAGGCAGAGGATGACTTAGCAGTCATAAGAAGACATTCTTCAAGAAAAGCTAGCTAAGAACGGTTAAAGGCATGATCGCCCTACCGGGCTGGCGGCAGCGCTGCCTTGGGCAGGGCGCTTTGCGACCGCAGAAAAGCCCAGATTGCGGGCCAAACCGGCGATCACCCCACCGACCATCACCCGCCGCTGAAAACCCTCGAGCGGAACGGATCGGCAGACATCAGATCAGTATTCATGGCCGTATCCTTTGCGCTAACGTCTTAAACGGGCCTTATTGCTTTAGGGGGTTGCTTTAAGGTGTTGTTCCACGCACCAAGCACGATACGACCGGCCCCAGGGGCTGGATGAGTCTTGAACCCTGAATTTTGAATCTTGCCCTCCCCATTTGCCCCCTAAGCTCCCCAGACAGACCAGTCCCCACTCATCCACCTGGCTACCCTGAGTCGTATTAATAGCGAATAGTCAATGACCCTACCTTCGACCCCCGACCCCATGACGTCTCACCCGGTCAGCGATCGTGACCTGGTCAACTGTCTGTGGGCGGGTGATGCCGATGCCCTCGCCACCCTCTACGACCGCTACTCATCTATGGTCTACACTCTGGCCCTCAAAATGCTGGCCAACCCCGCCGAAGCCGAAGACCTTACCCAGGAGGTGTTCGTCAACTTTTGGCAGCGGCGACAGTACAACCCCGATCGGGGCAGCATTGGCAGCTTTTTGGCTACCTACACCCGCTCCCGCGCCATTGACCGTCTGCGCATCAGTAGTGGGCGGGCCACCATTCTTCAGCGGTTTAGGCGCATTAGCGAGGCCTCTAGCTTTTCGGCTAGCCCCGTTGACCACGCCACCCTCCAAGAACGGAGCCAGCACCTGCGTAAGGCCCTCGACCAAATCCCCCCCCCAGAACGCGAAGTGCTAGAGATTGCCTACTTTCAGGGCCTTAGTCAGGCCGAAATTTCAGCCCAGATGGGTATTCCCCTTGGCACCGTCAAGTCGCGCTGTCGCCAGGGCCTGCTTCGCTTGCGCGGTCTGCTTCAGCACCACTGCGACTAGTCCACTCGCGACTAGCCCACCCATTTACCCATCCAATCCCGCTGCGCACTGATGAACTCAACCACCCTTCCTGAAAACTGGCGATTGCTGCTGGCCGGGAATGTGCTCAATGACCTGACCACCGAAGAAACCGCCCTAGTTGAACAGTGGCTAGAGCAATACCCCGAAGTAGCCAGCGAGCTAGAGGCTCTAGCTACCACCTGGGAGAGTTTGCCCACCGCTTTGCCGCCCATGACACCGCCGCCGGGCCTGCGCGATCGCATCATGGCTGCCGCCCAAATCTCTGTGCCAGCCCCAGAACCTGGCTCAGAACTCGCTCCAGAACCCGCCCCAGAGCCAGTGATCCGCCGCCGTCGCTGGCCCTGGGGACGGCTGGCTCTTGCCCTGGGCTGGGTCGCCACGGCGATCACCCTAGTCGCCGCCCTGCAAGAAAACCAGCGCCTGCGCCTGGCCCTGCGGCAAAACGAAGCCGTGGTGGCTAGCTTTAGCCAGCCTGCCAACCCGCTCTACACCCTGGGTGGCACCGAGGTCGAACCCCAGGCTAACGCCCGCCTGGTGGTCAATCCTACCGATCAAACTGCCCTGATTGTCACCACCGATCTCCCGCCCCTGGCCGCCGATCAGGTCTATCGCCTCTGGGCCTTGGCTGATAGCGACCCCGTCTTTTGCGGCCAGTTCAACCCCGCTGCGGCTCAAGATACCAACCAGTGGGCCTTGCCCGCCGCCGCCTGCGGTGAAGCCCCCGTGCAAATGCTGATCACCGCCGAGCGAGTCGGCGATCCGCTGATTCCGGCGGGGGATTTGGTATTGCAGAGTCGGTCGTAGGGGGGAGGGGTATATGGTGCAAGGTATACGGTTCACGGTGCAGGGTATACGATGCAAACCGCAAACCTGAAACCCGACACCCGACACCCGACACCCGACACCCGACACCCGACACCCAACACCTGAAACCCGAAACCCCGCCCCCCCCTTTCGCAAAACCTGCGGTTGTTTGACACAATACCAATAACAACCCCAGCGCTTTTGCTCTTATGGATTTCACCGCTGCTCTGCCTACGTTTTTCATTACCCTGCGCGAGGGGGTTGAAGCTGCCCTAGTGGTCGGTATTGTGCTGGCCTGCCTGGCCAAAGCCAACCGCCAGGCTCTCAACCCCTGGGCCTACGCCGGGGTTGCCGCTGGGCTGGTGGGCAGCGTGCTGATTGGCATTGCCCTGGGCCTGGGGCTACAGGAGATTCAGCAGGGGCTACCCGGCCTGCAAGCAGTGATTAAGCCGCTGCTGAACCTGTTGTTTGGGGCGATCGCCGTGATCCTGCTCAGCTGGATGCTGCTGTGGATGACTCGCCAGTCCCGCAGCCTCAAGGGCGAAATCGAAGGCACCGTGCGATCGGCCCTCGACGACAGCCAAACCGCTGGGTGGAGCGTCTTTAGCCTGGTGTGCATTGCCGTGCTGCGCGAAGGCTTTGAAACCGTTCTTTTTATTTTCACCAATGTTGAAGCGAGTACGGCAGCGGTGGGCGGGGCCGCCGCCGGGCTGCTGGGGGCCGTGCTGATCGGCCTGGCCCTGTTTCGCTGGGGGGTACGTATCAACCTCAAGCGTTTCTTTCAGGTCATGGGGGTACTGCTGCTGCTGATTGTCGGCGGTCTGGTGATCTCAGTGTGTAAAAATCTCGACGCCTTTTTGGCCAACCTCAGCCAGATCAACCCCACCGCCGACCTCTGCTTCGCCCAGACCTCCTGCGTGCTCGGCCCCCTGCTGTGGGATGCCAGCGGCAACCTGCCCGACCGCCAGTTCCCCGGCGTAATGCTCAAAGTCTTGCTCGGCTACCGCGACCACTTCTATCTGGTGCAGCTGGTCGCCTATTTGGGCTTTTTAGCCCTGGTCGGCGGCACCTACTTCCGCAGCCTCAACCCCGTAGCGCCAACCCCCTCCGCCACCCCCGACCCCACCCCATAGGCAGACACCTAGGTCTGTCCCTACCCATCCACCCGCTTGCTCATCCACCTGTCCACCCCAAACCGCGATATACTCCCTTCGAGTCACTACCCAGGAAACCCCCATGGTCGCTGTCGCCATTCTTGCCGCCGGGCGCGGCACCCGGATGAAATCGAGCCTGCCCAAGGTACTGCACTCGGTGGGGGGCAAGTCGATGGTAGAGCGCGTGCTCGACAGCATTGCCGACCTCAACGCCAGCCATACCCTGATCGTGGTCGGCTTCGGCCAAGACCAGGTCAAAGCTGCCCTGGCCCACATTCCCAACCTCACCTTTGTCGAACAAACTCAGCAGCTGGGCACTGGCCACGCCGTGCAGCAGCTAATTCCCCATCTCGAAGGGTTTGACGGCGACCTGCTGGTGCTCAATGGCGATGTGCCTCTGCTGCGAGCCGAGACCATTCAAACCCTAGTCAAGACCCACCAAGATAAAGGCAACGCCGCCACCCTGCTCACCGCCCAGTTCACCGACCCCACCGGCTATGGGCGCGTCTTCTGCACTGAGCAAAATTTAATTACCGAAATCGTTGAGCACCGCGACTGTAGCCCCACCCAGCGCCAAAACCCCCGCATCAACGCCGGGGTCTACTGCTTTAGCTGGGCCAAACTGATGACGGTGCTGCCCCACCTCAGCGCCGACAACGACCAGCAAGAGTATTACCTCACCGACGTGGTCAAAGACCTCAGCCCTGCCATGGCGGTAGATGTGGCCGACAGCCAGGAGATCTTTGGCATCAACAGCCGCAAGCAGCTAGCCGAGGCCTATGCGCTGCTGCAAGACCGGATCAAAGACCACTGGATGGCGGCGGGTGTCACCCTGATCGACCCCGCCAGCACCACCATCGACACCACCGTACAGCTCGAACCCGACGTGGTGATCGAGCCCCAGACCCACCTGCGGGGCAAAACCACTATCGGCACCGGCAGCCGCATTGGCCCCGGCAGCTTAATTGAGAATAGCCAGATTGGCAGCGATGCCACGGTGACATTCTCAGTCGTCAGCGACAGCACCATTGGCAGCGGCGCGCGGGTCGGCCCCTACGCCCACCTGCGGGGCCAGGCGGTGGTGGGCGATCGCTGCCGCATCGGCAACTTTGTCGAAATCAAAAAAGCCACCCTGGGGGCGGGTACTAATGTGGCCCACCTGTCTTACCTGGGCGACGCTACCCTGGGCACCCAGGTGAATGTAGGCGCCGGGACAATTACCGCCAACTATGACGGGTTTAAGAAACACCAGACCGTGATCGGCGATCGCACCAAAACCGGCAGTAACAGCGTTCTCGTTGCCCCCGTCACCATCGGCAGCGACGTCACGATTGCGGCTGGATCGGTGGTGCGCAAAGACGCCCCCGACAACTGCCTGGTGGTCTCCCGCGCCCCGCAAAAAAACCACGCAGACTGGCAGCCCAAGCATTTGCGTGATGAGCAGGGTGAAGGGTAGAGCGATCGCAGATTTCCCCTCCAGCCAACCGTAGGGTGCATCCGCGAAGCGATGCACCAGATCTATACTTGGGCCGCGTTAGCGGAGCCTCGCCTTAGCGTTATGCACCCTACAAACCGAGGTTCTAGATGCCGAGTTCTTCTAAAATCGGCAACAGCTCAGCCCAGCTCAGGCCCCGATGCAGATACTGCGGTGCCGCCGGGTTGTAAGGCCCCACCATCACATCAATCGACTCAATCTCGGCATTCTCGGGCAGCACCGGCACCTCGGGGTCAGCGGCGGTGGGGCGCATCAGCGAGCTAGAGAAGCCTCGGTAGATCAGCACCTCATCGGCTCCACCCTCGACCACAGCCCGTACCAGCAGCACTAGACTGGGCTGCCTCAGGGTAAATTGCTCCAGCCGCAACCCAGGCGTCATTGCCGCACTCATGCACCCACCTAATGCTTAAACACACCCACCGACCGCCCAGTGCTCTGCGGCATCAATCGGTCAACTGGTCCTAAAACTTGACACCCAACACCCAACACCCCCAGCAATGGTTAGTCAGTTAACACCAGGCGGTATTAGCCTTCCCTAGTTGATTGCCTGCCTGCCCTGCTTGCCCAGACGCACAAATATAAACCAGGCCAGCGACGTCATATAGAGCACCAAGCCCAAAATGCCAAAGAAACCCAGGAATCCGTTGGTATAGCCCGCGTGGAAATATTCTCTATAGAGCAGCGGCGGCTCTAACCACACCTGGCAATCGGCGGCCCCAAAGCGCGCATTGGAAAAGGCACAGGGCACAAAGCCCAGCAAGATCGCGCCGCCAATGATGTTGTAGAGCGTAATGGCCCATCGCCAGGCGCTAAAGATCAGCTTCAGCACTGAGCTGGGCTGCTCGCGAATTTCTTCGTTGAGGTCAACCCAAAACCACAGCGACACCGGAATCAGCACCCGCGCCATCAGCCCCGACAAAAAGCTGATGTTGAAGCCCCCAATCATCAGGTAGACCGTGATCATCAGCAGGCTAGCAACCTTCCAGTAGATCAGCAGCAGGCGCTGAATGGCCTCATTCTTTTGCACAAAGGCCCAGATCAGCAGCACCAGGGGCAAAAACACCGTAAACAGCACGGCGAGGCGATAGTCAGTCCAGACCAGGGCGCGCAGGAGCGAAGGTTCTAACATAGGGGCGCAGAAGCGGTACGGGCAAATTGCAGCCTATAGCGTAGCATTTGCCCAACCCATACCTGAAGCTTGAAGATCGGCTAAACCCGATCCCCTACCCTTAAAAGAACAATCACCCTGGTTGAGCAGGCCTACAAACCGCTGGCCGCCGAGTCTAACGGTGCCGTAGACCAGCGGTTTGCCCAACAGTTGGCTTCAGAGGAATGGCACTGATGTAATCCTCTACGGATCGCTGAAAGCCTTGAACTATCGTAGGGTGGGCATTGCCCACCAGCCTTATGCCGGTGCCATTCGACCTAAGAGGGGTTCCAGTCTCTAGTGGCCTGTAGTCCGGCTATCGCCCCGCGCGGGCAATAGCCCAGGGAAAACGCCTTCTGACTGTTGGACGACACATCGGCGGGGCGATGGGCGGGCATGATCACATCGGCCTGCCTGCCGGGAATGAGCAAACTGGGGTCACAGCCAAACACCTCGGCCATGCGCAGGCCAAAGTCGTAGCGGCTGAGGCGTTCGGGGCCGCCCAGGTGCAGCAGACCAGGGGCTTTCTCTAGGGCTAGCAGCAGGCCAGCGGCGACATCTTCGACATAGGCGGGGGTGCGAAACTCGTCGGTAAACAGGTTGAGGGGTTGCCCTGCTTGCAGGGTGCGCAAAAAAACCTGCAAAAAGCACTCTGCGGTGGGGCTAGGCGGGCCGTAGAGCAGTGGCAGACGACAGATAGCGGCGGTGGAGTGGAGGGTTTGAGTTAGAACTTCGGCCTCGGCTTTGTGGTGACCGTAGCGGTTGATCGGGCTGGGGGGGCTGGTTTCACTGTAGGGAGGCGATTGGCCGTCAAATACCTGGTCGGTGGAGGTAAACACGAAGGGGAGTTGGTGCTGGGCGCAGAACTCTGCCAGCACCCGCGTGGCCTCGACATTCACCCGGTAAGATTGCACCGGATTTTGCTCGCAGCGGTTGGGCTGGGAGAGGGCAGCGGTGTGGATCACGGCGGCGGGGGCGAGGGCCTCTAGCCAGGGGGCGATCGCATCCACCTCTCCAAGATCAATCCCATGCAACTTTACCCCTGGCAGCCGCTGGGGAACGTGGCGGTGATAGGTGCCCTCAACCTGCCAAGCGGCCTGGGCGGCGCGACACAGATGCCAGCCCAAAAAGCCGCTAGCTCCGGTCACGAGCAGTCGCCGTTGGGGGATGGCGGCGGGGGTGGGGTGCTCCATAGGGCAAGATGATGGGGTTGAATGAAGACGTTCTATTGAAGGGTAGGCTATGGCCCGAGACTGCGAAGAAGCAAGACGGGAGCCAGGACGATCGCTCTGGCCAGAGCCGCGCCATCATAGACTGCGCTATAGCTACCTGCTGAGGTTTTTGCTGGGGCTAGCTCTGGGGCTGATCCTAGCGCTGGGACTGGGCGGGCTGCCCTTTTCGGGCGAGGGGCGGGGGGGAGTGGCGATCGCCCAAGACAGCGGCGAGATTTTCTTTGCCGATGTGCTAGTGCAAGGGCAGCCAGTGCTTCAGGTGGGGGGCCTGCCCGATGTGAGCGCGGCTGATCGGGCGGGGCAAATTAACCGTCGCATCGCGGCGCTGCTCAACCAAGATGCTGACCCAGCGCCAATCGTGGTGAATCAGGATAGCGATCGCAACCTGGCCACCCTCCAGGTCAACAAGCAGGTGATCATGACCGTCACCGAGCAAGATGCCCTCGATTTCAACACCGACATCGCTATCCTGGCTCAGCGCTGGGCCGACTTGCTCAACCAGGCGACCGCCAGAACTAACCTGGTAGCAGCGGCAACCTACCGCATTCGGGGCACCTCCCAGCAGCTGTTGCGCGATACCCTAGACAATTTGCCCGCCCTGCTGGGGGCACTGGTGGTGCTAGCGGCGACCTGGCTGCTGGCGGCGGCGGTGCGCCACGCCGTGCTGGTGTGGGCTGAGAAAACCGAGGGCGATCGCACCACCGAGGTGCTGATCAGCCGCCTCTGCTACGGCGGCGTGTGGACTCTGGGCTCGGTGATTGCCCTCGGGGTTATGGGGCTAAACTTTGCCGCCCTGATCGGCACCCTTGGCCTCACCAGCGTCGCCATTGGCTTTAGCCTGCGCGACGTGCTCAGCAACTATATTTCGGGGGTGATCTTGCTGGCCAGTCGGCCCTTTCGCATTGGCGACCAGATAGTGATTAACAACTATGAGGGCACCGTCACCCAGATTCAGCTGCGGGCCACCACGGTGCAAACCTACGATGGTCGCCTGGTCTACATTCCCAATCAAGAAGTGTTTCAGAGCAGCATTACCAACAACACCGCCTCCCCAGTGCGACTCAGCAGCGTCACCGTGGGTCTTGACCACAGCGCCGACTTGCCCGACCTGTTTGCCCGCATTTTGCAGCAGGTAAAACAGATCGACGGCGTAGAGCTTGACCCCGAACCGATCGTGCTGGTGCGCGAACTCACCCTGTCTACGGTGAATCTAGAGGCCCAGTTTTGGGTCAACTCCCGCAAAAGCTCATTTTTGCAGGTCACGTCGCGAGTGCTGGCCGCCATCAAACTCACCCTACAAGAGGCCCAGTTTGCGGAGCCGGTGGCTCCTAGTGCGATCGCCTCTGAAACCCTTTCGCCCGCAGCAGATATAAAATTGCACACCGAGAAAAACCTGCCTCAAGGAGATCTCTAAGCAGGTTGACAGGGATTAATTCAGGAGATGCTAGCGGTAGGCTGGAAAGCTCACGAGGCGAATGATTTTGCTCCGTTCTTCAGACAGGTTGCTGACCTGCTGAACGTTGTTCATCGCTGTCGAGTGACAGATATCATGTCGAGTAACACAATCGGTGACGCGTTAACATTTTCCTGTCGCCTGCGCTCAAAGCTCCGAAAGCTTCATCCTATAAAGCTTTCAGAGCTTTGAGGATTTTATTTTCCGCGCGACTAGCTAACAGAATTGCTGTCACCTCTTCAATGGCTAACACATTAGCTGTCGTATTTTTTACGGTTGCCAAATGAATGCTTTAGATTGATGGCAGCATTGTTTACGACCCAAATATAAGATTCTGCTCTATGAAAACAACGTTTTGAATTGATGGAAGAATCCTTTGCGGGTTTGGAGGAAAGGTTCGCGGGGATAGAGGAAACATTTGCGGGTTTGGAGGAAAGGTTTGCGCCCGTGAAGGAAAGGTTTGCCGGGGTGGAGGAATGATCGGTGGCGCTGGAGGAAGCCTACGCGAGGTTGAATGGATGATCTGCCTGGGTGGAAGAACCTTTTGGGTGGGCGAAGGAAAGGTTTGAGTGGGCTGAAGCTTCTACCGAGTGAGCAGAAGAACCCTTCAGCGGGTGAAATAAAGGTTTTACGGGGGCTAAGGAAGGGGTCGCAGGAACTTATGAAGGGTTTGGGGTGGCGGATGAACCTTACCAGTGGGGAAAGTAAGGGTATGGGCCAGCAATGGGGCCTTTCAGGAATGGTGCAGAGGTTAAACGCCCCCACGTAAAGGAGCTCGGTTGCTAAACCTAGGGTCTTGAGCAACGGTAACAATTCTTACTTGCGCCCGGTGCGCGATTGGACTAAATTACTGAGCTAAGGCTGTGTGCGTGCAGTCTGAGCTTCCCAAAAATTTGGTCAAACGCCACTGGAAGGTGCGTCAACACCAACCAGCGGCTAACCCCGTCGACAGGTACAAGCTGTCTCGGAGGCTAAGGTGATTTTACCTGGCCGCCCTGAACTGCACTACGTCTGGGGCGGCCAAGTTTTTGGGATTCCTACCCATCGTTAGTAAGGAATCCCTGAATTATGTTGTGTTTTACCCGTCAAGACCCCCGAGTTCTTCAAGAACTCGGGGGTCTGAGTCCGCTGCACTTGGCCAACCCCAGTCCACGGCCAGAGCGGTTGCGCCATCTGGTGATTGGCTCGCCGGATGGGGTGCGGGCCACGATTAACCTGCTGCATGTGTTGACCTATGCAGAACAGGCAACCTGGAGCCAGTTGATTACCATCCCACCGTCAGGAATTTTGATTACGCCAGAGCAGGGGGAGGTGTTTAGTCTGCTGAGGCGCGATCGGCCCTTAGAATAAACAAAAGACCGAAAAGGCTAGACGATTTGCAGCCTCTCTGACGGTCGTCTAGCCTGAGTATGTGCGCCTTAGTGGCTATGTTGGACAATTTCGCATTAATGCAGTGAACCCAGCTTGGGCAAAGTGTTTGTCATAGGCTAGCGCTTCTTGAATAATGTGCTCTTCCATCACCTGAAAAGATACACAGTCGGTTTGACTCCAGGCCTTGTCTGGGCGCTGCTCATAAAGCGTCAGTGCAGTCTGAAACTGAACGCTGGTTTGGGGAATGACTGTTGCGTTAGGGTGCTGATAGAGGCTTCTGATCCAATTGACAGCCAGTTTACGAAACTGATCACCCCGATCACTAAAGTCATTCAGCAGTTCCGTCAAGACCATTTCACTGGTGACGATATGAACTGGGTCAAGTTCTTTAGAAAGCCTAACGGCTTTGGTGTGTAAGTCATCTTTGGGATTAAGAAGCGCTACCCAGTAGCCTGTATCTGCAAACACCACCTGCATTTAGTCTTGTTCCTGCCGCTGTTTTTGATAGTCGTCAAAGTGCCTCGCCAAGTCGGTCGGGAGCTGTTCCCACTCTTCATCAGGTACTTGAGATGAGAGTTGGGCGGCAAGTTCCCAGATGGGTGTTGCAGTTGAGTCAAAGGCCAGTGTACCCAAAGATGAGGCAGGTTGAAGGACTTCGACTACAGCTTGAGGTGCTTGCTTTTTGGCAATTAGATTTTCTAGTTTGCCAATAGCATCTTGCTCATGGCGCCAAGCCTCGTCTCGTAGCTGGTTGGCTTTGAGAACGAGATTCCCAATTTCGTCTCGAATACTGACATCTGGCAGTGGAATTGGGACAGAGGCCAGCATAAATCTATCGAACTCAAGAATTACAGATCCGTAAGAGTGACGAGTAATTAAGCTGTATCCATAATCGGAGGCTAACCAAGCATAGAGATAACCTGCATTCATATCATCGGCAGCTAGTAAACGATTAGCATGTTGGTTCGCCGTCCAGCTTGCCATATAAGCAGGAATGATTTGGACTCTTCCAATTGTTCCAGAGCAAGTTACGACAATCATGTTTTCTTGCAACTGAATTTCAGGGAGATCTTTAGTATGTGCGCCCTTAGCCAAACGCTTCACATCAATTGGATCTACTTGAAATAGTTGCTTGCTACTCAGCAAGGGAATGCCACCTTTCTCAACGTAGGTGCGTTTTCGGAAGCGGGTAATTGCTCGAACTTCTTTTGTGACTCGTGGATTACCAACCGTTGTAATTTCGAAGGGGAGTTGTCGTAATTGCTTTTCAGCGGCGCGTGCAACAGGGTCATGAAAGCTGCCCTCGAAGCGGCCCATAAGCTCGGAAGCTTTGATTTTAGCAATAACAGAAGATTGGCCGATAGGGGCAATATTTTTGAGGTAAGGAAGATTTAAGCGTTCATGAAGAATGTGATCGGCTTGATCGAGTAGTTGATTAGCCTCATCCCGCAATTCACCTGCCTTACACATTAACCGACCAATTGCAATCCGCCGAATCGGCGGCAAAGCAGGAATCAAAATTCTTTCTAAATGTTTCGGCTCAATATGACCGACTACAGATCCGTATGTGGACTGTGTTAATTGAGGACGCCCATATCGACTACGTAAGAAAGCTGTAATGAAGCCTGATGTATCAGCATCATTAGCTCTAATTCGGATTACATGTTGAGAAAGAGCTTTCCCCACAAAGTACTCACTAGCCAATCCAATATTCCCAATCGTTCCAGAGCAAGAAATAAGAACGTCCCATTTCTTGATCAAAAGTTTATCTAGCTTAGTTGTGTTTTTCAGGCTTAAATAGTTATTGATCTTAGGACGCAAGCTAATAATATCTGAACTTGATAAAAAGGGAACACCCTTATCTGAACTTACATAAATTCGTTTAAACCGAAAGGCATTGTGAGATTCCTGGCAGAGCCCTTCTTCGCCATATAGCGGAACTAGTTGAAGACCGCTGCTTTTCAAAGCTGTAACCGCATTATGGGCCTCAATGCTGAAAGCAGAGGCTTCCAACCGAGTTCCAGCGTTTAAAACCTCGCTAAGTTTAATAGTCGTCGAAAGCTTCTCAGCCTCATCTGGGGCTGAGATCGGCGTATATTCAGGTTGAAATGCGAAATTTACCATCCCAACACCACCTGCTGCTTCCACTCAATAAATTCTTTCGCCACAATACCAGTATCATCATCCTCAACTTTTTGGGGCGGCAATGGTCTAACAACACCCTCTCCTGTTGCTGTTCGCTCAATTAAGGGAATAGATTTGGGGTCTGTAGGCTCTAGTATCTCTTCTCCTTCTTCGTTACGTCTGTAGGTAATATTGCCTCGCTTATCATGGCCAATTGCTTTCACCTGTGCCATGAAGATTTCATAGTCGGGCATTATGTCCCGATTAATCTCATCTTCAGTTTTCTTTTGCAAAATCAGTACCGAAGTCTGAGTGCCGTTGCGCGGTTGAAATGTATCAGAGTGCAAATCGATAGACGCCACAATGCGACAGTGCTTGATCATCCACTGCCGCACATACATCAGCCCAGGCGCACCTAAGATTGCATCGGGTAGCACAATGCCCATGCGCCCACCGGGCTTGAGAAACTGCCAACACCGCTCAATAAACAAAATCTCTGGCGGCGCGGAGGTTTGCAACTGTTCAGTTGCTTCCCACCCCGTTTCTGTTTCACGCCAAACATGGCCTAATTGATACTGCTTCAGAGTTTCTTCATCCTTGATTGGCAACTTAGAGCCAAATGGCGGATTTGTGGCAATCACATCAAAATGACCTAGGGAGTTTTCATTTCGCAGATCGGCTGAGCTAATACCTAAGGCTTTGGCAAATTGCTCCTTAAAGTCGCCTTCCCACTGATGGGGATGAAGCAAAGAATCTTGCCTAAAAATATTTCCTGCTCCGTCGTTATTCATCACCATATTCATCTTTGTGGCTTTGACTAAGTCAGGATTAATATCGATGCCAAAAAAGTTTTCCTTTGCAGTATTCTTAACGCTCTCGTTTAGGGCATCTCGCCAAACAGAAGAGTCCTCAGCAACTCTGCCCATCTGCTTTCTGACCTGTCCTTTTAAGCTTTCAATGACTTCATTCATGGCGATCACAAGAAAACCACCTGTGCCGCATGATTGATCAAGAACTTTATCTGTCACCTTGGGAGAAAGCATTTCAATAGTCATTTTCTGGACGTTTCGAGGCGTGAAAAACTCGCCGCGATCTCCCCTCAGATTTGCCCCAACTAGTTCCTCATAAGCTTTTCCCTTAACATCAATATTTGTACTTAGGAAACTGTAACGCTGAAGCTCACCAATAATATATGCCAGTGATCTAGGCTGTAATTTGATGGAGTCGTTTGCATCAAAAATTGCTGGATATTGGCGTTTGACTGCCTCGAAAACCTTGCTTACTCTATTAAAAACAGTCAATCGGCCATCATTTGTCTTTTTCTCTTTTGCCGTTGCATAGAATTCCAGAGGGTTTGGAAAGTTTCTCTCATCGTGGATTTTGCAAAAGATGACCTTCAGCAACTCAAAAAAAGCAGGCTGTTTTTGTAGCCCATCAGTGACATAAATATGGTCATGGCAAATCTTGAACGAAAACAGTAGATTGTCACCCACTGCATTCTTCAGAGCCTCACGAGTTGGGCGATCAACCTCATCAATATTTCCATCTTTTGAAGGGATGTCATTGGGCTCCTCAAAAACAACACCTTCCTCAGTTTTAATGCGGCGAAAGACGGACTTTTGTCTGCCATTTGTCCACATGCCCCACTCAGAGTTATCGCAAGCCGCCATGTAAGACTTGAGTTGGCCAATTCCATCCTTGCTGGCAGAGGGCTGTACTGAGTCACGCTTGCATTCAATGATGATCCAAACATTCTCCTGCTCGTGCTGCACGCCCTCTCGGAAAATCGCCAAGTCAATCCGAACCGTCTTACTACCCTGCTTGATCGGATACTCGACCTCAATCTGCTCAGGCAAGTAGCCCAGCTCAAGCACCAAGCGGCGCTCAATATTCTGCCGCACGTACTCTTCAGGGGTATCGTTACGAACCTTCTGATCGATGAAGTCGCAGATTTTACCGTCTGGCAGTGTCGCTACAAGCTGAGCCATTGTTCCCCACAATAAAAACCATGAAGGTTTGCTATGTTTTACTCTACTTACTTAAGGTTCTATCAGTAAGCCATCTATCCTGCTCAAACCCTTATTGTTTCGTTGGCATACAATTCCGCGATAGAGGAAGATTGCTCACAAGCCAAACTATCGAACCACACTAGAGTTGGTTTAGCTTGGCCCGAGTCAGCTGGCAAAAGATTTCGGTATCGGCCACCGTCTCGCGAAAGACGGTCTACTAAATGTAATCACTTCCTAGCGTCTGGATTGACGCCAGAAGCGCAGTAGGTTTTAGAAGAATCGGGATGGCGGGATTCGAACCCACGGCCCCTTCGTCCCGAACGAAGTTCAGAAAATCTTCTAATCCCTTCTGCCCCTCGA
This sequence comes from Phormidesmidales cyanobacterium, assembly GCA_038256265.1. Taxonomy (GTDB): domain Bacteria; phylum Cyanobacteriota; class Cyanobacteriia; order Phormidesmidales; family Phormidesmidaceae; genus Nodosilinea. The sequence goes on from JBBSKN010000035.1 coordinate 22,536, forward strand.
TTATAGCGGTTCTCAATAAACCGTCCTACCAATTTCCTACCGCAATCTGCTCAAAGGGGTGCCCGACAATGGGGATGAACAAGCAAAAGCAGACAGTGCTTTCGGGATTGCTCCCGAAAGCTGGTTCCAGGATCGCAGCGCATGTCGGTTAGCTATCTAATGATTTGCAGAACTGGCCGCCAGAGCTTGCACCATTTCCAGCGGTAACTGCTCAGCCCGAATCAATGACAAGTTTGCCTTCAAGCTGGTGACCTCTCCAGGTACCATGGCGTTACAAGGACTGGCCCAGTTCGCCAAACTCATCCTCGGTCTCCAGGGCCGAGATGGTATCTAGCTCGCCCGCCGCCACCTTGCGGGCGCTGGTAATCAGTTTCTGAATCGGCCTGACAAACAGATGGGCCAGCCCCATGGCCAGCAGCGTTACCAGCAGCAGCAGGGTAGCCGACACCAAAATTTGCCGCTTGAAGGAGTAAATCGGGGAGTAGGCTTCGGCCAGATCCATCTCCGCCAAAATGGCCCAGTCAAGCCCCTCAATGTCTAGGGGTGCGTAGGAACTCAGCACTGGCGTGCCCCGATAGTCGTCGATAATTTGGGTGCCCTCCTGGCCGGTCAGGGCTTCCTCAACCGCTTTAGTTTCCACCGTTTGCTGCAAAATCGAGGTGCCGTACTGGTCAATGCGGGTAATGTCGTCCTCCTTCACCCTGATCGCCCGCAAGCTATCGGCGTAGCCCTCGGGGTCCTGCACCAAAAACCGCGACACCGATCGCATCAGCCCATCGCTGCCCACCAGGTAGGTTTCGCCGGTTTCACCCAGGCCGTCGCTCTCCCAGTTCTGGTTGCCGGTCATGACGGCGTTAATCTCATTCACGGGCAGCTGAAAGGCCAGCACCCCAATCAGCTTTGACTGGTCAAAAATTGGCGCGGCAATAAACGCGGCGGGGGCGCCATGGGAGGGAGTATAGGGCTCAAAGTCTTCGATCCAGGCGTAGTCCCGCTCATTGGATGTCTGTACCCGCGCCGCCAGACGGGCCAGGTTGCTGTCTTTGTAGGGGCCGGTTTGCAGATTGCTGATGTAGTCGGTTTCTTTAAATACCGTGTAGACAATGTTGCCGTCGGGGTCGATCAGAAACATGTCGTAGTAGCCAAATTTTTCGATCAGGTTGCGAAAAATTGGGTGGTAGCGGGCGTGGAGGTCGCTGTAGTCGCTGCCATCGGTGGCCTGGGTGAGCTGGTGCTTTTTGCCCACTGGGTTGGGGTTGGCGGCAATATAGTGGTACTGCAAGTAGCGGCCCGCTGCCGTCTGGGGCGTGTAGGATTGCAGAATCGGGGTGCCCTCTTCCACCTTGGCCAGGCGGGTGAGTAGTTCATCCTGGTAGTACTTGGCGATCGCCCCATCGGCCTGGGCCGGCACCGCCACGGTGTCCAGCTCTGCTAGAGCGGCATCAAACTCGGCCATGGTGCTGATAATGGCGGGGTTCTCGCTCATGGTCTGGGTGTGGTGCCGAATCATCTTAAAATGCGACTCGATCTGGTAGGCCGTGGAGGCCCGCACGCTAGTGAGTTGGCTAAAGACGCGATCAGTCAGGTTGGTTTGGCCGCTGCGGTAACCCAAAGAAGCCGTAATCAGGGTGGAAAGCCCGCTTACCGCTAGCAGCATCAGAATGAGCTTGGACTTAATGCTCAATTGGTTCAGCGATCGCATAAAGGCAGGGCCAATAGGCCACAGGTTGCTCTAGAGAGTTGGTCGCCCGAATTGTAAAAGACGGTAGCATTTAATACTGTATTTATTCAGGCAAAATCAGCTATAGCCTGAAGCAGAGCTCACGAAGGCGATCGCCGTGCTCCTCACCATGCCCCCTTCAGACTACGCAGGGATCCAACCGACATTCCGCAGGTTGACGAAATGGATATTTAGGGCGGTTGGGGTAAGCTCAGGGCACGCATTGGGATCGCGCCTTGAAGATAGAGAATCTGGATCACTTGGGCTTAGTGGCCGCGCTCGTGGATGAGATCGGGATGGTAGAGCTAGCTGACGCGCTCCTCGACACTCATAGCCTGAACCACATCAGCCCAGGACAAGTGCTGAAAGCGATGATTCTCAATGGGTTGGGGTTTGTCAGCGCGCCGTTGTACCTGTTTAGCGAGTTCTTCGAAGGCAAACCGGTGGAGCATCTATTGGGGCCTGGCATTACGGCCGCCCATCTCAATGATGACCGCCTGGGGCGAGTGTTGGATCGCCTGTTTGAGTACGGCACGACGCTGTTTTTTCTGAAGGTGGCGATGCAGGCAGTCAAGCGCTTTGGCGTCAGCGTCAGCCAGGGGCATCTGGACTCAACCTCGTTTGCCCTCGACGGCGAGTACCCGTCAGCGAATGGGCCTGAGGTAGAGTCGGAGGCCGAGTCAGCGGCACCTCAGGCGATTGAGATTTGTCGAGGGTATTCGAGAGACCATCGCCCCGACTTGAAGCAGTTTTTGGTCAACTTGATCTGTACGGCCGACGGTGGCATCCCGGTGTGGTTTAAGGTCGGTAGCGGCAATGAGACCGACAGTCAGACCTTTGCAGGACTGATGAGTGCCTTTGCCGAGCAGTGGGAGACGCCCGCCCTGATGGTGGCAGATGCGGCCTTCTATAGCGAACCGAATATTCAGGCGGTGGGGAGTTTGCCGTGGCTGAGCCGGGTGCCTGTGACCCTCAAGGCCGCTCAAACCCTAGTCGATAGTAGCCTTGACTCGTTAACTGAGATGCCCTGTGAGCTGGAAGGCTATCGACTGTGGGAGCAACGGCAGATCTATGGCGGGGTGGAGCAGCGCTGGATTCTGGTGGAAAGCCCACACCGGAATGAGTCAGACGATTGGCTCAAACCCCTCGAAAAGGAGAAAAAAAGGCTGCAACGGCAGTTGCGGCAGCTGTGCAGCCAGACCTTTGCCTGTAAACCTGATGCCATGGAGGCGCTGATGCGCTTTCAGGACACCCTCACCGGCTACAAGCTCACTCAGGTCACGCTGGTGTCAGTTGCCGCCAAGCGCCCCCCGGGTCGGCCCAAGCGCGCTAACCCCTCAGACCCACAGACGATAGGGTATCAGTGGCAAGCGACCCTGGAGCGCACGGCTGAGTACGAGGCTCAGTGCCAACAGCGCCACCGGCGCTTCATCTTGGCCACCAATGTTCTGGACGCGCAAGCTTATCCAGCCGAACGACTGCTGCGCGAGTACAAGGGCCAGCAGCACGTGGAACGTGGCTTTCGATTCCTCAAAGACCCCCTCTTCTTCACCAGTAGCGTCTTTGTCAAAAGGCCCCAACGAGTAGAAGCCCTCGCCCTTGTGATGGCCTTGACCCTCCTCGTCTATAGTTTGGGGCAACGCCAGCTCAGAGCCCAACTGACCCAGGCCGATGAAACGGTACTTGACCAAAAGCAACGCCCCACCCGCATTCCTACCTTTCGTTGGATTTTGCAGAAGTTCCAGGCGATTCATCTAGTCTCGATGAACACCGTTCAGCAGGTCAGCAACCTCTCTGAGGAACGCAGCAAAATCATCCGCCTCATGGGCTTTCCCGCCTGCCGCTACTATCTCCTAAATTAAGCCCTGTCAACCTGCGGAATGTCGGATCCAAGGCTTTTACCTGACGTTATAGCTGTAGTCAGGTTGGTTAGGGTAAGGGCTCGTAAACGGTCCGACCTTCAGCTCACATTAACTGCAAATAGTCGAGCTGTCATGCTCACATTAATTGCCAATGGCTCACAACGAGAGGTTGAGCTCACATTAGCTGCAAATAAGCTGAAAGCCTTTAAAGGCTTCGTGTCTAACTGTCGCCGATCTGATTGAGTAGTTGCCTGCGCGCGCAGCTAATAAGGTTGCCCCATAATTGTCCAGCGCTGCGCTGGACAATTATGGAAGGTTTCATGAAAAAGCCGCCGAGGGAGATTGGGATGCTGGCTGAGGCGTGGACAACTAGACCGGGCAACTTTGCTGTTCTCAGGCCGAAAATCTCGTTTATACATGCGTCTAATGTTTGTGTTTAACGTCGGTAGATACCCTTGGCATCATCGCCCAGATCTCTCTACCGTCCGCTGCAACAAAGTTATTAGACCGCGCTGATCGGTACTTACTGACCTGTTGAATCAGATGGCCGATTCATTTGACCCATATTTTCACAACATGCACAACCACTAGACTCACCACTATCCTGAGCCATGACGGCTCCGACGATGATAGTCAGTGAAGCAATACCAGCGACAAGCGCACCAACAAAGATCTTTGATTGCTTTAGCGTAGCCATACTAATTTTTTCCAGAATGATGAGATAGATATGCCTTCAATAGCCTGAAATCAGTGTAAACGCTGTAGCTGGTTAGGAGCCAATTGCTAGACCCATCGCCGAACCCTGGCCATGTAGTCAGTAAAAGTCCTACCAAACTTTTCCAGAAGTGTTCGTTCTTCAGGTTTGATTTGGAACTGGGTCAAGTAAACCTCGCAGATTGGCCACACCAACACCGCTCCCAGGTTTGCTAAAAAAGCAGCCCAGCCAGCAAGTATCAGGACAAAGCCCACATACATCGGGTTACGAGTGAAGCGATATACTCCTGTCGTGACGATAGCTGTTGCAGTTTCAGGCTTAAGCGGATTGACCGTCGTTCGATGCTGCCGAAAAGCCAGAATGCCTGCCAGAATAATGCTGACACCCGCTAAGGCTAGTGAGATCGCCATCCCTAAGCGTCCCGGAAACCCAAAAGATAGCCTTGGCAATAGCTTAGCTACACCTGCCATGACCACTGCGAATACAATCACGACTGCAATTGGCGGCACTTTCAGCTCAAGAGAAACTCTATTCTTACCCATACTGGCTATATCGTTTATAGATGTTCCCCACGGAAAAATCGATGCGACTGGCAGACTTCATTCTCGGGAACATCGAGCTTATTCTCTCAGAATGGGATGCGTTTGCGCGCAGCCTCACACCGGGGAGGACGATGACCAAACTCGCCCTACGTGACGACGCCGAGCCAATGCTGCGGGCAGCCGCGGAGGATATGCAGGCTGGTCAAAGCTCCGCACAGCACGAGAGCAAGTCTAAAGGCCAGGGCGGCGCTGGTGGCGAAGAAAGCGACCAGCTCGACCAAGCCTCCGCAATGCACGGCGCGGCTCGCCTGGGTTCGGGCTTCGATATTGTGGAGGTTGTCTTCGAATATCGCGCCCTGCGCGCCAGCGTGCTCCGCCTGTGGCGCGAGAGCGGCCCGCAGATCGACATCAATGACATCGACGACATCACCCGCTTCAACGCGGCGATCGACCAATCCCTCGCCGAGGCCATCGGCAGCTACACCAGTCGCGTCGACCAGTCGCGCAGCATGTTTTTGGCGATTCTCGGCCACGACCTGCGCAACCCGCTCAACTGCATCAGCATGGCCGCCCAACTGATCTCGCGTACCGTAAACAAAGACCCGAGCAAAGACCCGATCTCCGTCAGGGCGCTGTCGATCATTGAAACGAACATGGAGGCGGTCACGCGGTTGATCAGTGACCTGATCGACTTCGCCTCAACAGGGCTGGGCAGCGCGATGCCGCTGACGCGCGGCCCGGTCGATCTAGAAAAACTCTGTCGCAACGTCGTTGAGGGGTTTAGCCTGGCCTACCCGCAGCGCACGCTGCGCTTTCACTCAGACGGCGACCTCACGGGCGACTGCGATGCGGACCGCATCCGCCAGGTTATCTCTAACCTGATGGGCAACGCCCTTCAGCACGGGTCGACCGAGGGGCCGATCAAGCTATCGGTTGCTTCAGACGGCGCAACCGTGGTCTTGAGCGTGCGTAGCGAAGGGCCGCCGATCCCGCCTGAGATGCTGGCAACGATCTTCGATCCGCTCACGCGCCACACCATGCCAGACTCGACAGCACAGCGGGTTCCGGGCAGCGTTGGGCTGGGGTTGTACATTGTGCGCGAGATCGTCGTCGCCCATGGGGGCACGGTAGAGGTCGCCTCGACGGAGGATGAGGGCACAACGTTCACTGTCCGTCTACCGCAGCCGCGCTCGGGTGAGGGCGATCATCAGTAAGCCTAGGGTGCTGCTGCATCGAATGGTGTCAAATTCACGATTTTCAACTAGCGCCCCTGATGTCGCCCTAACGGCGTCATTGCAGCAGTATTTGGAGGTGAGGCCGGAGCAGGTGTCGAGGGTGATCGCCGTATTGAACTACTAAACCTTAATAGAAAGATGGCGACAACCTGCTGAAGGAGGTCAATTTATACATCAAAGCAATAGCTTCTATCCGTACTGAGGTTACGATGTTTGTAGTCTCCGATACGTCTGAGTGTAAACCTAGGCACCCTGTTATCTGGACTACGCTACGGCGGTGGTTGCTCCATCAAGACGTTAAGGGGGAGAGAGGATGCCAAATATCGGGGGCGATTATGAAGCGGCTCGGTTAGCCGCGTTAGCTCGATATGATCTCCTGGATACGGCCCCAGAAGCGGCTTTTGATGATTTAGTTCAACTCGCCACCCAGATCAGCCAAACCCCGATCGCCCTGATGAGTCTGGTTGATGACCACCGCCAGTGGTTTAAGGCAAAGGTTGGACTGACAACAACGGAAACTCCCCGCGAATGGTCCTTTTGCGCCCACACGATTGTACAGTCGCAGCCTCTCATCATCGAAAATGCCCTGCTCGACGAGCGCTTCGCGCAGAATCCGCTAGTCGTCGGGGAGCCCCACATTCGTTTCTACGCTGGCTTTCCCCTCATTACTGCCTATGGTTATCGGCTGGGGACGCTGTGCATCATTGACCAGCAACCGCGTCAACTAGACTCAGAGCAGCTTGAAGGGTTGCGCATCTTGAGCCGTCAGGTCGTGGCACAACTGGAGCTGAGATACGCGCACCGGGTGCTTCAGCAAACTCTAAAAGACCGAACAGATATTGAGTTTACGTTGGATCAGTCTTCCATTATGGTGATCGCAGATGCCCAAGGGTTGATCACCTATGCCAATGATAAGTTCTGCGAAATCTCCCAATATTCAGCGGTAGAACTCATTGGTAACCATCATCGTTTGCTGGAGGAAGGCGAACAGTCTCCGACCGATTTAGAAGCCATCTGGCAAACCCTCAATCAGGGGCAGGTATGGCGGGGAGAAATTCAAAAACGCGCTCGGGACGGTGGCTTGTATTGGGCTAATACTACTATCGTCCCCTTTCTTGAGGCGGATAATACGCCCTATCACTACATCGCCATCTGTCACGATATAACGGCTCAAAAGCAGCTAGAGACGAAACTGCGGCAGCAATTTGAGCGGGAGCGTTTGATTACGGCGGTAGCGCACCGCATTCGTGAGTCGTTGGACCTCAATCAGATTTTGGACACGACGGTGGCTGAGGTCAGGCAACTGTTGCAGGCTGATCGGGTACTGACCTATCGCATCAATCCTGACGGTACCGGTTCAGTGACGAATGAAGCCGTTGCTCCGGGATGCTTTGCGTTAATGGATCAACCGCTACTAGAAGAGGTCTTTCCGGTTGAAAGTCACTGCTTTTACCAACAGGGCCGGGTCCGCGCCATTACTGATATTAAGCAAGACGGTCTCTCAGCCTGTTTGGTCGAAACCCTCCATCAACTTGGCGTGAAGTCCAAGCTAGTGGCCCCAATTCTCCACAATCAAAAGCTTTGGGGGCTATTAATTGCTCATCAGTGCCATCACCATCGTGAATGGCAATCTTGGGAACTGGACTTTCTTAAAGAACTTTCGGCCCATGTCGGCATTGCGATTGCTCAAGCAACCCTGCTAAAACAAGCGTCTCAGCAAGCTCAGGCGGAAGCCACCATCAATCGCCTCACCCGCCTGTTGCATACGCCTGGAGATACCATGCGAGTGATGCAGCAAGTCATTGATGCTACCGTTACCGCAGTTGGTTGTACCGGTGGACAGCTCTATATCTCCGCCAACACCGAAGCGCAGAGTGACCAACTTTACCGTTCAGGAGTGCAACCCGCCTTAACCCTGGAGGTTGAACGATATCTCTGGCGTCATTTGGCCCAGAGCGCGAATAGTGGAAGGCACCAGACAACGAGTAGTGAGGAAACTCCAACTTACCATCTCTACACCCTGCAAGACTTTAGGCAAGATCCACGCCTACGGGCCTTAGGAGCAGCTTTCGAAGCGGTCGCCATTCATTCTGTACTGATTGTGCCCTTGCAATATCAGCACCAAGCCATTGGGTGGTTCAGCCTGTTTCGTTGTGAACTGGGTACGAATCTGTTGGCGACCGATGGGTTTCCAACCCGCCAACAGACGACTGCCGCTGCCAATCCATCCTCTCAAGACTTAGCGGATACGCCCTTTGCCTTAGGTTGGCACGCAGAAGACATCAAACTGTTACAAACCCTGGCCACCCATTTATACATCACCGTGATGCAGCGGCGGATTGAGACAACGATTCGCCATCAAGCTTGTCATGACCGGCTCACTGAATTACCTAACCGACTGCTGTTTGAAGAAAAATTGGTCAAGGCTTTAGAACAACTCAAACTCCTCACCAACAGACTGGATAGCAGGATGCTAGCGGTCTGCTTTGTGGACCTTGACCATTTCAAGGCGATTAATGACACCCTGGGCCATGCCGTGGGGGATCAGCTATTGCAGCAAGTGGCACGGCGAATTTCAGGCTGTTTAAAAGAGGGCGATGTTGTGGCGCGTTGGGGTGGGGATGAATTTACCCTGATGCTCCAAAATATTCAGTCCACCGAAGATGTTATGAAAGTGGCTCAACGGGTTCTTAATAGCCTACGTGAGCCGTTTGTGTTCAATCGCCAAGCCTTTCGAGTGACGATGAGCATTGGCATTGCTCTCGCCCCCGGCCACGGTCAAGATGTTGAGACCCTGCTAAAAAATGCGGATGCAGCCATGTATGACGCCAAGCATCAGGGGCGCAATAACTATAAAATCCACTCCTCTGTCACGATAGGGAATGCCCTGGATCAACTGATTTTGACCCATGACCTTCATAGGGCTGTGGAGCAATCTGAGTTTGTGCTGCACTATCAGCCCCAGATGGACTTGCAGACAGGCCAGGTGACTGCCGCTGAGGCTTTAATTCGTTGGCAGCATCCGCGTAAAGAGTTGCTGATGCCGGGAGAGTTTATAGCAACAGCCGAAGTGACGGGGCAAATCAGCGCGATTGATGACTGGGTCATTCGGGCCGCCTGTGCTCAGATTCGCACATGGCAACACCTCGGGAACCCACCACTGCGTATCGCTGTTAATCTTTCTGCTCAAACAATTCAGCAAAAGAACTTGCCTAAAAAGATTGCTCAAATTTTGCTAGCTCATCGGCTTGATCCTAGCCAGCTAGAGGTCGAAATTACGGAAAGAGTAGTGATGCAGGATATCCCTGCCGCGATCTCTACCTTGCAAGAATTGAAAGATATGGGGATTTACATCTCAATGGATGATTTTGGCACAGGGTATTCTTCCCTTGCTGCCTTGAAACAATTTCCGCTCCATTCCCTCAAAATTGCCCGTGAGTTTATTCAAGATCTGTCCCCCGAATCGAGGGAGATTGCTGTTGTGCAAGCGGTGATTGCTCTGGGCCACGGCCTAAATCTGGAAACGGTGGCTGAAGGGGTCGAAACAGTAGAACAGTTGGAGATATTGCGAACCCTAGGCTGTAGTAGTGTTCAAGGTTACTTATTGAGTAAGCCGCTCCCGGCCAAGCAATTGCAGCAATTTACTCAGATTCACAATACCCAGAGGAATTGTGTAAGGTGGATGCAGAATTTTGGTGAGCAACCGCAATCGTTAAAAAGCCAGTCAGTCATACCCAGAAAGACTTAAAGGCACTGCGTCAATTGGCTTCGTTGAGGTCCTAAGGTAGCGAAGCTGTGATTTGAGCGTATAGGTCTCGCGAGCTATAGCAGGACTGTAAAATCGCTCCAGAAGTCATTAGTAGAAACAAACTCTTTTTGTTGAAAGCTGTTTTAGTGTTTCATCGGAGGTAGGCTAGTTGCACGCGCAGGCAACTAGCCGATCTGGCTTACGGCAATGCAGCTGGAGGGCAATTGTCCAACGCGGCGTTAGACAAATTTTGGAATTTTTTACGAAAGACCTGCTGAGAGAGATCGTGATGCTGCTTTGAGGCGCGGGCAACTAGCTTGAACCAACATCCAAAAAATGCTGAGCCTTTTATTTGGTGTACTGGCCCTTGTTGGCTTAGGGTTAGGCGTGGTAGTAGCTGTTCAAGGGGCTGCATCGACTTTCAAGCGTGCATACAGGGAAGTGAAACGGTAAATAAGCTGCCTTTGCCTATCTCACTGTCTAAGGAAAGTTGCCCTTGGTGGCGTTGCACAATTGCCTGGGCAATAGCGAGCCCCAGCCCCGTACCGCCTGTTTTGCGAGAGCGATCGCTGTTCACTCGATAGAAGCGTTCAAAAATACGGCTTTGCTCCTCGGTGGGAATGCCAATCCCGGTATCTTTAACGGCAATGGTGGCGGCGCGATCATGGGTGGCTAGACTCACCACTACTGAGCCTCCTGGCGGCGTGTACTGAATGGCGTTGGCCATCACGTTAGACACCAGACGATAGAGCTGCGATTCATGCCCCATGACGTGGATAGGCGTATCGGGAATTTGGCAACTGAGGTGAATATCAGTCGCGGCGGCCAGCTCTGCTAATTCCTCCGTTAAGTCGGCAACGATGTCGTTTAAGCAGCAGGACTGAGGCGGTTTGACAGTAGTGTCTTGCTCTAGGGCAGTAAGCAAGAGCAGATCGGCCACCAGCTGACTGAGGCGACGCCCCTGCCGCTCTACGGTTGCTAGCAGTGTGGGCACTTGTTCCTGTTGTTCTGGTGGTAAGCGCAGAATGGCTTCTACCGTAGCGAGAAGACTCGCGAGGGGGGAGCGCAACTCATGGGCGGCATTAGCGGTGAACTGATGCTGTCGCTGGTAAGACTGGTAGATAGGCTGCATCGCCAAACCGGACAGCCACCAACTCGAAATTACAATCAATCCCAGCGCTAAGGGCATCCCCCCGATCAGAATCCACCGCAACCGCTGAAGTTCTGCGTCAAAGGCGGACAGTGTACGCCCCACCTGTAGATAGCCCCAGGAGGGATGGGTATGGATGTCCTCACCGAAGGCATGGGCGTGGGCAGCGCCGTGGAGGATGGTGGTGAACTGGCGGTAGCGGCTGCCCACTTCAGTGGGCAGGGTTTGCCAGGGGACCGAATTAAGTGTGGCCGGTAGCGGTGCCGGTTGATTGGGAGAAAAGGCCAGCAGGTTGCCCTGGTTGTCGAACAGTCGGATGTAGTAGGTAGTGCGATCGCTAATCCCCATCGTGTGACGTTGAATCAGCGATGGCTGCGCCTCACAGGGTTGCCCTACCACGCAGAGGTCAGGAAAGATCTGCTGTAAGACATCCGTCGGGTCTGCCGAGGCTGGTAGCATGGGCTCCAGGCTGTCGTGGAGCGTGCCAGCCGTAGCTTCAATTTCTCGCTCCAGGGCGACCCAGTTAGACTGCACCAGCGCCCGAGCCATCCCCACCCCCAGCAGGCTGAAAAGCCCGCCCATTGCCAGGGCATACCAAACCGCCAACCGGAGGCGACTGCGCCGAAAGAGCTGCTGACTATTCATGGCGTTGATCGAAAGTGATATCCCTGACCGGGCACCGTTTCGATGGGGCAATCACAGTCATAGCGAGCGAACTTGCGGCGGAGTAGACGAATCTGGGCGGCGACTACATTGCTGACGGGTTCTTCATCGATTTCCCACAATTGAGAGCGGAGCTTGCTGCCGGGGATAATGCGATCGCAATTTTGCATGAGATAAGCCAACACCTGAAACTCTTTCAGCGTCAGAGGAATAGATTGGGTTGGCTGGTCGGGGTGCTCAACCTGGAGGGTGGTATTGGCATCGTCTAGGGTGAAGGGGCCCACGGTGAGGGTTTGGGGTCGTAGCTGGGGCGATCGCCGCTGAAGTGCCCGCAACCGGGCTAGCAACTCGTCCATCACAAACGGTTTGACCAAATAGTCATCCGCTCCGGCATCGAGCCCCGCGATGCGGTTTTCGGGCTGGCCCAGGGCCGTCAGCATTAGCACCGGCAGCGGGTTTTGGTGGGTTCTGAGCCGCTGGCATAGCTCCAAGCCCGACAGTTCTGGCAGTAGCCAGTCGATAATGGCCACGGTGTAGTCGGTCCACTGGTTTTCCAGGCAGTACCAGGCTTGAGCACCGTCGGGCACCCAGTCCACTACGTACTTTTCGCCCATTAAGACCTGCTTGATAGCCAAGCCCAAATCCTCTTCATCTTCTACCAGCAGCACGCGCATGGGGGCAAAGCCATCGACCACGAGGTTGATTCTACAGAATCCGCTGTCGTTTCAGAGATATAGTCAAATCTGGTGTACGGCAGGAAATCAAGCGGCGTCCTGCTGTGGGGTTAACTCGGTGTTGTCATCGACCCTAATGCCATTGTTGAACTTGACTCCTTCAATCACATCA
>JBBSKN010000036.1:0-34889 GCA_038256265.1 Phormidesmidales cyanobacterium
ACCAATACCTCGCCCCTTGCTCTTCCGGGTCGATCTCCGAGAGATTCACTTCTGAAGATGGTTGAATCGTCATGTTCATTACTCTACCGACTTTTGCCTGTTTCGCAATAGGCTCGTCTTGTTGCGGTGACTAATTACCCTTTGCCTTGCCCAGGACAGGCTAGCTTAACAAGAAGTAATCTGCTTTTTCTACCCTAGGATAGGTCACGCTTTATATAAAAAGGCGGATTATTAGCTAAAGCTATGGATGCGGAACCTACCTGACTAGGGCGGTTTCAATTTTGGGGCATTCTCAACGGTTGACGGCATTCTTAGCAGCTATGGTTTTAGAGCTGTGAAGGGTTCGTGAATGGTGTGGGCGAATCAAGGCTTTAGGGAGATTAGAATGCACCATCAGCGACCAGCCGAGGAAGGGTTTTGGGGAGCCAGCCCAATGGCCATACGGTTGCGATCGCTCGATTGGTCAAATACGCCGCTGGGGGATGAAGACACCTGGCCCGCCGGGCTAAAAACCAGTCTGGGTATTCTGCTCAATGCCGATATGCCGATGGTTTGCCTGTGGGGGCGCGATCGCTGGGTGTTTTACAACGACGCCTGCGCCGCCCTGGGTGTGCCCGGCCACAGCTGGCCGGTGGGGCAACGCCTAGAGAAGCACGAGACCAGCGACTGGCAGCCCCTGGCCGCCGCCGCCGACCAGGTATTTGCCACGGGGCAGCCTCGGTCGCTGGCCCTAACAACCGATGCCAACCCGCTGACGACGAGCTACGACTGGGCGTTTAGCGCCATTTGGCACCCCCAGGGTCAGGTGGAGGGGGTGTTTGCAACCGCCCGGCCACCGGCCAGCGATCCCCAGGCCCCTGGGCAGCCCTTAGTCGACCGCCGCCGCCCCACCGCCGCCGCCCTGCAAGAGAGCGAAACCCGGTTTCACCACCTGGCCAACAATATTTCTCAGCTGGCCTGGATGGCTGACCCCAGTGGCTGGATATTTTGGTACAACCAGCGCTGGTACGAGTTTACGGGCACCACCCTAGACCAGGTGCAGGGCTGGGGTTGGCAGCAGGTGCATCACCCTGACCATATCGAGCGGGTGTTAAAAAAAGTTCGTCGCTGCCTCGCCAATGGCGACATTTGGGAAGACACCTTTCCGCTGCGGGGCCAAGACGGGCAGTACCGCTGGTTTCTTTCCCGCGCGACTCCGGTGCGCAATGACCAGGGGCAGGTGCTGCGCTGGGTGGGCTCAAACACCGACATCACCGAGCTGCGCCGGGCCGAAACAGCCCTCGCCCAGACTACCAACCAGCACCAGCAGGCCGAAATCACCCTGCGAAAGAGCGAAGAGCAGCTGCGCATGGCCCAGCGCGCCGCCGGAGTGGGCCTGTGGGACTGGGATATGCAGAACGACCTCGTCACCTGGTCTGAGGAGCATTACCACCTCTACGGGCTAGATCTCAGCGTCACCCCCTCCTACGAGAACTGGCTGAACACGGTGCTGCCCGCTGATCGCCCCTACATTGATCGTAAAGTTCGCGAGGCGATCGACCAGGGCCAAAACCTCAAGGTCAGCTTTCGCATCGATCACCCGGCCGATGGCCAGCGCTGGATTATGGTCAGGGGGCAGACCTTTTATGACGAGCTGGACAAGCCCGTGCGTATGACCGGCATTGCCATCAATGTCACCGAGCAAAAGCACTTTGAGCAGGCCCTAGTCGACAGCGAGACCCGCGCTAGGGCCCAAACCGAAGACCTGGCAGCCCTGATGGAAGCGGCCCCCGCCGCCATCTGGATTGCTCAAGATGCCACTTGCCGTCAGATGACGGCCAATCGCATGGCCCACGAACTGATGGGCACTGAGCCGGGGTCATTGATCACCATCACCAGCCCCAAAGACGAGTCTTTGCTGCCGTTTAAGACCTATCAGCAGGGGCGCGAAATCTTGCCCGCCGATCTGCCAATGCAAAAGGCGATCCGCACCCGGCAAGCGGTGACCGATGAGATCGAGTTTGTCTACCCCGACGGCACGGTGCGCTGGATCTATGGCAGGGCGGTGCCCCTCTACGGCCCCTCAGGGGAGGTGCGCGGTGCGATCGGGGGCTTTGCTGAGATCAGCGCCCTCAAACAGAGCGAGCGCGATCGCGAACAGCTGCTCCAGCGCGAGCGCATTGCCCGCGAAGAGGCCGAGCAGGCCAACCGGCTCAAAGACCAGTTTTTGGCGGTGCTCTCCCACGAGCTGAGGTCGCCGCTCAACCCGATCTTGGGCTGGGCAAAGCTGCTGCAAACCCGCAGTTTTGACGCCGAGCGCACCGCTCAGGCTCTGGCCACCATTGAGCGCAATGCCCTGCTCCAGGCCCAGCTGGTCGACGACCTGCTCGACCTGGCCAAGATTTTGCGCGGCAAGCTCCAGCTCCACCCGATTCCGGTCAATTTGGCCACCATAGTAGAGTCGGCCCTAGAGACGGTCAAAGGCGCGGCGGCGGCTAAGGCCATTGCCATTGAGGTCGACCTCGATAGCACGGTGCGGGCCAGCGGCGACGCGGCTCGTCTTCAGCAGATCGTCACCAACCTGCTGTCAAATGCGATCAAGTTTACGCCCAAGGCCGGGCAGGTGACTGTCACCCTCAAGGCGATCGCCGATCAGGCCGAAATCACGGTGCAAGATACGGGCATGGGCATTAGCGCCGACTTTTTGCCCTACCTGTTTGAGTCATTTCGCCAAGAAGACATTTCGATTACGCGCCAGCACGGCGGGCTGGGTCTGGGTTTGGCGATCGTGCGCCAGCTGGTAGACATTCACGGCGGCACCATTAGCGCCCACAGCGATGGCGAGGGGCAGGGGGCCACCTTTAGGGTGCAGCTGCCCAAGCTCACCGCCCAGGCCAAAGCCGACCCCGCCGCCAGCCTGCCCCTCGCCAATGTCGATCTGACGGGCATTCGCGTGTTGTCGGTGGATGACTCAGCCGACACCCGCGAGCTGCTGACGGTGCTGCTGGGGCAGTATGGGGCCGAGGTGCTCACCCTAGGATCTGCCGCCGAGCTGCTCGATCACCTCGTAGACCCTCGGCCCGATGTGCTGATTAGCGATATTGGCATGCCCGAGATCGACGGTTACAGCCTGATTCGCTGCATTCGCGACCTGCCCCCCGAGCGGGGCGGCGACATTCCGGCGATCGCCCTGACCGCCTACGCCCGCGACGAAGACCAGCAAGAGTCGATAGCCTGCGGCTATCAGCGCCACCTGGCCAAACCCCTCGACATCGAAAAGCTGGTGCAAACGGTGATGGAACTGACCCAGGGGTAGAGCCAATGGCAGGGTGTTGGGTATTAGGTATTAGGTTTTAGGTATCAGGTCTTAGGTATCAGGCCGCCCCGAAACCCGAAACCCGAAACCCAACACCTTACACCCGTCCCCCTTCCCATGCCTTCTCAACCCGACTCACCCTCGCCTTCCGGCTCGACTGCGATCAATCGTGCTCAGCTGCCGTTTACGACCCCGGCCAAAGATTTTCCGGTGGTGGGGATTGGCGCTTCAGCGGGGGGGTTAGAAGCCTTTAGTGAGCTACTCAGCCACCTGCCGACCGATACGGGCATGGCCTTTGTGCTGGTGCAGCACCTAGACCCCAGCCAACAAAGCCTGCTGAGCGATATTTTGTCGCGCACCACCACGATGCCGGTGCAAGAAGCCGAGGAGGGCACTACCGTCGCCCCTAACCAGGTGTATGTGCTTCCGCCCAATAGAAATATGACCCTAGAGCAGGGGCAGCTCCACCTGACGCCGCGAAACTCGGGGAGCCGGCTAAATTTTGCGGTGAATGTTTTTCTCAAATCGCTGGCGGCCGATCAGGGTAATCGGGCGATCGCCGTGATTTTGTCGGGGGGCGACAGCGACGGCTCCAAAGGTATTGAAGCGGTGAAAGCCGCCGGGGGCATTACCTTTGCCCAGACCGAAGACACCGCCCAGATCTCGTCTATGCCCAGTAGCGCCATGGCCACCGGGCAGGTCGATTTTGTGCTGCCCCCGGCCGAGATCGCTGTGGAGCTAGCCAAAATTAGCCACCACCCCTACGTCGCGGGCCAGGCTCTCGCCGAGGCCGTGCCCCCACCGAGCCAAGCCGGTGAAGCCAACCTGCTGAGCATTTTAAATATCATTCACTCGGCTTTTGGGGTTGACTTTAGGGCCTACAAGCACGCCACGCTGCAGCGGCGCATTTTGCGGCGCATGGCGCTCTACCAGCTCGAGACCCTCGACCCCTACGTGCGCTACCTGCAAACTCACCCCAGCGAGGTCAAAGCGCTCTATAAAGAAATTTTGATTCATGTGACCAGCTTTTTTCGCGACCCGGAGGTGTTTGATACCCTCAAACAGGAGATATTTCCGCAGCTGCTGCGCGATCGCCCCGCCGACAGCCCCCTGCGCATTTGGGTGGCCGGGTGCTCTACCGGTGAAGAGGCCTACTCCCTCGCTATTGGCCTAGTCGAGTTTTTGGCCGAGCAGCCCCACCAGCCGAAAATTCAAATTTTTGCCACCGATCTGAGCGAGTCCACCATCGAAAAAGCCCGCCTGGGCCTATATCGGCCCAGCGAAGTCACCGATGTTTCGCCCGAGCGGCTAGAGCGGTTTTTTGTGACCACCGAGGGGGGTTATCAGGTCAACAAAGCCGTGCGCGAGCTGTGCATCTTTGCCCGCCAAAATCTCTGTAGCGACCCGCCATTTTCGCGGCTCGACTTAATTAGCTGCCGCAACGTGCTGATTTATTTTGGCATGGCGCTACAAAAAAAGGTTTTTCCGCTGTTTTACTACGGGCTTAAGCCCAACGGCTTTTTGCTGCTGGGCTCTGCCGAGAGCGTGGGCGGTTTTACTAACTTATTTCGAGTGGTCAGCGCTAAGCACAAACTCTATGCCAAACAGGCCTCTGACCAGCTGGTGTCCATGGAGTTGGGCAGCACCGCCGCCCTGGCCCAATCGACCCTCGATGTGGCGGTCACCCCGCCCCGGCCAGCCGCCCCCAACCTGAGTGAGTTGGTCGACCAGCTGGTGCTAAACGACTATGCTCCGGTGGGGGTGGTAGTCAATAACCTCTTCGACATTGTGCAGTTTCGGGGCACGATGGAGCCTTACCTCTCGCCGTCGCCGGGGCAGGCCAGCCTCAGCCTGCTCAAAATGGTGCGAGAAGACCTGCGCCTCGACCTGCGCACCCTGCTCCACGACGCCCAGGAGTCAGAAAAGCCGGTCAACAAAACCACTACGGCCATCAAAGTCGGTGGCGTGACTCGGCAGGTGCGGCTAGATGTCGTACCGATTAAACCCGAGGCGGCGGTTGACCCCTACTTTTTGATTTTGTTTACGGCCTGGCAGGCCCTGCCAGAGCTGGTAACCGAAGCCGAGTCTACCGAGTCTCTTAGCCCAGAGCAGGCGCTGATTCAGCACCTAGAGCAAAAGTTGGAAGACACCCAGGCCTACCTGCGATCCATTATTGAAGAGCAGGATGCGACCAACCAAGATCTCAGGGCTGCCAACGAAGAAACCCTCTCTGGCAACGAAGAGTTGCAAAGCACTAACGAAGAACTGCAAACCGCTAAGGAAGAAATTCAGGCCACCAACGAAGAACTCAGCACCATCAACGCCGAGCTGCACCGCCGCAATCTTGAGGCCATATAGGTGAGCGGCGATCTTGAAAACCTGCTGAGCAGCACCAATATTCCGATTTTGATGCTCAATGCCGATCTGACCATTCGCCGCTTTACCCCCACCGCAGCCGATCTGTTTAACCTCATCACCGCCGACCTGGGCCGATCGCTGAGAAATATCAACCACAATCTCACCATCACCGACCTAGCCGCCGAGATCACTGAGGTAATCAGTACCCTGACTATCACCACCCAAGAGGTGCAAGATCAAGATGGCTGCTGGTACCAGCTGCAAATTCGCCCATACCACACTAATGACAACCGGGTCGGCGGGGCGGTGCTGGTGCTGGTGCAGATCGATACCTTTAAGCGCAGTGTCGAGAGCCAGCAAAACTATGCCGAGGCGATCGCCCAGACGGTGGGCGAGAGCCTGGTGGTGCTCGACGACAACCTGCGGGTCGTGACGGCCAACCAGCGGTTTTATGACACCTTTCAGGTCTGCCCGGACGAGACTGAGGCGGGGCTGTTTTTTGAACTGGGCAATGGCCAGTGGAATATCGCCGAGCTGCGATCGCAGCTCGAAGACGTACTGCCCCACAACCTTGAGGTCAAAGACTTTCGTGTTGACCATCGGTTTGAGCAGATTGGCCGCAAAATCATGAGCCTCAACCTGCGCAAAATCACCCTGACAGACGGCAGAGAGCTGATTTTAATCGCCATCAATGATCTCACCCCCAGCCCAGATTCACCGCCTGGTTAACCGGGCTCGTTTGTCACAGTCATGATCCCCAGCTTGGCGCAGAGAGTTGGCGGGGTAGTCGAGGGTAAATTTGGGCGCGGCTCAAAGAATCACTAATTTTTCCTTGTCAAGAAAAAAATTAGTGATTCTTTTCTTTGGCCCAGTTTCTTCACGGCTTCTACACAAAGTTTGGCTATAAGAGTAGCAGGTTAAGCTTTTAGCAAAAACTATTCAGCAGCGGGTACCCCCAGCTCTAGAGTCCAGTTCTCAGACCCCAGGCAAAGTTCGACCTGGGGGAAGATGCCCTCTGCAAAATGTACTGCTATTCCTAGTTCTGTAGGGTTTATATCCCTTAGGGCACAGTCTGCGAAGGCAGCTTGATGCAGGATAGTTTTTAGGTTTACACATCATTATTCATCAGGGTAAAGGATACGCAAATGGAGGTTTCAGGCAAGCTTGACCGGGTCTACCAGCAGTCCTTACAACTACGTGAGCTGGCCAGTCAGGTAGCGGTAGAGACCGAGCCGCTCGACGAAGCCCTGAAAGCCCTTTACTTTGTCTTAGAAGAACTCCATACCGCCGACGAAGAGCTTTTAGAGCAAAACCGACACCTGCTAACCACCCAGCAGCTGCTTGAGATCGAGCGCCAGCGGTATGCCACCTTGTTTGAGCTGGCCCCCGATGGCTATCTCGTCACCGATGCCAATGGTCTGATTTGCCAGGCCAACCGGGCCGCCGCCGCCCTCTGCGGTTGGCCCCAGCGCGATCTAGAGCAAAAGCCGCTGCTCTTGTTTGTGGCGGCGGGCGATCGCCTCCGCTTTCAGGCCCGGCTGGCCGCTCCCCAGGCCCAGCAAGACTGGGAGATCAGCCTGGCGGGCAAAAACCGCGAGCCGGTGACGGTGGCGATTACGGTGGCCAGCCTCAAAGGCACCCAGGGGCAAGCCACCACCCTGCTGTGGCTATTGCGAGACATTACCCCGCGCAAGCAGATCGAGCGGCAGTTGCAGCTGGCCCATGCCGACCTAGAGCAGCAGGTCGCCGCCCGCACCGCCGAGCTGACCCAGGCCAATGCCCGGCTGCAACAAGAGCGCGACTACCACCGCCAGGCGGCCCAGACCGTTAAAAAACAGGCGGCCCTGATCGACATCGTCCCCGATGCGATCTACACGCAAAACTTGCAGGGCATCGTCGAATTTTGGAGCCGAGGGGCCGAGCGCCTCTACGAGCTGCCCGCCGCCGCCGCCCTTGGCCAACCCGTTGATCGCCTGCTGCGGCCCAGCCCCTCGGCCCAGGCCCCCTCGGCCACCGACAGCTCTAGCTGGCAGGGTGAGCTAGAGCACACCACCCCCAGCGGCCAGTCGCGGGTGGTGCTCAGCCGCCGCACCCCCATGTATGACGCCAGTGGGCAGCCCCAGGCGGTGCTGGTGGTCAACACCGACATCACCGCGATCAAACAGCTAGAGACCCAGGTGTACCGCGCCCAGCGCATCGATAGCCTGGGTACCATGGCCAGCGGCATTGCCCACGATCTCAACAATGCGATCGGCCCGATCTTGACCGCCGCCGATTTTTTGCTCAAGCCATGTCAGGCCGAGCTACAGCCCCACCGAGAACTGCTGACGTTGATCCGCAGCAGCGCCCAGCGCAGCATCGATTTGATTCAACGGCTGCTGCTGTTTGGCCGGGGCACCAGCGAAAAAAAGGTGCCGCTGTTGGTCAGGCAGCCGCTGCTAGAGGTGGCGGCCCTGCTAGAGCAAACCACGTCTCGGTCAATTGAAATTTGCCCCCAGATTCCCGACGAGCTGACCTACTATGTGGTCGCCAACCCCACCCAGCTGCACCAGATTTTAATGAATCTCTGTATCAATGCCTGCGATGCCATGCCCGCTGGGGGCACGCTCACCCTGACCGTGGCACCCTGTCAGCTCAACCCCGCCGAGGCCCACAGCCATGTCGATGCCCACCCTGGCCCCTACGTGGTGATCACCGTGGCCGACAGTGGCATGGGCATTGCGCCCCAGAGTCTAGAGCGTATTTTTGACCCTTTCTTTACCACTAAGCCCGCCGGGCAGGGCACTGGGCTGGGGCTGTCGACGGTGTTTAGCCTGGTCAAAAGCCACGGCGGTTTTATTCAGGTGTCGAGTGAGCTGGGTTGTGGCACCCAATTTCAGGTCTACCTGCCCGTGGTTGAGGCTCCGCTCCCCGAACCTGACGGCTACCGAGGGCGATTAGTACCGTAAGGCAGGAGGCAAGAGGCAGGAGGTAGAAAGGGGACTTTAGGACGCAGGAGGGTTTTCGCCCTAGGTGGGTTACTGCCGCTTCAGAGGACTAGGCAGTGTCGACCTCAGGGATGAAATGTTAGGGGTTGAGCGATATGTCTACCTTGGGTTGGGTGAGATTGGCGATAACCATCGTATAGGTTTGAGCACAGGAAGGTTAAGAAGCTCTTAGCGTATTGACGTTAAACAACAGCCTGATCGAGTGTGGGCTGGGTCGAGCGCGGAACCGGTTAGGGCCTATTTTCGCCCCTGTTTTTTAGCCCCTAACCGGGATCAAGAAGGCGTCTCAGCGGTTGCTGAGACGCCCCACAGTAATCTCAACGGTCTGGCCACTGCCAGGTCTCAGTGGAGTAAGTAGACTCATGGATTTAGTACTCTCTATCAATACTGTCTGCCAGCGGGCGACAGAGTTGCAGCTGCAAGCGGTCAAGTCACCCACACAGCCCCACCTGGTGGCCGATGCTCTGCATGAGCTATATGGGGTGCTCGACGAATTGCGCATGTCGCAGGAGGAGGTCGTGCAGCAAAACCAGCTGCTGCTCAGGGCACAGCACCAACTCGAAATCGAGCGTCGGCGCTACCACGATCTATTTAACTTTGCCCCCTATGGGTATCTGGTAACCGATGCGGAGGGGCTGATCTTAGAGGCCAACTGTGCGATCGCCAAACTGCTGAATTTTCCTCAGCGCGAGCTGATCGGTAAGCCGCTGATTTTGTTTACAGAAGCGGCTAGCTCCCTGGCGTTTTCGGCCATGCTAGAGGGCATAGCCACCGCTGGGCGCGACGACCCGACGATGGTGCAAGAGTGGGAGGGGCGCATTTGCCCGGCTCAATGCCCGCCCCTAGACGTGGCCGTTACCCTGTCGGTCAACTGTCAGACCAACGGCACCGTGGCCAGTCTGCGCTGGCTGCTGCGCGACATCACCCAGCAAAAACAAGAGACCGCCAAGATTCATCACCAGGCCTTTTACGACCCGCTCACCCAGCTGCCCAACCGCACCTTTTTTGATATCCACCTGGGCAAGGCGATCGCCCAGGCCGAGCGCAATTCTAAGCAGTTGGCCATTGTCTTTCTAGATCTAGACGGCTTTAAAAATATCAACGATACCCTTGGCCACGTCACGGGCGATCAGCTGTTGGCCAAAACCGCTGATCGCCTGACTCAAGATCTGCGCGAGGCCGATGTGCTGGTGCGCTGGGGCGGCGATGAGTTTGCCCTGATCATGCACCAGGTTGACGAGCTAGAGACGGTGACCCAGGTGTGCGATCGTCTTCAGGCCAACCTGCGTCCGGCCTTTGTGGTCAATGGCCATAGCGTCACCATTCGCAGCAGCATGGGGGCGGCGCTGTTTCCCCACCATGGGCGCGACCCCGAAACGCTGCTGCGCCATGCCGACCAGGCGCTCTATGAGGCCAAAAACTCGGGCCGCAACACCTATCGGCTGGCCCATTAGGCAGGGGCTTAGGTCACGTAGGCCCGGATGCGGGCAACTAGCTCTGGCCCCACCAGGGGCAGGGTGACAATGTCATTGGCCCCGGCGGCAAAGACCCGCTCTAGGACGGCGGGCGTTTTTTGGGGTAGCACCACCAATATCGGGATGGTTTGCCAGCGGGGTAGCGATCGCACCGCCTTACACAGATGCGGGCCGCTGCGATCGCCATCGCCAAAAATCAGCAGAGCGGGTTGATGGGCGGTTAGACCCTGCCAAAGCTGGGTTAGATCGCTCAGCCCCACCACCTCAAAGGTCTGCTCTAAAAGCAGCGACTGAATCAGCTTGCTCTGCCCTGGTTCATCGGTGACTACCAGCACGCAGGGGCCAGCCCCAGCCGCCCCAGCCCCCGAACAGGCCTTGAGAGAGAGGTCAGAAGCGGTTGACAACGCATCTCGCATCGCCGGATTGAGCCGATAGCCCACCCGATACACAGTCTCGATCAGATTGGCCGGGGCACCGGCCGCCCTGAGCTTTTGGCGCAGCCCCTTAATGTGGGTGCGAACGGTCTCTTCCATCGGCAGATCTTCGGCTGACCAGACCTGGTCTAAAATCGCCTGGGCGCTAAAAACCTGCTCCCCGTGGCGCAACAGCAGCTCTAGCACCGCATATTCTTTAGGGGTAAGGGTTAGCTCACAGCCGCTATAGGCGACGCTGCGGCAGCTGGGCTTAAGCTGTAGCGCCCCCCAGCGCAGCAAGGGAATACCGGTCGCATGGCCCCGGCGCAGCAGCGCCAAAACGCGGGCAATTAGCTCTTGGCTATTAAAGGGCTTGACCACATAGTCATCGGCCCCGGCGTTGAGCGCCGCCGCTTTTTGCTCGGCCTGGTCGGTGCCGCTGAGCAGCATAACGGGCATAGTGTAGCCCTGGGCGCGCAGAGATTGGCAGAGGCTAATGCCGTCTTGATCAGGCAGCTGCAAATCTAAAATTACTAGGTCATAGGCAAAGGCCGCCAGCATCTCTAGGCCCTGGTGGCCTCTGCGGGCAATATCGATGGCATAGCTGTGGCTAGTCAACAGATGTTGGAGTGCCCGAGCACCCAGTTGATCATCTTCGACTACTAAAATTCGCATGGAGTTAATGTGCTGGATCTACACAGATGAGGTTTATAAACCTCATCTCAGGCAGCACTGAAATTTTGCCAGAGAAAATGGCAGATTCTGAGCTGGACTTGGCCTATGTTGATATCTTGAGAGGTTTTGCTCTCGCCTCCCTCCCTCACAAGAGGGGAGATCGAGAACAGATGTCAAGCCTCATCCCAGTCCAGCAGTGAAGCTCCACTTTTAGGGAAACTATAAATTTGAAATATGTCGCATTTTTAGTCTATTTGAGCTTCCTTCACAGGTTCTTCACATGGCTGGGTTAAAAATAACTGCAAGAGTTCTATAGCGTTGCCATCCTGGCTGTTGCTACCTCAGCTATCGCCCCGCCAAAATCGTTAGGACAGAATCTATCCCCCAGGAGCGATGGCTATACGCCATTGCGCTCTCCCAGTTCTCAGCTGTCGCAGGAAGAGCTGTCCCCCGCGCGATGGCCATCACTACAGTTAACTGACCTTAACCCTGAGGCTTAGGCTTTATCCCCAATCATGATAAAAAAACTGTTGCTCAATATTCCTCAGCTTGGCAAAGGTGAATGGTGGATCGAGGTGATGACAACTCAGCCTCTCTGCATTTACTACTTTGGCCCCTTTAGCAACGCCCAAGAGGCGGCGGCCATGCAGCCGGGCTACCTCGAAGATTTGGCCCAGGAGGGAGTACAGAACATTCAGGTGATCGTCAAGCAATGTCAGCCAACCCGGTTGACCATCTTTGACGATCAAGACAGGGATGAACAAAATATAGACGAGCAAGCCAGGCCCTACGACGCCAACTTCAGCCCTAGGCCTTGGGCACCAGTCCACCGAGACAGCTGAACCTAGCTCACGCCCAGCAACAAATAGGGCCAGGGGAGATCATTCAAAGCGTTTGATCGGAGGGAGAAGTTTAAAGATTATCAACACCTAAACTCGCTGGAAGAGTATGTGTTGATCTCTCAGGATGAGCGACGAGTCGAGTGCTGGCGGCGATTGCTGCGCTAACGCCCCCGGAGGCATGGTACTCGGTGGTCTATCAGGCCGAGGATACGGTGGTGTTGGAGAGCATTGGGTTAGCGATCGCGCTGGCCGATCTATACCGAGGGGTGATGTTGACGGCAGCCTAGGCTAATCATCCTCTACCGCCACGAAACTTACCACCTTAAACACCAGCAATAGCCTGCCCCCGCTTCACAATGGCATCTGCCTGACTCCCGCATACTTGACTCAGGATTTCTAATGCTAGACGCATCTCAAGATGAGACTTGTCAGGGTCACAAATAGACCAAACAAAAGACATGCGGGTCTCAATGCGAGCAGGGTTTTTGCGGCGTACGGCGATCGCTCAAAACACTGTGCTGGGTTTGCGAAGCGCTCAATCTGGGGTGGGAGTTTTGAGAAATATGGCACTACTATTAGATTTACGACACTGTTGATAGAGTGTGAGCTGGCGCAGAGGGTGTTATGGGCAAAGGATTTGGACAGCCAAAAGCACTACCCACTCGCAGTGCGACCCAATTTATGCGCGCCTTTGGCAAATGCTGCGTCAAAGTCAAGGGCGACAAGCGGCAGATTGACCAGTTTTTGCAGGCAAACTTAACAAAGTTAGACGAGTATCTTCTAGAGGCATTACCCCGTATATTCCCTAAGCTCCTAGACGATGGCTTATTTGGAAATAGGCAAGGAGTTGCATTGCTATTTGGAGTCTTTGGGAATGTACTTGAGGATTTTCCTCGGGGTGATCGGGCGTTAAACCTGGAATTAAGTATTGCAGCTTATCAAGCTGCGTTGAAGGTATATCCTCGCGATGAGTTTCCAAAAGAATGGGCAGGGCTGCAAAATAATCTTGGCCTTGCCTACGGCGATCGCATTCGAGGTGATCGTGCCGAAAATCTAGAGCGGGCTATTACAGCTTGTAAAGAATCTCTTCAGGTATATCTTCGCAATGTGTTTCCGGAAGAATGGGCAGGGCTACAAAATAATCTTGGCAATGCCTATCTTAATCGCATTCGAAGTGATCGAGCCGAGAATTTAGAGCAAGCTATTGTAGCGCATGAATTGTCACTTCAGGTTTATACCCATAATGCTTTCCCAAAAGATTGGGCAAGATCCCAAAATAATCTTGGCAATGCCTATTTCAATCGCATTCGAGGTGATCGAGCCGAGAATTTAGAGGAAGCTATCGTAGCGTATGAATCGTCACTTCAGGTTTACACCCATAATGCTTTCCCAAAAGATTGGGCAAGATCTCAAAATAATCTCGGCAATGCCTACCTTAATCGCATTCGAGGTGATCGAGCCGAGAACTTAGAGCAGGCTATTGCAGCCTATGAGTTGTCACTTCAGGTTAGAACCTGCGATACATTTCCAGAAAGTTGGGCTGGGTCACAAAACAATCTTGGCAATGCCTATCGTGATCGCATTCGTGGAGATAGAGCTAAAAACGTGGAGCTGGCTATTGCGGCCTATGAGGCATCACTTCAGATTTACACTCACGATGCCTTTCCGGAAAATTGGGCAAGAAGTAAGCACAATCTTGGTAATGCTTATCGTGATCGCATTCGCGACGATCAAAGCGACAATCTGAAAACAGCAATTAATTTGTACCAAGAAGCGGCACAGGTTTTCACCCAAGATGCGTTTCCGCTTCGGTGGGCCGAAAATCAGGGGTGCTTGGCCGAGACACTGATCAAGCAAGCCTCGCTTACAGATAATTTAGATGACTTAGATACCGCCATTACGCTGCTTAAAGAGGCTCTAGAAGTCGCCGTACCCGGTAGCCCAGACTTTATTGACTCTCAATACCGGCTGGGTAATGCGCTATCGCGCCACTTTGAGTTAAATCAAAATGCCAGTGACCTGCAAGAGGCACTCAAAGCCTATAAAACCGCTTTAGATGCGATTAGCCCAGAGCATTACGACCGAGAAAAAATTTGGCAGGCGCTGCCCACTACTCAATCTGTTTTAGGTAGCCGCCTGGTGCGTGAGGGCCAGTGGCAGGAGGGGCTAAAGCTCTTGCTCAACAGCGTCAGACTGCTCAGCGAAGGGGATGATCAACTTGCCCATGCCAACGCGCTGTACCAAACGGGTCGCGCCCACGAAACCCTATCTGACTGGGATAATGCTCGCCTCTACTACCGCGATGCCCTGCGCCTGTATGCGCACCTTAACAATCAGCCCGGTATTGCCCAAAGTCGCCATGGGTTGGGTAGTGTGTTGGCATCCCAGGGCTATTTCAAAAAAGGCATGGCCGAGCTACAGCAGGCCCGCGATCTTTATCATCAGCTAGATCGACAAAGTAGAGTAGCCGAAGTAGACAACCTTTACCAGGCTGCCCAGCGGGCAGAGCGACAACTTAGCGAGGTGCCCGTATGACCAGCGCCGACGATATTTTTGACCAGTCAACCACCAACGTGCAGGGCTTGGGCCTGCGCGAGATTCCGTTTACAGAAAGCCCGCCCGACCTCGACAGCGAAACCCTCCAGTACATCTTCACCGGGCGCGAAAATGAACTGCGACGGGTATTTAACCTATTTCAGAGTCGAGAGCGGCGGCGGATTTTGGTCTATGGCCACATTGGCATCGGCAAAAGCGCCTTTTTGCGTGAGGTGCTGTCGGTTTTGCGCCGCAAGCGCCCGCAGATGTTGACCGCCTACATTTCTCTACCCGCTGATCTCGACCTAGCCACCACAGCCCTAATTGCCGTCGCCCGCGAAATGGCCGACGACGAATGGGCACAGCGACAGCTCTACCAAATGGGGATTCCGACCGCCAAAATTCTTAAGGAGCGCAGCGCAGAGGTGAGCGGCAGCCTGGGCATTGGCGGCAAGCTGGCTGAGAAAGACCTGCCCATTACCAAGCCGCTATATCCCACTGTTAGCCTAGACACCCTGCTAGAACGCGCTCAAGAAAGCTATCCCCAGGGCGTTGTCATTGCCATAGATGACCTAGACAAACGCAACCCCAGCGTCGTTCGCCAGATGATGCACGATGCCCAGGGCATGCTGAAGGGGCGGGCCTGGTTTATGCTCACCGGGCACCCGATGGGCATCACCGGAGATTTGTTGACCAGTGAGCGGGGGTTATTTGACCTGCAACTCAAGCTCGAAGAACTCGATCAGCCCACCACCTACAAAATGTTGGTCAACTATCTCAACAGCGCCCGCATCAAAAACCACTGCACCGACCCCAACGATGCGCGATCGGTGCTGCCCTTTACCCCAGAAGCCGCAAAACACTTCTGCAAAGTCTCTTTGGGCAAGCCCCGTCTGTTCAACCGGCTGGGCAATACCGTGCTGGATACCGCCGCCAATATGCAGGCCACCTCAATTACTCCAGAGGTGTTGGCCGAGGGTCTCAAGGCGGCCGCCCCAGAGCTGAGAGAGCGGGCTGCCCTCACCGTTCAAGAAGAAAGAATTCGAGCCTTCCTGGAACAGCGAGGGCCAATTTCGGACGAAACGATTACCTACGAAGACTTAGAACAGCTAGGGTTTCGCAGCTTTAGCGATATTTTGCCGTTTCTAGAGCGACTAGAAGCTGCTGACCTGGCTCACCAGCTCGATCAAGACGACACCAAGGCCTTTGCCCCCATCGCCCTGCCGCCAACCCTTGAATAGTTGCGTATCCCGCAAATTATCAATTCGCCAAAAGCACTATGGACAAAGGGTTTCAGAATCTCAGACTTTATCGTGGACTAAAATTGGACTAATTTTACGACCCCTCTGAGGCTCCCTGAGGCGCCTGGGCTTAGCGGGCCTCAGTCAAGCAATCCAGAGCCTCCACCTCTTCCAAGGGTAGCTGAAGTCTCTTAACTCGGCCCATGTGATTGACTTAAAATTTCTGCCAAGACCCTCTAGAGGTTAGTCTACAGAGTCTCGTGACGGGACTACCCATGGATTGCTTGAGTCTTAAAATGAGACGACAGGAATAGTTGTAGAGCGAGAACCCGCCCTGCCCCCCTTCTTTGTGACGGCATCTGGGGTCACCTTCTCTGGCATCGGCTCCGCCTTTTGGGGTCTGATCGCCGAAGCCATGGCGTTGATGATTTGTCGAGTCAAAATTCTGCCGAGCACCTCTACAGCAGATTGATGCTTCACAGAACGCTCTAATCTTAAGACCAAGTGATATGTCTTTTAGACCAGCTAAGGTACTCATAAGTCTCAGATCAAGACAGTGGTTGTGCAGACAAGTAGGTAGCCTTAATTAAACGATTCTGTAGAGTTGGTTGTAGCGAAGCTCAACGCACCGCAGGGTTTGGGCTTGGTGCGTCACACCGAGCGATGACGCACCCTGCGACGAAGGGCACTGAATCAAGAGTGGTGCCTACTGCCCACCCTATGGTAAATCAAGGCTTTCGGCGATTTTTAAGAGCTATCTTTAGCTTATTTCAGTGCCATTCCACCCTTGCGACAATTAAGGCGTGCTACTTATTTCACTTCATCTTGTGAAGGATCCTTTAAGAGCGAGACTAGAAAGTCTCTAAACTGGACTGATTTGGGCACGAATAAGTCTCAAGATGAGAATTGCGCGGACAATGTTGTCCCATGCTAAGTCCGAATCACATAACCCGATTCCCAAAGGCAAGCCGTAGGGGCGTTGGCGCAGCCGAGTCAGCGGCTCTATGGCATTCGTCCTTCTGGCTCTGGGTGATCGCCCGCCCGCCCCTCTAAAGAAGCCTGAGATTCGCCACCGCCAAAATTTTGCAATGTCTGGGCCAGGTCAACCCCGGTGGCCTGCTTCATCTGCTCCATAAACGAGGCCAGCTTGGTGGCGTTGCCGCCGCCGCCAGGGTCGATCACCGTGATGCTTTCCACCGCCACGTCGGGCACAGTGGCGACCAGGTTTTCCAGCAGCCCTTCCAGCTTTTGAAACAAGAAGATCTCGCGGGCGTGGTCGCCTGCCGCCTTCCAGGTGGTGGCCAATTCGCGAATGCCCTCAGCGCGGGCGCGACCGTCTTCGACAATGCTGGCGGCGTCGCCCTTGGCGCGGGCCTGGGCCTGCTGGCAAGAGGCGATCGCCGGAGCAATCACATCGGCCTGGAGCTGCTGCTCGACCTGGTTGCGGCGCTCCCGCTGTACGGCTAGCTCGGCTTCGGTGCGGGCTACCTCGGCGGCGATTTCAGACTCGGCTTCAGAAATGGCAGCCTGGCGCTGGCTGAGGGCGTTTTGCAGACGGCGCTCAGCATCGGCGCGGGTGGTTTCGATCTTGGCGTCGATTTGGCGCAGAGAGGTGCGCTTCAGGTTTTCAGAGGACTGGAGGGCCGACTGGGCCTTGGCTTCGGCCTCAGCTATCCGGGCGTCGCGAAACAGGTCGGCCCGCTGTTTGCGCCCGATCGAATTGAGGTAGCCGACATCGTCGGAGATATTCTGAATTTGCAGGTTGTCGAGAATCAGACCCAGCTGGGCCAAGTCGTCGTCGGCTTCGTCGAGCAGGTTACGCACAAAGGCCATTTTGTCTTCGTTTACCTGTTCGGGGGTGAGGGTGGCCAGCACGCCGCGCAGGTTACCTTCGAGGGTTTCGCGGGCGATTTTCTCAATCTCTTCACGGCTTTTGCCCAGCAGCCGCTCGATCGCATTGTGAATCGCCGGTTCTTCGCCCGCGATCTTGATATTCGCCACGCCGTCGACCTGGAGGGGAATGCCGCCCCTAGAGTAGGCGTTGGCCACCTTCAGCTCGATGATCATGTTGGTCAGCTCCATGCGGAAAGTCTTTTCCAGCAGGGGCTTGCGAATGCTGCTACCGCCCTTGACCAGGCGGTAGCCGACGCTATGGCCATCACTGACCGTGCGGCGATCGCCCGCAAAGATCAGCACCTCGCTAGGCTGACAGATGTAGTAGAGATTTTTGATGATTAGCAGCAGGCTGCCGGTGGCCCCGAACATGACCACCAGGATGGTAAAGATCAGGCTCATGGGGTGTGCTCCGAAGGTAGGGGGATGGGGGATGAGGACTATGAGGGGGAGGGGGAGGGGGTGGCAGCGAGGGGAATGCCGAGAATGTCTTCGGACTGGCGCAGAAACTGCTTCACCATTTCGGGATAGGCGTTGAGTAGGGAGGCGATCGCCTTGCCATCCCCGTTGTCGATTACGTTCACCTTATCGAGGTGCAGGCGGCTGGGAATCCGACCCGCTTCTTTGAGCACCATTTCGAGCTGCTGCACCAAGAACAGTTCTGAGGCATCGACACCGGTATCTTGCCAGACCTGAACCAGCATTTGGCTGGCCTGGGCCGAGGCTTTGGCGTTTTCTTCTAGGGTGGCGGCGTCGCCTCGCGCCCGAAATTCCTGCGCTCGCTGCTGGGCCTGGGCGGGCAGCACCTGCTCCACCTCTAGGCGAGCCTTTTCCAGATTGGCGCGAATGGCTTGCAGCTCTCGCTGGGCGCGGGCGCGGGCTTCGGCGGCGGCGGCCTGGGTGCGTTCTTCTTCAATCCGGGCCTGCTTCTCCACCTCGGCGGTGATCCGGCGCAGCTCGTTTTCTTTTTCTTGAATCACAGTGCGGGCCTGGGTTTTGGCCACCTCGGCCTGGCGGGTGCTGTCGGCCTCGATCTGCTCGGCCTCGGCCACCGCGTTCGACTCGGCAATTTCGGCATCGCGCACCACGTTGGCAATCTGCCGCCGCCCAATGGAGTTGAGGTAGTCTACCCGGTCGGCCACGCTCTGGATTTTGAGGGTGTCGAGCTGCAAGCCCAGCTTCACCAAGTCATGGCGCACGTCGCTGGCGATGCGCTCGGCAAACTGGAGCCGATCTTCGTTGAGCTGTTCTGGCGTCAGGGTAGCAACTACGCCCCGCAGGTTGCCCTCTAGGGTTTCCCGCGCCACCCGAGCAATTTCGCTGCGCCCCCGGCCCAAAAATCGCTCGATCGCATTGCCCACTAGGGTCTCGTCGCGGGCGATTTTCACATTGGCGATCGCCTGAATATCCAGCGGCGTGCCCCCCTTCGAGTAGGCGTTGGTCACTTCAATGGGCACCGGCATGGTGGTCAAATCCATGGTTCTGACGGTTTCGAGAATGGGAATCCGAAACGTGCGCCCGCCGTAGATCACCCGGTAGCCCATGGTCGGCCCGTCGGCCCGGCGATACTTGCGCCCCGAGATAATCAAAATCTTGTTGGGGTCGCAGATCTGCACCAGGGAATTGACCCCCCAGATGGCGAGCAGAATAGCGAAAATCAAGACGGCGATCGCCCCTCCGCCCAAAGCCCGTCCACCGGTCTGCACGACTACCGGCACCGCTGGCATCACCTCTGCGATCGCCACTGTATCGGCCCTAGTCATTCCATCCGTCATACATAACCTCTTCCTTGATTCTTATCGCTAGCGCCAAGACACATCGAAAAGGTGATCCGGTGCCCCACTCCCCCACTCCCTTACTCCCCTACCCCATCCGCCGCCGCCACCCACAACTTATCCCGCTCCATCCCCACCACCAGCACCTGCTCGCCCCGTTGAAACTCCCGGTCCTCCTGGGTGATGGCAAAGAAGCTCACCGTCGAGCCGTTTAGGCTGAGGCTGACTTTGCCCCGGCTATGGGTGTCAAAGGGAATTTCGACCGTGCCAAGCTGGCCCGTTAGAGATTCTGGCCGGATCAGGCTGCTGACCGACTGGCGACTGAGCGATCGCAGCACCAGCGCCGCCACCAGCCCGCAAAAAAGCCCCATAAAGAGGGCAATCAGGGCCGCCAGCAATGGTTCTAGGTCGGGCTGAACCCAGCCTAACAACAGCCCCGTCAGTCCAAAAAAGCACAGGGCGAAGGTCCAAAAGCGCAGGCTGAGCAGGGGTAACCACCAGCGCGATCGTAGGGCGGCAAAGGTTTCGCCTAAATGAGTGCCAAAATCAATATCGCCCAGGATACCGTCGCTGTCGCTGGACACATCAAAATCGCCGTCGAAATCCCCCGCAAAGTCTATGCCATCAAGGCCACCAAGGGCGGCGAAAAAGACAAAAATGCCCCCTATAGCAAAGCAAATTCCATAGACCAGCATGGCTTAGCGACGCCTCACGGAGAAATCAAATCAGCCTTTGTTTCCAGGGTACTGCGCCCCCTTAGACTACACTCGTTTTCTTCATGATTTAGATCGGGCGAAGCCGTGCTGTTTGGGCTTCAGCTAGTCGGACAAACAACGTCGTTCGTCCCACAGCAATGCCGAAGTTAATTTACTGTGGCGGTCTGGGGCTCTAGGTCAATGCCCAGCACCTGGGTGTAGGCCCCCCGCGCCTGGGTGACACCGATGGTGCGCTGGGCCGCTTCGATCATCGGGCGACGCAAACTGACCACGATAAACTGGGCCTGCTCAGTCTGGTGTTTGATCATGCGCGAGAGCCGCTCCACGTTGGCCCCATCGAGAAACATATCGACCTCGTCAAAGGCGTAGAAGGGGGAGGGGCGATAGCGCTGGAGGGCAAAGATAAAGCTCAGCGCCGTGAGCGACTTTTCGCCCCCCGACATAGAGGCCAGCCGCCGCACCGGTTTGCCCTTGGGGTGGGCCACCAGGTTGAGGCCGCCGTTGAAGGGGTCTTCAGAGTCTTCGAGCTGAAGGTGGCCGTCGCCATCGGAGAGCTCGGCAAAAATGGTTTGAAAGTTGATGTTGACGGCATCGTAGGCCTCGGTGAAAGCCTGGCGGCGCAGAGTGGTGAAGGTTTCAATGCGCAGCAGCAGCTCGGTGCGCTCTTCTTCTAGGGTGGTGAGTTTTTGGGTGAGTTCGCCCAGGCGCTCTTCGGTGCGGTTGTACTCTTCGAGGGCCAGCATGTTGACCGGCTCCATGGCCTCCATACGCCGCTGGAGCGATCGCAGCTCTTTTCTTAGCTCCTCCAGATCAGTCTCGGCCGGGATCTCCGGCAGCGGGTCGGGCAGTTCTGCCGCCTGGGCCGCCAGAAGTTCCTGAGCCTCGGCCAGCTGCTGGCGACGCTCCTGCTGGGTTTCCAGCAGCTTTTGCCGCTCCCACTCCTGCTGCTGGGTCTGGGTGCGCTGAGTGCGCAGTCGTCCTTCTAGCTCGTCGCGGGCGGCTTTTTCGGTGGCCAGGGTTTGGTCGAGGGCGGCCATCTGCTGGCGCAGCTGGGCGACTTCACCATTTAGCCCGGCCTGCTGCTGGGTGAGCAGGGTGAGCTGCTGATCGCGATCGCCCTGCTGCTGGGCCAGGGTGGTCAGGGTCTGCTGGGCCTGGGCGAGGGCCAGCGCCAGCTGCTGGCGCTGGTTGTGCAGATCGACCTGACGACGTTCTGCCGCCTGCAGGGCCTGCTGGCGATCGCTCAGCTGAGCCTCTAGCTCTCCCACCGCCGCCTGGGCCTGCTGCCACTCGCTGTGAGATTGGGACTGCTCTAGCTCGCCGAGCGCCTGCTGCTGGCGGGCGATCTCAGCTTCCTGGGCGGGTAGAGATGCAGCCAGTTCTTGCAGGCGGGTTTGGGTGGTGGTCAGCTCCTGCTGGTGCTGGGTCAGCTGGGTTTCGAGCTGGGCACGCTGCTGGGCCTGCTGCTGCTGCTGACTTTGCTGCTGCTCACCCGCCAGCTGCTGCTCGCGGTACTGCTGGCGCTGGGCAATCAGTGATTGAGAGAGGGTTCGCAGCGTTTCTGAGGTGGTGTTGAGGTCGCGATCGCAGTGCTCTAGCATCACCTCAATGTCGCCCAGGCGCTGGCGCAGGGCCTGGGCCTCGGTCGACTCTGCCGGTTCTACGGTGCCAAAGTGCAGGCTGCCCGAGCGGGGCGACAGGTTGCCGCCCGTCATGGCCCCGCTGGTTTCTAGAATTTCGCCCTCTAGGGTGACAATGCGGTAGTCGCCCAGGTGCTGCCGGGCCGAGGTCAGGCTGTCAAACACCACGGTGCTGCCGAAGGTGTAGCCAAAAATATCGCGGTAGCGCGGGTCGCAGTCGATCAGGTTGACGGCGTAGTTGAGAAAGCCGTCGGGGCGCTTCCACTCGGGTACGGGGGTGAAGCGGGGGGCGCGAATTTTGTTGAGGGGTAAAAAGGTGGCCCGCCCGGCCCGCCGCTGCTTGAGAAACTCAATGCCCTGGGAGGCGACGCGATCGCTCTCAACCACTAGATAGCCCAGGCGTGCCCCGGCGGCAATCTCTAGGGCCAGCTGAAATTTGGGGTCAACTTTACCCAGCTGAGCCACCAGCCCGCTGATGCCCGTAATGCCGCTGTCAAGCAGTAGCTTGGTGGCGTGGGTGCCCTGGCTCTCTTGCAGAGCCTGGGTTTGGGCTTCGAGCTTGTCGAGTTCGCGCTGTTTGTCGCGCTGCTCTTTCAACAGGCGGGTTTGGGTATCGCGCTGCACCGAGAGTTCGGCCTCAGCGGCGGCGATCTTAGCGGCGGTAGCTTGGATTTCCTTTTCTGCGGCGGCTAGGCGCTGGGCCAGGCTAGAGTCTGCGGTGGCTGCGGGGCCGTTGCCGAGGCTGTGCCGCTGCTCGGTGAGGGCTTCGATCTGCTGCTCTAGCTGGCGCAGGCGCTCTTGCAGGCGAATCTGCTCGGCCCGCTGGGGTTCAACCTCGCTGCGCAGGGTGTCGATCGCCTGGCGCAGCTGGGTCTGCTGCTGAATGCTGGTTTGAGAGGCGGAGGCGATCGCTAGAGTCGCCTGGCGACGTTCTTCCAGGGCCTGCTGCACCTGGTTTTTGGCCTCGGTGAGCGCTACCACTTCCCCTGTGGTCAGCGCCTCAATCGCCTGGCCCACCTGTTCTAGCTCGCGCTGCTGCTGTAGTTGGGCGATCGCCGTATCGCGGCGCTGGGCGGCGGCCTGGTTGGTCGCCGCGCGGTTTTCTTGCTCCTGGCGCTGGAGCTGGCGCAGCTCGGCTTCGTGGGTGGCCACCTGGGCTTGCAGGGCCAGGTGCTCGTCTTCGCCCATGGCCCGAATGCGGGCGTTGAGACTGGCCAGCTCGGTGTCGAGGGTGGCGATCGCCCCCTGCCCCAGAGTGATCGCCTCGGCCAGCTGGGTTGACTTTGCTTCGCCCTGCTCTAGGGTTTGGTGTAGGGCGGCGATCGCCCGCTGCTGCGCCTGCCACAGCAGCACCGCCTCCCACTGGCCCTTGGCCTGAAAGGTTTCCTTCAGCTTCTGGTATTTCTCGGCCTTTTGCCGATCTTGGGCCAGCCGCTCTAGCTGGGTTTGCAGCTCGCGCTCCACAATGTGAAACCGCTCTTCGTGGTCGCGCACGGCATCGAGCTTGCCCCGCGCCTGGTCAATTTTGCGGTCAAAGGCCGCCACCCCAGCCAGCTCGTCAATAATCTCGCGCCGCTCGCGAGAATTCATTGAAATAATACTGGTGACGTCGCCCTGGAGCACGACGTTGTAGCCCTCGGGGTAGACGTGAAACTTTTGCAGCTGCTCGTGGAGCTGGCTGAGGGTGCAGGGTTCGCCGTTGATGTAGTAGTTAGAGGTGTAGGTGCCCTGGCTGGTCACCCGCAGCCGCCGAGTCACGCTCCACTCGCGGCCCAGGGGCAGGCGCACAACGTTGTCGGCGGCATCGCCCCCTTCAAGATCCCGTGATTCAGAGATTTCCAGGGTCGGCGAGCTGCCGTTGGTGCTGGCGATCACCCCAGCGCCATTGCTCCCCGCCGCACTGCCTCCTGCCGCGCCGTTCTTAGAGCTGTCATCGTCATCGCTGTCCATTAATAGATCAGCGGGCACATTGCTGAGATCAAAGGTGACAGTGACGCTGGCCTCAGAGGTGGTGCGACGGCTCATCTGACTCTGGTTGACCAGGTCGGGCAGGCGATCGGCCCGCATGCCCTTCGAGCTGGCCAAGCCCAGGCCAAACAGCAGCGCGTCAAGAATGTTTGACTTGCCCGAGCCATTGGGGCCAGATATGACAGTAAACCCAGGCAGCAATGGAACCTGGGTCGTACCTCCAAACGATTTAAAGTGGGACAGCTCGACGCGCTTAATGTGCACTGGCCAGCATTACCTCAGGCTGAAAACAAACGTACTACACTCTCAAGGATTTAGCCAACTATTTTGATGGCTGATATCGACAGTTTGGTCAGTGATCCGTATACACAGACTCTACATAACCTACAAATTTCCAACTTAGGAGACTTCTAGGGAAGAGCATACCAGCTTCAATCTAGCGACCACAGGCACTGTAGGATGGACACTGCCCACCATTAGGGAAACTATTTATCCAAAAGTTTTCCAAAAGGCACCTTAGCTAGGATCCCTAGCGCTTAGCACCGCTACCGCCGCCTAAGTTTAGTGCAAAACCCCCAATTTGTACGCTATGTGTATCTAGGCCAGCTCAGGTTAGGTGCATCCCAGGCAAGGCCCCGCTGCTGCGCCTGTGCCAAGTCCGCATTACATCACCCCGATTTCCAAAAAGCCAAACCATAGGGGCGCATCGCATAGGCCCAGTTGAATCAGAGGTAGACAAGCAAGATTTGGTATGAGCAAACAAAAGGGGGTGGCACAATGAAGAAGACCTTCACCCCTTGACTCCGTGAGCCAGCCTACCCCGCCCCCCCTGTCTCAGCCGGTAATTTTGGGCTTTGACCCCGGACGGCAAAAATGTGGCCTGGCCGTTATGGGGCTAGACCGGGCGCTGTGCTATCAGCAGGTGGTTGCCGCTACCGATGTAATGGCAGAAATCACTGCCCTGCGCCAGCGGTTTCCCATTTCTATGATTGTGCTGGGCGACCAAACCGCATCCCAGGGTTGGAAAGATGCCCTCGGCCACCTCCCCGACCCGCCGCGCATCATGCTGGTAGACGAGCGCTACTCAACCCTAGAAGCCCGCGATCGCTACTGGCAGATGTATCCGCCCTCGGGCCTAACGGGGCTAATTCCCCAGTCGCTGCGCAAAATTTCGCGCCCGATCGACGATATCGTGGCGATTTTGCTGATCGAGCGCTATCTCAACCGCCTAACTGGGGCGTGAAACTAGTAGCGCTAGCCAAACTGCTGCTTGGCTGCGTCGTACACCTCTACGGTGATTTGGCTAGCGCCCTGGTCTTGGGCAAATTTCTCGATCTTCTTGCGGGCGGCAGGGCGCACAAAGAAAGGGATTTCTTTGAGTCGGGCTTCGGCGTCAGCAGTCCATTCCATAAATAGAGGCGCACTTTTGCGAGGAACTTCAAACTTCTTTACGATATCAGGGGCTAGGACCTCTTTGACCGAAAACCCGTGACCTAGCCAGGTATCTGATTGCGCAGGCAAATTTAGGAGATTGCAGTGGTAAAGAAAATTTTGTGGGTAATGCTAGCCGCTGTGGTAGCGGTGGTTGTGGCCGTTGGCCTAGCGCCGTCTGCCCAGGCCAACATTGTGGCCGAGTCAGTGGTATACACCATTGATGGGCAACCCTTTGAGGGCTACTTTGCCGTTAACCAAAACTTTGGCGAAACCCAGCCCCTGGTGCTGCTGGTGCACGACTGGAACGGTCTGGACGACTACGAAAAGCGCCGCACCCAGATGCTGGCGGAGCAGGGTTACGCGGCCTTTGCCGTAGACCTCTACGGCCAGGGGGTGCGCCCCACTAGCCCCGACGAGTCTCGGGCGCAGAGTGGTGCTCTCTACGGCGATCGCGACCTGCTGCGCGCTCGGTTAATGGCGGGCCTCGTCCAGGCCCAGGTACAACCGGGGATAGACGGCAACCGAGTAGTGGCGATCGGCTACTGCTTCGGTGGGGCAGCGGTGCTAGAGATGGCCCGGGCCGGCATGGATGTAGACGGCTATGTGTCGTTCCACGGCAGCTTTGAAACCCCTGAAGGACAAGACTACAGCCAGACCCAGGGCCGCATCCTGATTTTGCATGGCTCTGACGATGGCGCTGCCCCTATGGCCGACGTGGCTCAGCTCGCCAGCGAACTAGACGAGGCCGGAGTTGACTTCGATATGGAAATCTACGGCGGTGCTGACCACGCCTTTACCGTATGGAGCGACGCTGAGCGCTATGACGGCCTGGCCGATCGCCGCTCTTGGCGCGCACTGATGACCTTTTTGGGCGAAACCCTGGGCTAACAATTGAGCCCTGATGTGTACAGTTAAACATGGGTTTGTGATCGGTGGGTCAAGGGCAAAGCCCTTGACCCACCGATCAATTTAGCGAAGTCTATCTCTCAATAGAGCATGACCCTCGCAAGGATAGTCACCATAGAGGCTGGAACCCAGGTTAGAGTAAATCAAAAAACAGTTTACTTTCCCTGGCCTGGGCTATAACCTTCACCCTAAGGAGTGACTTTTATGACCGCTCAGATGATGCAAACTCGAAAAATGGTTGCAGTATTTGATACTCGCCAAGAGGCTAATCAGGCCAAACAAACTGTTCAGGCATCGGGGTTGAATGAGCAGCAAATATTTATTGACGATCAGGTTTCCCCTAGCATTCAGGTAGCAGCCCAAGGTACCACCACAGGCGGCCAAGCCGGCTTCTGGATGGGGCTGTTTTTGGGCGGCATAGTGGGGCTCATTGCTACCATCATTGGGACTTTTTTGCTAACGGGTGACTATCCTCACTCGGCCGCCAGCAAATTTGTGGTGGTCGGCAGCGCGATCGCCGGTAGTATTTTTGGCGCTCTTGTCGCCAAAGGGCTGCGAGCCAGCCAACCGGGAGATCAAAAAATCAAAGGCAATGCCAATGTACCGCGTCAGTTTCGGCTGATGATTTCCGGTAGCCAAGACGATTTTCGCCGTGCTCAGCAAGCCCTCGGTCAACCCGTTGTAACCAGCTAACGATCAAGTTCAGTTTGTCTGTTGTTTTCGCCCCCGGTGCCCTACAAGGCCCTAGGGGCATTTTTTTGACGCCTTGGGTGGGGTATGGAGAACTCGCCGGAAAATAAGGTAACACTGATCTCTTACTTCTTTGAGCATTTGCGCAGCCATGCTCTCTACAGTGATCAATGCCTCCGGTACTTTATTTAGGCTCACGTCTCTGGCTCTAGCTAGGCAATGGCAATTCAGCAACTAAAAAAGGGGAAACACCAAACAGATGATTCCCCTTAAAGGGCTTA
Organism: Phormidesmidales cyanobacterium; assembly: GCA_038256265.1. Taxonomy (GTDB): domain Bacteria; phylum Cyanobacteriota; class Cyanobacteriia; order Phormidesmidales; family Phormidesmidaceae; genus Nodosilinea. The sequence continues at coordinate 27,125 of JBBSKN010000036.1, forward strand.
GTTTTCATAGCGCTATAGACAATTGCTCTAGTGCTCTAGTAGCGGGGGTTATTGGTAGCCGGAGCGGTAGTTGTGCGGTCAGTATAGGTAGTGTTGGTGTCGCGATCGCGTCCTTTCAAACCTGCTAAGCCGATCAGGCCCAACAGACCTAACCAACCCCAGTCAAAACCATCGTCAGTATTCTCGGTCTCAACGGTGTTGAATGTACCCGGTGTTGTCGTATCAGTGGGGGCCGTAGTCTGAGCAGAAGCGGGGAGGGCAGAAGGTAGAATAGCTAGGCTCAGGGCAAGCAGACTACCACCCATCCAATTAACTAAAGAATTGCTTTTCATATGACAGGCTCGTAAACAACAGTGTTTGACTCTACTAAGCAACCTAACTTGATCAAATCTAAAAATTTAGGTTCGACGGGTTGGTTCGCTATATTTAGCATAGTAAGGATTTCCCGCTGCTCTAGTATTCATCAATGGGTGGAGTTTGCGGCGGTTTAACCTCTCTCAAAGGGCGCACCTAGGCTGGGATTGATGGGTTTGGATTGAGTCTTTTTTGATTGGCTAAGTCTACCTATTTACAGAGCATAGGCCGTCTAGGGACAGTCATCATGTAATACGTAACCCAAAGCCAAAGGGCACTAGAGATTAACTATGTTTTTTCACAAGAAAGACCCCGTCCACACCGTGCAGGTGAATGAAGCTAACCCTGTATTTGCTCAGCTTTTGCTGGAGCAGTTTGGCGGTGCCACCGGAGAACTCTCAGCCGCTCTACAATACTGGGTGCAATCATTTCATATTGAAGATGCAGGCATTAAAGACATGCTGCAAGATATCGCCGTAGAAGAGTTTGGCCACCTAGAAATGGTCGGCAAGCTAATCGAAATTCACACCAAAAATGTTGACCAAACTGAGGCCTACAACAGCACCCTTTTCGCCGTGCGCGGCATGGGGCCTCACTTTCTTGACAGCCAGGGCAACAACTGGACGGCCAGCTACCTCAACGAAGGTGGAGATGTCGTTAGAGATTTGAGGGCCAATATTGCCTCTGAGGCCGGTGCCCGTCAGACCTACGAATCGCTGATCAAACTGGCCACCGACGAGGGCACTAAAAAGACCCTAACGCACCTGTTAACCCGAGAAATTTCTCACACCAAGATGTTTATGAATGCCCTAGATGCCATGGGTAAACTCACCGACCCCATGTTTGGCAATATTCAACCCGATGAAACTGTAGAGCTTTACTACAATTTCTCCACTGACGACAGCGGTAAAGACGAACGCGGCCCCTGGAACTCTGAGCCTGACTTCAAGTATATTGCTGACCCGGCCAGTTCTCTGCCCTAGGGTCATCGCAGAGTCAGGTTAGCTGTTCTGCCCTTTGACGCCATCCCCCATGCTGGAACAGCATGGGGGATATCCATGTTGGAATTAACTTCGATGCCGACTTTATCTGACCTAATCTGCCCCTGGTCGTGAGTTTGAGGGCAGGTCAGTCATTCTCTATGTCTATTGAAACGTATCCCAGGCGACAGATCTACAACTATCGGTCGATTATAAGCGGCTGAATTGTCGTTACGTTAGGGGAATGCAGCAAAACACAGTCAAGTCACAGTCGATTGATTTCAGCTAGCACTTCATTACTTTGGCGCTGATACTCACTCAGTTTTGAATTTATGAAAGACAGGTATTTGCTGCTTAGCACTTGATTGATACAACCTCAAGGAGACGCAATGAAAAACTTCCTTTTACTATCTTTGTCTGCAACTATGGCCTTGGCTGTAGGATCAACAGCCTACGCCCAAACCAGCCGTGCCTTGAATAACACTCCTAACAGCAAGGAACACAATCCAGCTGGAGAGAGCCGGTTTGAATACCGCAGCAACAGCCTAACCACTGGTGTTCTATCGCCTGATGATTCGGGGCCTAACAACCGCGCTATTTCTCTACCGGTAATGACCACAGTACGGGGCAATCAGGCCAATGGCTCTACCGGTGGGATGATGACCTCCCCCGATAACAGCTCGGTCGGAGGCGTTCAATCGCCTGATGATTCGGGGCCTAACAACCGTGCTACACCTGGTGCTGATTCCAACGGGACTATGATGCAGCCCATGGGTGGCCAACAGACCTCCCCCAGAAACATGAACGTCCCCAACGACAACAATATCCGCCCTAACAATAGCATTCAGTCCCCCGACTCTCAGGGGCCCAACAACCGGGCTGTTCCCAACGGTGGCTCCGTTGCTCCTAATAGCAACATGATGACTCCTGCGAATGGTCAGCAGACTAGCCCTAGCAACACCATTCAGTCTCCCGACTCTCAGGGGCCCAACAACCGGGCTGTCCCTGGCGCTGACCCTGTCCAAGGCAACTAGCGCAGACCCGGTAGCTGTGTCTATCCCTCATCGGTGAACTCACTAATTTTGGGATAGACGCACCGCTTCATCTCTAACCTGTTTAAAGGCAGGTGAGATTTATGACTTGTCGATATCAAGATCCTCTTTTCCGGCTCCCTGCTTAGGTGGGGAGCCGTTTCTATGGCGCCGTTCCTGTGAGGTGGAGACATTGATCACGTCTCCAAAAATCGCTTTTAGGAACGTGCAGGGTATGGGTAACCGTGACCTCAAGCCTCCTCTACACGCTCGGCCAGCTCCATCCAGCGTTCGGTGGCGGTGTCGATCGCAGCCGTCAGTTCCCCTAGGCGCTTTGAGAGGTTGCTCACCTGGTCGTAATCGCTGGGCGGGCTGTCGTAGAGCTGCTTTTCTAGAGCCTTTTTCTCGGCCTCCATCGTCGGAATTTGGGTCTCTAGCTGCTCGTACTCTCGCTTCTCTTTGTAGGAGAGTTTTTTGAATGGCTCGGCTGAGGCTGGCTCGATCGCAGGTGCGGCAGCGGGGCTAGCCGCTGGAGACTTGCCAGAGGCCGCCTGTTTCACCCGATTTTTTTCAGTCTCTAGGGCTGCTTTTTTGTGGTCTAAATAGACCGAGTAGTTGCCCGGATAGTTGCGCAGCACGCCGTTGCCCTCAAAGGCAAAGATGGTGTTGACGGTGCGGTCGAGAAAGTAGCGATCGTGGGAGACCACAATTACGCAGCCGTTAAACTCCTCCAGGTATTCTTCGAGCACGCCCAGGGTTTGCACATCGAGGTCGTTGGTGGGCTCGTCGAGAATCAGCAGGTTTGGGGCGGCCAGCAGCACCCGCAGCAAAAACAGCCGCCGCCGCTCGCCGCCGGAGAGCTTTTCGAGGGGGGCATACTGCTGGTTTGAGGTAAACAAAAACCGCTCTAGCATTTGGGAGGCGGTGATCACACTGCCGTCGTTGGTGGTGACCAGTTCGGCGGTTTCTTTGAGGTATTCGATCACCCGCTGGCTGGGGTTGGCAAACAGGTCTTCAGAGTGCTGGTCGAAGTAGCCCACGTGAATGGTCGAGCCAATCTCGACGGTGCCCGTATCTGGCTCTAGCCGCCCGGTGATCACGTTCATCAGGGTCGATTTGCCGACGCCGTTGGGGCCAATGATGCCGATGCGATCATCGGGGGCAAAGTCGTGGGTGAAGTCTTTAAACAGCAGCCGATCTTCGTAGCATTTAGAGACATTCTCTAGCTCGATCACCTTCTTGCCGATGCGACGACCCACGGTCGAAATATCCACCTTGCCAAGGGATTCTTTGAACTCGCGGTTTTGCATGTCGCCGATGCGATCAATCCGGGCCTTTTGCTTGGTGCTGCGGGCCTTGGGGCCGCGTTTGAGCCATTCCAGCTCGCGGCGTAGCACCCCGGCGTGTTTCTTTTGGCTGCTCTGGTCGGCGGCTTCGGCCAATGACTTTTTCTCTAGGTAGTAGGCGTAGTTGCCCGCGTAGCCGTAGAGGTCGCCCCGGTCGATCTCAAGAATGCGGTTGGTGACTTGATCGAGAAAGTAGCGATCGTGGGTGATCAGCAGCAGCGCGCCGCGAAAGCCGCTCAGATAGCTTTGCAGCCACTCCACCGATTCGGCGTCGAGATGGTTGGTGGGCTCGTCCATCAGCAGGGCGTCGGGGTCGGCCAGCAGGGCAGCGGCGATCGCCACCCGCTTTCTATAGCCCCCCGACAGATCGCCCACCTTGGCCTCAAAGTCATCGATGCCCAGCCGACTGAGAATCGCCTTGGCGTTGGTTTCGAGATCCCAGGCATCGGCGGCGGCAATTTTCTCCGTCACCGCCGAGAGCTGGGCCATCAGGGCATCGGCGTCGCCCGTACCCTGGGCCATGTGGTGAGAAATATCTTCGTACTCGCGAATCAGCGCCATCTGCTCGCCCGCGTCGGCAAACACCTGTTCGAGCACCGTGTGGTCGGCCTCAAAGTCGGGCTGCTGGGGCAGGTAGACAATCTTGGCTCCAGGGTTAACCCAAAAGTCACCGCCGTCGAAGGGCTCTAGCCCAGCGATCATTTTCAGCAGGGTCGATTTACCCGAGCCGTTGGTGCCAATCAGGCCCACCTTGTCGCCCTCGTCGAGGCTAAAGCTGGCATCGCGTAAAATTTCTTTGATGCCAAAGTCTTTGGTGGCAGAGCGTAGAGTAAATAAAGTCATGGGGGGCTGGGTCTTGAACCCCTAGATCATAGCCGCTAGGGTTATGCTGCGGGGGTAAATCAGTGCGGCGACACCCTCGCTTAGCATAATGCCCAACGACGATATCCCCTACAGCTTGAGTCATCACGCTGCGCTTCGACTAGCTGAGCGCAAAATTGAGTCGGATTGGGTTGCCCTTACGATTGCAGAACCGACGCTAATTGAGCCACACCCAGAAGATGCCACCTGCCAATGCGCCTATCGGGCTATCCCGGAGGCGGGCGGGCGAGTCTTGAAAGTTGTTTACAATAGGACTACGAATCCCTGGCATATCGTGACGATTCACTTTGATAGGCGCATGCGTGGCAGGCTATGAACATTGAGTTTGATCCCCAAGTTGATGCCCTTTATCTACGTTTGGCCGAGGGTGACATTGTAGATTCCGATACGATAGAACCCGATGTGGTTTACGACTACGATGCCGATGATCGGGTTGTTGGGGTTGAATTGCTCAGGGTAAGCGCCAATTTACCAGAGCTAGCGATTAAGGCCTTTCCCTTTCGGAGCTTAGAGCAGCAGGTTGATTTTATGTGCTTCTTAGAAGCGATCGCCGATGCTGACTTGCAAGCCAAGCTCGCCTTTGCCAGACAAATCTTACAAAACCAGCAGGCCTTGCTTCCCAGCGGCTGATATCAGCCAGTCGTCTACAACGTTATGGGTAGTTGGGACGCAACCTGCCAGAGAGAGGCCCCAGAGAAAAATCCTAAGCTGGGCAGGGGGCTACTGCTGGTGTAGGCTTAACCCATAGCTCACTCAGGGCCGTGGGGCCAGTCTCTGCGTCTCTGTTGCCTGAGTCCTTACTATATAATCCAGCTTCGAAATTAGCCGCCAAGAGCAACCTATGACTGAATCCACCAACCCCAAAGTATTTTTTGACGTCACCGTCGGCGGCACCCCCGCAGGCCGCATTGTGATGGAGTTGCGAGCCGATGTGACCCCCAAAACCGCTGAAAACTTTCGCGCCCTCTGCACGGGCGAAAAAGGCATGGGCACCTCTGGCAAGCCCCTGCACTTCAAAGGCTCCAGCTTTCACCGCATCATTCCTGAGTTTATGTGCCAAGGGGGCGACTTTACTCGGAGCAACGGCACCGGCGGCGAGTCGATTTACGGCACCAAGTTTGCCGACGAAAACTTCACCCTCAAGCACACCACCCCCGGCCTGCTGAGCATGGCCAACGCTGGCCCCAACACCAACGGGTCGCAGTTCTTTCTCACCACCGTGGCCACCCCCTGGCTCGACGGCAAGCACGTGGTCTTTGGCAGCGTAGTCGAAGGCATGGATGTAGTCAGCACCCTAGAGCAGCTGGGCAGCCGCAGTGGCCAAACCTCTCAACCTGTGGTGATTGCCGACTGCGGTCAGCTGTAGGGCAGCAAACCTCTGTCACCCCATGCCGTTATTCCCGCGCAGGGCCTGCCCCTGCAAAGACGTGGGGTGGAAACCTTCAAAGCGTAGGCCACAAATCTTTCCATTCAGGATTAGCGCTCCCGGTTCGCTCCATCTTTAAATGAGGTCAGCCAATTGGGTTAGATTTGGGCAATGAATACCCCCTAACTGTTATCTCAGAACGGTTTGAATCAGCGTCAGATTCAGGTGTATGACCTGCACCCCGAGCGACTGCGGCTGGATAGCACCAGCGTCAGCGCAGATTAGAACGTCAATGAGGCTGGGCTATTTCAGTATGGCCATAGCATCGAGACGACGCCCCCTTATCCATTCCCGCCATTCAACAGGTGCGTCAGACCCTCAGCCAGTCCGGATTGCTCTATGTAGGTGACAGCAAGATGGCCAGCTTGAGTACCCGTTGCTTTGACTACCACCTCTGTCCGCTCGGGGGGACTCAGCTCAAGGCGGAGGTGATGCAGGTCTACCTAAAAGCCGTGGAGCAAGGGGCGGTCGAGTTGCAGGAGATTCACTACGACTATGCCGACGGTCACACCTGGACATGGTCAGAGCGGCAATTGGTCGTGTACTCCCTAGCCTATGCGCAATCCGCGCAACAGGCCTTCCAAACCCGACTTGAGCACGCTCAGACAGCCTCAACGGCGCTCAATCAATCGGGGCGCGGTCACAAAGCCTTTCCCCTATGTACTTACAGCGCGAAGACCACATCAAGGGGCTCATTCGCCTGCTCTCGATAGGGTTGCGGCTGTTGACGCTGGTGGAATTTTAGGTGCGACACCACCAAGAGACCCTCTCTGGGCTGTATCCCGGTAATCCTAAGCGGGCAACGGCTCGTCCGACAGCCAAATTACTATTGGCCAGTTTTCGCAATATTCCCCTAGTCATGGTCAATGTCCGAGGGCAGACCTATGCCCATCTGACCGAACTGACACCGTTACAACGGCGTATCCTAAAGGCCCTCAACTTCCCGGCGAGTATTTATACTCTGTTGGGGCCAGAATTTGAGGAACCTCCTTAGAAACGAGCGAACCGGGAGTAATTAAGCGGACTTGATATTAATCCGTATACCATAAACCCAAAATCTCGAAGCAGTTGAGGGGTTAACCTATGCAGCGCACGCGTTTAAGTACTCTAATCGACGACCTGGGCAACCAGTTAATTCTGTGGCTAGTTAACCCCTGGCGACGGATGTCGCTGATGCTGATTAGCCTGCTGCTAGGTTACTTTTTTGCGGTGTCGTTGGCCTCAATTGCAGGCCAGTCGGCGGTTCAAGATACAGTGGCATCAGCCTTTGTGGTGGTTGCGGCAGAGCTAACCAGCTCGCTGGTATACAGCCGACGTTGGCGAGACCCAGAACGGCTGAGAAAGGTGCCCAAACCCCTGTGGATCGACTGTGCCAACAGCGCAAAAATTGGAGCGATCTATGCCTTTTGTGTAGAGGCTTTCAAGCTGGGCAGCTAGGGGGATTTTGGATTCGTCAAGCATGACGTCACTTCACACCAATTCCCCTGCAGGGCCGGTTACTCCTTCCGCAGGGGAATGCCTACAAAACCGCTTTTCGAGCGGACAGAGGGGTCACTGTGAGGACAATCTAGGCAACCTCAAAAACGAAACCGCGCCACATCTGATGATGTGGCGCGGTTTCAAATAAGAACCTGGCATCGAGCTATTTTGACAAGGGGCAACCCCCTCACTATCTTCGCCGCAGCTGCGTTTCACGACTGAGTTCGGGATGGGTCAGAGTGGGACCACAGCGCCAAAGACACCAGG
>JBBSKN010000037.1:0-31572 GCA_038256265.1 Phormidesmidales cyanobacterium
GCCCCGTAACGATGCCTGGGAACAAATGAAAACCGAGCTTGAAAGCAAGCCTTGGATTGAAGAAGAGGAGCGGGTTGAAGTTCTCAATCAGGCCACCGAAATCATCAACTATTGGCAAGAAGAAGGCAAGGGCAAGCCTCTAACCGAGGCCCAAGATCGCTTTCCCGAAATTACCTTTACCGGTAGTTCGTGATTGCCAAACCCGGCTTTACTTCTGGCTTTAACTAAAGCCAGAACAATTAAAAAGGCCCGCCAGCTGGCGGGCCTTTTTAATTGGTTTATCTAAATTCAGCTGTACAGGGGCGCTATTTGATGCCCCCAGCTGCCTGAAGCTTAGCCCTAGCCCGCTTGAGCGCCTGCTTAGCTTGAATATTGGCCTGTTTATCGTCAGCTTCGACCTGACCTAGGCGGGTTTCAGCCTCTTGGTAGGCGGCTTGAGCTTTAGCCACATCAATGGTGTCACCACGCTCGGCACCGTTGACCAAGATAATCAATTCGTTGTCGTCGATCTCGGCAAAGCCACCCATGAGTGCGATCGGCACCCACTCTTTGTCGGCCCTGACCCGCATTACCCCCACGTCAAGGGCGGTAAGTAGGGGAGCGTGGCCAGCCAAAATACCGAGCTGACCGGTGGTGCTGGGCAGAATCACTTCCTCGGCCTCAGCATCCCAGACCGTCTTATCTGGGGCAATTACACGAACAGTTAATGCCATAGCAAGGGTGCAATAGGAACTATCAAAAAAGTCGAGGGCAAGGTCTAGCCCCGCCCTCGACGGGCAGGATCTACTTCTCAGCCTTGAGCTTTTCAGCCGCTTCTAGCACTTCTTCAATGCCGCCCTTGAGGTAGAAGCACTGCTCAGGAATCTCATCTAGCTCACCAGACAGAATCTGCTTAAAGGCTTTGATGTTGTCTTCCAAAGACACGTACTTACCGGGGGAGCCGGTGAAGATCTCAGCCACAAAGAAGGGCTGGGAGAGAAAGCGCTCGATCTTGCGGGCGCGGGCCACCGTCAGGCGATCATCTTCAGACAGCTCGTCCAGACCCAGAATGGCGATGATGTCTTGCAGCTCTTTGTAGCGCTGGAGGGTAGACTGTACGGCGCGGGCCGTCTGGTAATGATCTTCGCCCACAATGCTGGCTTGCAGCATGGTAGACGCAGAGTCGAGGGGGTCAACCGCCGGATAGATTGCCTTAGAGGCCAGGGCGCGGGAGAGCACCGTAGTGGCGTCTAGGTGGGCAAAGGTGGTGGCTGGAGCGGGGTCGGTAAGGTCGTCCGCCGGCACATATACCGCCTGAATCGAGGTAATAGACCCCTCCAGGGTAGAGGTAATGCGCTCTTGCAGGTCACCCATATCGGTGCCCAGAGTGGGCTGGTAGCCCACAGCAGAGGGCATGCGGCCTAGAAGTGCCGACACCTCAGAACCCGCCTGCACGAAGCGGAAGATGTTGTCGATGAACAGCAGCACGTCTTGCTTGGTGACGTCGCGGAAGTACTCGGCCATGGTCAGCGCCGACAGGGCCACCCGCATGCGCGCCCCGGGGGGTTCGTTCATCTGGCCGTAGACCAGAGCGACCTTTGACTGGCCTAAGTCGTCGGCGTTGATCACGCCCGACTCGATAAATTCGTTGTAGAGGTCGTTGCCTTCGCGGGTGCGCTCGCCGACGCCGCCAAACACCGAAACACCGCCGTGCTCTTTGGCGATGTTGTTGATCAGTTCTTGAATCAGTACGGTTTTGCCTACGCCTGCACCGCCAAACAGGCCGACTTTGCCGCCGCGACGGTAGGGAGCCAGCAGGTCGATTACTTTAATACCGGTTTCAAACACCGTGGGCTGGGTCTCTAGCTCGGTGAATTTGGGAGCTGAACGGTGGATAGGAGAGGTTCTGTCAGCGTTGACAGGCCCTTTTTCGTCTACAGGTTCACCCAGCACGTTGAAAATTCGACCCAGGGTAGCCGCACCCACGGGCACGCTGATGGGAGAGCCAGTGTCAACAACTTTCATGCCCCGCACCAGACCATCGGTGGTGCTCATGGAGACAGCCCGCACTTGGGAATCGCCCAGAAGCTGCTGCACTTCGCAGGTGACGGCAACTTGGTTACCTGCGGGGTTGGTGCCCTCAACTTTGAGAGCATTGTAGATTTTGGGCAGTGAGCCAGCGGTAAATTTGATATCTACAACTGGGCCAATAATTTGAGTAATGTAGCCAACGTTTGTTTGTTCTGCTGTGGTGACCATGCCTTGCGCCTATCTCGTATGATCAGCTATCTAGGTCGCTTTTAATTTACTTTCACAGTTTAAAGCGCCATCATTCAGAGTATCACTAGAGCGTTACCGCCTACGATGATCGCGCTGACTTTATCTAGGCCGCTCGCCTAGGGCCTGTAGAGGAAGCTTAAGGAGCTACCGTGCAAAGCAAACCAGTGCTCCCTCTGGGTAAAGCCTTAATCGTAGGCCTAACCAAAGGCCTTATTAACCAAAGGATTAAGTTGCACCGCTAGAATGCGCCAACAATAGCTGCGTTGACACCATTGAGCTGAGAGCTAGAGAACACTATGACTAGAGCTGACCTGGCTGAGCAGAGCGTTAATTTGAACGACCCCCAGTACTACATCAATCGTGAGGTGAGCTGGTTGGGGTTTAATGAGCGCGTGCTTCACGAAGCGCTTGACCCGCGCACGCCCCTGCTTGAACGGCTCAAATTTCTGGCTATCTACAGCTCTAATCTCGATGAGTTTTTTATGGTGCGCATCTCTGGGGTCATGGAGCAGGCCGAAGCTGGAGTGCACCCTGAAACCCCCGACCAGCTGACGCCCGTTAGGCAGCTGGAGATTATGCGATCGCATCTAGTCGAGAAGGTGCGGCTTCAGCACCAAACCTTTGAACAGGAGCTACGCCCGGCGCTGGTGGAGCATGGAGTTTACCTGCAAAACTACCGAGATCTAACCAAAGAGCAGAAGTTTTACCTCAAAGACTACTTTGAGAAGCGCATTTTTCCGGTGCTGACGCCCCTAAGCGTAGACCCGTCGCACCCGTTTCCGCGCATGTCTAACCTGAGCCTGAACCTAGCAGTGCGGGTCGTGGACCCCGAAACTGGAGTTGAGCGCTTTGCCCGGGTCAAGGTGCCTAGCAGCCTACCCCGCTTTGTGGGCATGCCGGAACAGCTGCGCACCCATCAGGGCAAACCCTGCGTATGGATTGGGGTGCCCCTAGAGCAGGTGATTGCCGAGAACTTGAGCTATCTGTTTCCCGGCATGACCATCGCTGGGCACAATCTGTTTAGAATCACCCGCGATGCCGACTTTCCGGTATTAGAAGATGAAGCTGACGACCTGCTAATTGCGATCGAAAAAGAAATCAGCAAGCGGCGACTAGAGGGCTTTGTGTGTCGCCTAGAAATTGAGAGCACCCTACCCGATGACCTCAAAGAGGGGCTGATGCGAGAGCTAAAAGTAAGCTCCGACCGAGTGTATGAAATCACCGGACTGCTGAACCTGGCCGATTTGTTCTTCTTTCTCTCGATACCACTGCCCGAGCTAAAAGATAAACCCTGGACGGCGCTGGTGCCCCCCCGACTCAAGCCGGTGCTTGAACTGGAGGACGACGGCAGCAGCAGCTACTCTGAGCACGCCCCCAATATATTTACCACCCTGCGGGACGGGGACATATTGGTGCACCACCCCTACGAATCATTTAAGGCATCGGTGCAGGAGTTTATCACCCAGGCCGCCAATGACCCCAAGGTGCTGGCTATTAAGATCACTCTCTATCGCACCTCTGGTGACTCACCCATTGTAAAGGCGTTGATTGCGGCGGCAGCCAACCGCAAGCAAGTGGTGGCCCTGGTCGAACTCAAGGCCCGCTTTGACGAGGCCAACAACATCGAATGGGCCAAAAAATTAGAGGATGCCGGAGTGCACGTGGTCTACGGCATTGCGGGACTAAAAACCCACACCAAAACCACCCTGATAGTACGGGAAGAGGGCGACGAAATTCGCCGCTATGTGCACATTGGCACCGGCAACTACAACCCTAAAACCTCGAAGCTCTATACCGACCTGAGCCTCTTTAGCGGCCGCGATGATCTGGGAGCTGACCTGACCGATTTATTTAATTTTCTCACCGGCTACTCACGCCAAAAAGCCTATCGCAAGCTGTTGGTGGCACCGTTTACCCTGCGTGATCGCATGGTAGCCCTGATTCGCCGCGAGATTGACCACGCCCAAAACAGTGGACAGAGCGGTGGACGGGGCAAAATCGTCGCCAAAATGAACTCCTTAGTCGATGCCCCTATGATCCGGCTGCTTTACGAGGCTTCCCAGTCTGGTGTCGAAATTGACCTAATTGTGCGTGGTATTTGCTGCCTGCGCCCTGGCATCTCCGGGGTCAGCGACAATATTCGCGTGATTAGCGTCATCGGCAAGTTTTTAGAGCACTCCCGCATTTTCTGCTTCCACAACAGTGGCCAGCCCGAGTACTACATCGGCAGCGCCGACTGGATGACCCGCAACCTAGACCGACGGGTGGAGGCGGTGGTGCCTATTGAAGACCCCAGCCTGGTTAAAGAGTTGCAAACCATTCTCGACATCATGCTGGCCGACAACCGTCAGGCGTGGGAAATGGACTCTGACGGCACCTTTACCCAGCGTCGTCCGCTGGCAGACGGCGACGCCCAGGGCACCCACCAGGTATTGAAAACCCACACCCTAAAACGCGACAGCATGCTGTAGGACTGGTAGTGGTTGGCAGAAATAGGGCAGCCCTTGCTGGGGTTTCAGGGGTTAGGTTTCAGGGGTCAGGATACAGTTAGCCGACTTATGTCCCAAGGCACTAAGTGTGTTGCAGAACTCTGGAGAAACGTGACATACTCCCGACCCTCACGCTTCGCGTAGAGGGCGGGCTTCTCCAGTCTTTCGACCTTCGCGTTTTATAGTGAGCCGATGTCCCAGGCCCACTTTTTTGATGAGTACCCCAGAGTTCACATCTCGCGGCATGGACGTCCCACAGTGGGGGCAGTTATGCCAGCGGTCAGATAACTCCTTCGGCACTCGGTTCAGGCAAATTGCACAATGCTGGGATGTACCAGCTGGGTTAACCGTCACAACTTGCTTACCAGCTTTTGCAGCTTTGAAAGGAAGTATATTGTTCAGGAATCCCCTATCCCAGCATCAGCAAAACTTTTGTTTAGCCCAGCCTTGGCCGCCTGCCCGTTTGGCAGGAACTCGCCACTCTCGCCTTGCTTGGGTTTACAACGGCGAGTCATATTGGCGACTTGCAGATCCTCGACAAAGATCACATCGGCCTTGTCGAGCAATTCACCCGCCGTTTCAAAATGCCACTGCCGCCGCTGCCGAGCAATATGCTGGTGCAGCTTGGCAATCTTGACATTGAGCTTGCGCCGCGCCTTAGACCCCTTGGGCCTCAGCTCACGCTTTGCCTGAATCCTAGCCAGCTTCTCTCCAGCCTGTCGGTAAAACTTGGGCGGCTGCTTTGTCGTCCCGTCTGAGCAGGCAATGAAGTATTCCAGGCCTGCATCCACCCCCAGGCTATTCGCCTCAGATGGGATGACCTCGGGCAACAGGGTCTCTGGTACTGATTTGTCTTCCAGCGAGAAGGTGATGTACCACCCATCTGCTTTGAGGGAAATAGCAACCGTCTTGAGTAGGAACCCCTCGGGTAATGGCCTATGACAGATGAACTTGACCGGGCCGATCTTGGGCAGCTTGACCCGATTCCCCTCAATCCATTTGTGCTTGGCCTGGGGGTAGGTGAACGTCCGATAGCGATGCTGCCCCTTGAACCGGGGCTTGCCGCTACGCTTGCCAGAGGTGTCACCCTTAGTGAATCGCTCAAAAGCAAGGTGAACCCGTTCCACCATGTTCTGAAGAACTTGGGAGTGAACCTCTTTGTACCAGGGCCGCTCAATTTTCAGCGGCACCAATGCCCGCTTCTGGTCGTAGTAATTGGGTTGCTCCCTCGGCTCAGCAATACTTGCCACCAGCGGACAAGCATTGACGGGGCAACGGTTCATTTCCCACCAGTCAAAGCGATCTGCCAACAGCCAGTTGTACCGATGGCGTAACATATCGAGCCAGCGACTCATTTGGCATCGCTGTTCGTAGGTTGGCTGTAGTCGGTACTGGTAAGCGGTTCGCATGGTAAAACTGTACCATGGCGACGGTAATATGACGGCATGAAAAAGATAACGATAAGAGTCTCGGACACAGAGCATGAGCAGTTGGTGGCGTTCTGCGCGTCAACGGAGAGAACCCAAAACGATGTACTGAGACAGTGCATTAGAGGGCTGGGCACTGAGGGGGCATCGAACCCCCTCAGTGCCCCTGGCTCTCATCCCGACGCTCCCCTCCGGGAGCGCGCGGGGCTTCCCGCCGATTAGCTAAAAGCATCCCCGCCTTGTTGAGCAAAGCAGGGATGTTTGGTAGTCGATTTAGAGCCGCTCCGGGAATAGGCTTAGTCTCTTAGGCCCAGAGGCGAACCCTAGCCTCTGGCGCTGGCACCAGAGCGGCGGGGAGCGCTAACGCTGCCGCCACCGCTGCGACGGCGAGGGCGCTGGCGACGGGGCTTGCCAGGGGCACCTGCCGACCTAGCCGTAGAGGTGTCGGACGAAAATGACGGCTCGTAGCCAGCCACCACATCTTGAGTGAGGGGCTGCTTGAGCATGCGCTCAATACTCACCAGTAGAGGCATCTCGTCATCGCTGATCAGCGAGATGGCGCGGCCCTCGTTGCCGGCGCGGCCGGTGCGGCCAATGCGGTGCACGTAGTCTTCGGGCACATTGGGGAGCTCAAAGTTGACCACATAGGGCAGCTGATCGATGTCAATGCCGCGAGAGGCGACGTCAGTGGCCACGAGCACGCGCACTCGGCCCTGTTTAAAGTCTTTGAGGGCGCGGGCACGGGCCGCCTGGGTTTTGTTGCCGTGGATGGCGGCGGTTTTGAGGCCGTCTTTGGCCAGCTGCTCAGCCAGGCGGTTAGCGCCGTGCTTAGTGCGGGTAAATACCAGCACCTGCTGCCAGTTGTGGAAGCCAATGATGTGGGAAAGTAGCTCCCGCTTGCGGTGGCGATCTACGGGGTGCACCACCTGCTCTACCCGCTCGGCAGCGGTGTTGCGAGGGGCAACGTCGATCTGCACGGGCGACTTCAGCAGGGTGTGGGCCAGCTGCTGAATGGGCTTGGAGAAGGTGGCCGAAAACATCAGGGTCTGGCGCTCGTCAGGCAGACGACCCATGATTTTGCGAATGTCGTGGATGAAGCCCATGTCGAGCATGCGATCGCACTCATCCAGCACCAAAATCTCGACGGCGCTGAGATCGATGGTGCCCTGGCTAACGTGATCGAGTAGGCGACCGGGCGTGGCGATCAGAATATCGATGCCCTGGCGCAGCTGGCGGGCCTGACCACCAAAGCTAACGCCGCCGTAGACCATGGCGGCCTTAAAGGGCATGTGCTTGCCGTAGGTGATCACGCTCTCGCCCACCTGGGCCGCTAGCTCGCGGGTGGGGGTGAGCACCAGGGCACGAGGAATGCGCTTGCCCGAGGTTTTTTTCTCAGCTAGTCGCTGCAAGAGTGGCAAAGTAAAGCCTGCGGTTTTGCCAGTGCCCGTCTGGGCGCTGGCCAAAATGTCTTGGCCCTGTAAAATCGCGGGGATCGCTTTCTCCTGAATGGGCGTTGGCTCAGTGTAGCCTTGGTCAGAAACAGCGCGAAGTAGACCGGCCTCAAGACCGAGTTGTTCAAATGTCATGAAGTTGTAGCTCCGATTGGTGCCCCTACCCCAAATCAAGTACCTGGGCCCAGTCTAAGAGCAGTGAATTTAGTCAAAAGAACGGCTGGTAAGCAAATTCTGTTGGTCAGCACAGACCGGATGGCTGACGAAGCTACATCCTAGCAGATAAACCAGAGAAGTTTGGGTTCGAACCAGCAGACGAGCTGTAACCGAGGGTTTGCGGGGAGCTATTGGATAAGCACTTGCTCGCCCACTGATCTGTTCGTTCACCAATCACTGAGCTATCACCACTGCCTGCGGTAGTGGTGCTCGACGTAGCGCTTGATCTGACGGGCCATGCGGCGAATGCCTTCTTTTTCGTCGCGGCGAATGAAGGGGAGAAACACCTGGGAAAGCAGGCCGGAGATGCGTTCCTGGTGGATATATTTGGTGCGGTTGGGGCCAACGTCTTCTAGCTCAAACACATGTTCGCTTCTGAAGCCAGGGCCTTTGGAAATCCACCGCAGGCAGTGGTTGGGCTGCACCAGCACAATGCGGGGCTGAAACTCGGTTTCGTCTTCGCCTTCAAGGCGGCGCAGGGCAAGGAAGATTTCGCCCCCCGGTTTAATCAGCAGGTTGGGGTCACAGTCGTAGAGAAAGGTATTCCAGCGGTGCCATTCTTCTTTGCGCACCAGGGCATCCCACACGGCAAAGCGGGGGGCGTTGATGGTGACTTCGCTGTAAAAACTGGGCATGGCGGTGATGGGGTAGCCGAGAAGGGGGTACCAGAACCGTGCATAGGTAACAGACGCTACTGCTATCTTCACACACACTGGGGAGGCTCAATCGGGGAGACTGAGCCGCCTAAAGGAGGGGGTTTAGTTTTAATATTCCCTCAGGACGGCATTTTTGTTTCGCTGGCGCGATCGCCCAAAGGTTTTCCATGGCAACTCTGACCCCCAATCCCAGTTACAGTCTCAGTCTGCGGCTTAGAATTCCCAATAAAACCGGCATGTTGGCGCGGGTCACCCAGGCCATTGCCGAGGCCGGGGGCAATCTGGGTGACTTTTCACTAGTCAGCCGCACCCGTTATGACATGGTGCGAGTGCTCCATGTGGATGCCTCCAGCGAGGCCCACGTAGAAGACATCATTGCGGCGGTCAAAACCGTCGAAGAAATTGAAATTCTGGAAATCTGCGATCGCACCTTTCAGGTCCACGAGGGCGGCAAGATCAGCGTTGAGAGCAAGTTAGAGCTGCACAACCAGGATGACCTGGCCATGGCCTACACCCCTGGCGTGGGGCGGGTCTGTGTCGAGATTGCCGAGCACCCCGATCGCGTGTATGACCTCACCATTAAGGGCAACACCGTGGCGATCGTCACCGACGGCAGTGCTGTGCTGGGGCTAGGCAATCTCGGCCCCGCCGCCGCGCTGCCGGTGATGGAGGGCAAAGCGCTGCTGTTTAAGAAATTCGCCGGACTCGACGCCTTCCCTATCTGCCTCGACACCCAGGATACCGACGAGATTGTCACAGCGGTGAAGCAGCTCGCACCTGTCTTTGGCGGCGTCAACTTAGAAGACATCAGCGCCCCCCGCTGTTTTGAGATCGAGTCTCGCCTGCGCCAGGAGCTAGATATTCCCGTATTCCACGATGACCAGCACGGCACCGCCATTGTCACCCTAGCGGCGCTGATCAACGCCCTCAAGGTGGTGAATAAATCGCTTACCCAGGTGAAGGTAGTGATCAACGGGGCCGGGGCAGCGGGGGTGGCGATCGCCAAGCTGCTGCAAAAGGCCGGGGCCAGCACCATTGTGCTGTGCGACTCCAAGGGCATTCTCTCCCTCAGCCGGAGTGATCTAAACCCTCAAAAGCAAGCGTTCGCTGTGGCTGAATCGGGCACCCTGGCCGATGCCATGGTGGGGGCCGATATTTTCCTCGGGGTCAGCGCGCCGGGGGTAGTCAGCGTCGAGATGGTGGCGTCGATGGCCGCCGACCCGATTGTGTTTGCCATGGCCAACCCGATCCCCGAGATTCAGCCCGAGCTGGTGACGGGCAAGGTGGCGGTGATGGCCACGGGCCGCAGCGACTACCCCAACCAAATCAACAACGTGCTGGCCTTCCCTGGCATGCTGCGCGGTGCCCTCGACTGCCGCGCCCAGGAGATTACGCCGTCGATGTATCTGGAGGCGGCCTATGCGATCGCCGCCCTGGTCAACCCCCACGAACTCAGCCCTGAGCACATCATTCCCTCAGTGTTTGATGAGCGGGTGTCTGCCGCCGTGGCCTCGGCGGTCAAGCATGCCGCCCGCGTCGATGGGGTGGCTAGGAAGTAGGGGAGATATTGGGTGTTGGGTAAACGGTTCACGGTTTGCGGTTTGCGGTGTACGGTTTGTCTTAAGCCTTGCACCGTACACCTAACACCTGCCCCCTCTTCCCGTCTAAACCAAAATCCGCTCTACCAAATAGCGGGTGAACTGCACGCCGTTGCGGTCAACTACTTCGGTGTCGTACTGGCTGAAGCAAAATTTTTTAAACAGCCCCAGGCTAAATTCGCTGGCCTCGGCGTAGAGGCGGGGGATTTGCTTTTCTTGGGCGTGGGTGAGCACCACCTGCATGAGCAGCGACCCAATGCCTTGATGTAAGCGGTCGTGGCGCACGTAGGTGGAGGCCACATGGCCGTCGTCGCCAATGCCCGCAAAGCCGAGTATGCCGGTGTCATGCTCAGCCACGTAGGTGGTCACGCCCAAAATGAACTGGTGAAAGCGGGGGCTACTGGCATCAATAGCGGCCCAGGCTTCAGTTTGGGCTGGGGTGTAGTACTGAGGGCCATGGATCAGCACCGTCTCTCGAAACAAGGCCGCTAGGGCTGACACATCCATTTCTGTAGCTGTCCGAATGTTCATGCCTAAGCGGTTCTCAACGCCACAATGGGGTCGAGCTTAGCGGCCTGGCGGGCGGGAAACACGCCAAAGAATAGACCAATGGCTCCAGAGATGGACACAGTAACTATGATCGCCCCCACCGAGAGGCCCGCCTCAAAGGGGGTCAGTACCCCAATCAGCAGAATGCCGCTCACCCCCACAGCGGTGCCAATTACGCCGCCTGCAATGGAGAGAATGATCGCCTCAATCAAAAACTGGCCCAAAATATCGCCCTGGGAGGCACCGATCGCCTTTCTTAGCCCAATTTCTTGAGTGCGCTCCCGCACCGACACCAGCATGATATTCATAATGCCAATGCCGCCGACAAAGAGGGAAATCCCGGCGATCGCCGCCAGCATTAGGGTCAGCGCTCCGGTGATGGTGTTGGCGATGGTGAGCAGCGAATCTTGGCTGCTGATGTAGAAGTCGTCTTCGTCGCGAATGTTGTGGCGCAGGCGCAGCAGGTTGGTGATCTGAAACTCAGCCGTGGACATGCTGTCGCGATCTCGGGCCGACACCGTAATAAACGACACCTCGACACCGTAGGGCGATCGCTCGGCCCCGGCCAGGCGGCTGTCTTTGGTGGTCAAGGGCACCATCACCGCATCGTCGTAGTCGAGGCCCAAGTTAGAGCCCTTTTGCTCTAGCACCCCCACCACGTCAAAGGTGACGCCGCCGACGCGAATCTGCTGCCCCAGGGCTGACTCATTGTCAAACAGCCGCGCTTGCAGGGTGCCGCCGATCACCGCCACCTGGGCGCTGCGAGACAGATCTAAATCGCTGACGAAGCGCCCGTTGGCCACCTCAAAGCTGCGCACCGTCAGAAAAGCCGGAGTGATGCCCACCACGTTGACGTTGGCGTTGCGGTTGCGAAAGGTGACCAGCTGTCGCCCGCTCGACTCGGCGGCTACGGCGCTGACCGAGGGGACTTGAGTGGCGATCGCCTCTGCATCGGCCAGCACTAGGGTGCGGGGCACTTCTAGCGACCCCAGTTGCCGGGTTTCGCGGCTGCCCGGCACAATAAACAACACATTTGGCCCTAGGGTTTCGAGCTGGGCGTTGACAAACCGCTGCGCCCCCTCGCCCAGCCCCACCATGGTAATCACCGAGGCATTGCCGATGATGATGCCGAGCATAGTCAGAGCACTGCGCAGACGGTTAGCCGCCAGGGTTTTCGTCGCCATCGACAGGCTTTCTTGCAGGTTCATAGACACAGGTTCCATTAGGGCTTGGGCGAGGTACTGGGGACAGGGCTGCGAGAAACTGGTTTACTTCAGCGATCCTGGCGAAGGGTGATGGTTTCCAGGGATTTGCCTGGGGGCAGGTCAATGAAGACGCGATCGCCCACTTCCAACCCGTTCACAATCTGAATTTGGTTGCCCACCTGCGGCCCTAGGGTGACGGGCTGAAACACAATATCGCGGTTATCGCCGGGGATCAGCACGCCGCTTTCCCCCGCCTGGGTGACCACCGCCACGCTGGGTACCACCAGGGCATCGGCCAGCTGATCGCCAATGAAGGCCACATTGACATTCATGTTGGAGCGCAGCTGGTCTTTGCCATCGAGCAGCTCAATGCGCACCTGAAACAGGGTGACATTTTGGCGATCAATCGCCTCGGGGGCCACCAGCTTGACCCGCCCCATAAAGGTCTGCTCCGGGAAGGCGTCGGCCACCACTTCCACGGTCTGACCTGTCGCCAGCAAGGCGATATCGGCCTCGGGCACTTCGGCCAGTATTTCTAGATCTTCGGCCAGGGCCACAATGGCGGTGGAGGTGGCCGAAGACAACTCCGAGGCGGAGGTGGTGGGGGTGACAAAGGCTCCCTCGGTGGCAAATTTTTGGGTGACAATACCGCCAAAGGGAGCGCGAATCAGGCTTTCATCTTGGCGAATCTGGGCCCCTGCTAGCTGTGCCTGGGCCTGGGCCAGACGGGCTTCAGATTGGGCGATCGCCTCCTGCCTTGGCCCGCTGCGCAGGTCGTCTACCCGCCGCAGTGACTCGGTGACGCGGGCCTGGGCCTGCTCTAGGGCGGCCTGGGCGCTGCGCTGCTCACGGGCGGCGGTGTCGAGATCGGTGGCTGCCACGGCCCCTCGGTCAAACAGCTGCTGGCGGCGGGCCAGGTCACTGGTGGCCAGCTCTAGGCGGGCCTGGGCGTCGCGCACCTGGGCGCGGTTGGCCTCTGTGGCGGCTTCGGCCTGGGCGATTTCGTCAGGGCGGCTGCCCTGGCGCAGGTCGGCCAGGGCGGCTTCGGCTTCGGCCACGGCGGCCTGGTTTTGCTGCACCTGGGCGGCGGTGTCGCGGCTGTTCATGCGGGCAATTAGCTGGCCGGCTTCAACGCGATCGCCCTGCTCCACAAACACCTCTTCTAAAATTCCAGCATTCTCGGGGCTGAGGTTGACCGTTTGCACAGGCCGTACGGTCCCGCTGGCCGACACCCGCACCGTCAGCGGCTCCACCGCCGCCGGGGTAGTAAACGCTTCCACATCGTAGGCTCCCTGGCGGCTGCGCCAGAGACCCCACCCCACAGTGCCAGCGATAACGGCAGCGGCAGCTAGACTCGCCAGTAGCCACACCCAAGGGCGACGCACCTTACCAATCAGAGGAACCTGCATAGAAATTTTGAATCTTAGTTTTTGACTAGAACTAAACCGCTTAGTTTAATTGTAGCGATCGCAGCTCGCCCCTTACCCTGAGATAGGGCATTGGCTAATGCTGTTGCTCCTAGCAGTAAGAACGGCAGTGAGGAAACGCCATGGCAGAAACTCCCATCCAAGTGGCAGTAGTCGGCACCGGCTTTGGGCAAAAGGTTCATATCCCTGGGTTGCAGGCCCACCATCGCACCGAGGTGGTGGCGGTGTACCACCGCGATTTGGCTAAGGCGCAGGCGATCGCCGCCGCCCACGGCATCCCCCAAGCCTGCGACAGCGTCGAGGCCCTGGTAGCGCTACCAGAGGTGCAGGCCGTCACCGTGGCCACACCGCCCTTTTTGCACCACGCCCAGGCCAAGCAGGTGCTGGCGGCAGGCAAGCACCTGCTGCTAGAGAAACCCACGGCACTGTCGGGGGCCGAAGCCGAGGAAATCGCCAAGCTGGCGCAACACAACGGCCTCGTTGCCACCATGGACTTTGAATTTCGCTTTGTACCCGCCTGGCAGCGCCTGGCCGAGCTGCTGGCCGAGGGCTACCTGGGCAACCTCCGCTTCGTCAACATCACCTGGACGGTGCCGGGCCGCGCCGACCCCAGCCGCGCCTGGAACTGGTACTCGCGCCGTGACCAGGGGGGCGGTGCCCTGGGGGCCTTTGCCTCCCACAGCTTTGACTACATTGCCTGGCTGTTTGGCCCGATCATGGGCCTCAGCGCCCGGCTCAGCACCGCTATTCCCCATCGCCCCGACGCCGCAGGTGTGCTTCAGCCCGTGGATGCCGACGACACCTGTAGCCTCATACTCGATCTGGCCAACGGTGCCCCCTGCCAGGTGGCAATCACCTCCGTCACCTACGCCGGGCGGGGGCACTGGGTGGAGGTCTACGGCGACGCTGGCACCCTGGTGCTGGGCAGCGACAACCTCACCGACTACGTCCACGGATTTAGGCTCCGGGGCAGCCAGGGGGGCGCAGCCCTCGAAGAACTGGCGATTCCCGATCGCCTCCAGTTTCCCACCACCTACGGCGACGGGCGCATTGCCCCCTTTGTGCGGGTAATCAACCACTGGGTCAGCGACATTGATCGGGGAACGGCTACGGTACCGTCAATTTGGGAGGGAGTGCGATCGCAGCACCTGATGGATCTAGCCCACCAGTCACACCGGCAAAATGCCTGGGTAGCGGTGCCCAAGATTCTGTTTGAAGGATAAAAATATTCCCCTTTAGACGCTGGGAATTTCTCAGAGTGAAGCTCAGACTGTCCCCAGGGGCACTCTTAAAGTGGGGTAAAGCCGAGGCCATATCCCGTGAAAATTCCTGTAGTTTCGTTTCTACATCCCATCCATCGCCTATTCTCTAGCTAACCGCCGCCCGGTAATTCATGTCGTTTCAAAGATATCCGCTACCTACAGTTCAAAAAGTTAGCCAGTTTATTCGCGAAACTCTGGTGCTGCCCTCCCACGAACAGCCGTCGGGCAGCAGCGGCATGGGGGAAGACGACGAAGACGCCATACCCGATTCCCTCAATGCCCTAGGTGACCTGTTTCGGGTGGGCGATCTGCCCGAAGACAACATTCCGGCCCCCAACGCCGAGGGGCGCTGGTTTGTCAGCACCATCGACCCCGCCGAGGGTCTGGCCAAACTGCCCGGCCTGTGGATGCGCCCCGGCATTCGCCTTGTCACCTATCTGCGCCAAGATACCAACGGCGGCATGGGGTCTACGGTGGCGCTGCCGGGGCTGCTGAGCACTACAGAATATCTGGACGAAGCCATCAGCAAAGTTGCTGCCCCCGACCAGCCCCCCACCCCCATGGGCGCCCTGGCTAACCTGATGGGCAGCATCGAGGGGGATGGCTCCCTCGCCTCGTTTCTTGCCGCCTCGATCTTTACCCGCGAGGTGCGCGAGTTTGGCCGCTTTGGCCGCTACGCCCGCTGGACCCACCACCGCTTTGTCAACGCTCCGCCCCAGAAAATTTCTTGGCAGTGGCGCACCAAAATGCCCGAAGATTTTTCGCCCAAGGTGGTGCTGCGCCAAGATGCCGAGGTGATTGTAGAGTTTTACTCCTGCCGGGTGCAAAAGCCCATTGCCCTATTTCGCCACCTTGATCGCTACCCGCCCAACAGCTACACCGCCAATAATCAAGACCAGGTGGTGGCGGTTGCCGGGAGTGGAAGTGGGGGTGGGTGAGTGGGTGAGGGGCGCGCTAAACGAAAATCTTCTGCCAGATAGGGCGTTGGGGGGTGGGTTTGTGCTCCAATAACAGCGAGTCCACCATCACAGCGACGTTGCCCTATGGAGTTCAACCATCTAAGTTTTTACGTGGATGCGGTGGCCCCCTGGCGTGACTGGTTTGTCAATGCCTGGGGGGGTGTTTGGGATGGTCTAGGGTCTGCCGATGGCCAGACTGACGCTCAGACTGGCGATCAGGCACTGGTGTATGTGGGGCAGGTGCCGCTGCTAATTGTATCTACCCCCCAGGTAGTCAGGCCCTATCTACAACAGCATCCATCGGGCATTGGCGATGTGGCGCTGCGGGTGAGCGATCTCGACTGCACCCTAGATCAGGTCACTGCCGCCGGGGGCACGGTGGTGCAGCCCCCCCAGACTGACCTCTGGAGTCGGGGGCGATGGGCGCAAATTCAGGGCTGGGGGTCGCTGCGCCACACCCTGGTGGAGTCGTGGCAACGGTTGGTCTGGGTGCCGGCGATCGCCCCTGGCTCCTCTCAGCCATCCGCTGCCACCCCACCCATTAATGCCATTGACCACGCCGTAATGAATGTGCCGACGGGAGAACTGCCCCAGGCCGTGGCCTGGTACCAGCGTCAGCTCGGATTTCAGCCCCAGCAGCAGTTCACCATCGATACGCCCCGCTCGGGGCTGCGCAGCCAGGTGATGGCCCACCCCCAGGGCAGCGCCAAGCTCCCCATCAATGAATCGGCCACCCCCAACTCCCAGGTGCAAGAATTTCTCCACTACAACCGGGGTAGCGGCATTCAGCATGTGGCCCTGCACACCCAGGATATTGTCAGCACGGTGGCGGGGCTACGCCAGGGAGGGGTCACTTTTTTGCCGGTGCCCCCCAGCTACTACGAAGCGCTGCGGCAGCGCCCTGGCTACCGGCCTGATGATTACGACCGGGCCATTGCCCAACTGCAAATTTTGGTCGATTGGGAGCTGCACCTGCCCCAGGCCAGGCTGCTGCAAACCTTCACCCAGCCGTTTCTGAGCATTCCCACCGTCTTTTTTGAAATCATTCAGCGGCAGGTGGTGCCAGCCCAGGGCACCCTGGTTCAGGCCCAGGGGTTTGGAGAGCGAAACTTTCAGGCCCTGTTTGAGGCCATTGAGCGCGAGCAAATCAAGCGAGGGGGCTTGGCCTTAGGCGGGAATGTCCAGTAGCCAGGTGCTAGCGGAGAAAGCTGCTCACGGTCCACAGCGCTAGGCAGGTGACCGCCGAGGCGATCGCATCGGGGCTGGCCCAGGCAAATTGCGCCCCCTGGGGAATCAGCAGCTGACCCACGGTCAGGCCCAGAGCCAGGCCCGCAGCCAGCCCACCGATGGTGAGCAGCACCGAGCGCCAAAACTTATTTTCTTTGCGGTTGAGGAAGTAAATGGCCGCCGCGATCGCCACCGCCAGCGCCAGGGAAGGGGCCGCAAACCCCAGCAGGCCCAGCCCCGCATAGGTGACGGCGGGCCAGACAATGTCGTCGCGGCTGGGGGTATCGACCAGGCCGCTGAGCCAGTCGGGGCGCGGCAGAGAAGGGGCCGACTTAGTTGGCGCTGAAGACTCGGGCATGTTTTCGGCAAAGCGGATGCGATCGGGCACTTTGATCTTGCCTTCCTGGCGCAGCCGCAGCCGCTCCATCAAAATGGCGTCGTAGGCGGCTTCGACGGCGGCTTGCTGCTTGGGTTCTTCGGCATACTGATCGACCATGCGATCGCGGGCCTCCTGAATCTCTTCAAAGGTGGAGGCTTCAGTTAATCCCAGTAGTTCGTACATGTTTTGGTTGCTCATCTGCAAAACTCTCCAGCCCCCAGACGACTTGACAATAGCAGCCAGCCTAAATCAATCATTACCCTGGGCCAGATGCCCCCCGGCCAGACGCACCTTATGTCAGATGCTCTTTATACCAGATGGCTATGGCCTAAACCCAGTGTAACCAGCCACCCCGCAAATAGGGAACACCCATCTTAACGGCCTAGACAGAACCGCCGAAACCCAGCGCAATTTTTGTTTGCGTCGTCCGGGGTTGAGTTCACCCCCTAGGATGGGGATTAGTTTTGGCAGGTGACTGGCCCCATGGGTATAACTCCGACGCTGGTGTGGTGGCTGACACAGCTGCCTGCGGGGGTAGACCCCGCTGCCGCTCTAGCAAATCCTGACAACAACGTCACGGGCCTGGTCAACACATTAATTGTGTTGCTGCTGGTGGCCACGGGGGTGGCCCTAGTCACTCGGCGGCTGCGCATACCCTACGTGGTGGGGCTGGTGCTGGCGGGGTTGAGCATTACTAAATCGCTGCTGCCCCAGGCGGTGGGCCTCAACCCCGAGGTGATTCTCAACCTGTTTTTGCCAATTTTGATTTTTGAGGCGGCGATCAATACCGACATCAGCCGCCTGCGCAGCACCATTAAACCCATTACCCTGCTGGCCGGGCCAGGGGTGGTGCTGGCGGCGGTAATCACCGCCACGCTACTGCATCTGGGCCTGGGTATGGCCACCATTACCGCCGCCGCCATCGGGGTGATTTTGACCATTACCGATACCGTGTCGGTGATTGCCGCCTTTCGCAGCGTGCCGGTGCCGCCCCGACTGGCCACCATCGTGGAGGGCGAGAGCCTGTTTAACGACGGTATTGCCCTGGTGCTGCTGGGCATCATCACCACCATTCACCTCCAGGGGTCGTTTACGATCTGG
The DNA here is from genome assembly GCA_038256265.1 of Phormidesmidales cyanobacterium. Taxonomy (GTDB): domain Bacteria; phylum Cyanobacteriota; class Cyanobacteriia; order Phormidesmidales; family Phormidesmidaceae; genus Nodosilinea. The sequence continues at coordinate 18,206 of JBBSKN010000037.1, forward strand.
GAGGGGCTACAGCAGGTGGTGATTGCCTTTGTGGGCGGCGGAGTGCTGGGGCTGGGGCTGGGCTACCTGTGTGTGGGCCTGTTTCAGCAGCTCGACGATGCCCTGAGCAATATTTTGCTGACCGTGGCGGTGTCGTTGGGCACCTTTCAAATTGGCCAGGCGCTGGGGGTGTCGAGTGCGATCGCCGTTGTCATTGCCGGGCTAGTGATTGGCGACCTGGGCTTTCGTCAGACCTCGGCCTCGGCCAAGGTGACTTTGCTCAACTTTTGGGAATACGCCGGGTTTGGGGTCAACACCTTTATTTTTTTGCTGGTGGGCCTAGAGGTCGATCCAGAGACGCTTTGGCAGACCATTCCTGCGGCTGCGTTTGCGGTGGTGGCCTACCAGATTGGCCGCGTCTTTGCGATTTACCCACTGCTGTACCTGCTGCGCTTTTTTGATCGCCCTCTGCCCCTGCGCTGGCAGCATGTATTGATCATCGGCAACGTCAAGGGATCGCTGTCGATGGCCCTAGCCCTGAGCCTGCCGCTCACCCTGCCGGGGCGACAGCAGGTGGTGGCGCTGGTGTTTAGCACCGTCCTGATTTCTCTCGTGGGCCAGGGCCTCAGTCTGCCAGTGCTGGTCAAGCGGCTGCGGCTCACCGCGACGTCACCCACTAAGCAGCGTACAGAATCTCTACAGCTCAACGTGATTGCGGCCAAGGCTGCTCAGCAGGAGCTAGCCAGCTTGCTAGAGTCAGGCAGTCTGCCTAAAACCCTCTACGAAGAGCTGTTTGCCGCCTACCAGGCGCAGATCGCCACCGCCGATCGCGAGCTGCGCGACTTCTATAACCGCCGCAATCTGAGCGATCACACCCGACTCGAAGACCAAAACAGCCTCGATGTCTTGCGCCGCCGCCTCTATTTAGCCGAAAAGGGAGCCGTCAACAACGCCCTTCGCAAAGGGCTGCTGTCGGAGGAAGTCAGTCAGGCCTACGTCAAATCCCTCGATGAGAAACTGCTGGCGCTGAAGGATGATTGAAATGGGAGCGGGAGCGGGAACGAGAGCGGGGTTCGAGGTGTATGGTTCACGGTTCGAGGTATACGGTGCACGGCTTGCCTGAAACCTGAAACCTGAAACCGTGAACCCCACACACAGTCTCCTAGTCGCAAAGCCCCATAAAGTCGAGCATTTGCCGCACCAGACCCGGTTTGGTCACCGCCAGAATGGTGGAGCCACTCTCCAGCACCGTGCTGCCGTTGGGAATGGTCAGATCTTCGTGGGGGTGGGCCTGGTAGCCGATGATCAGCGTACCGGCGGGAAAGCGGGGGTCTTGAGCGATCTCGGCCAGGGTACGGCCAACGATGGTGCATTGCTGGGGAATAGGCAGCTTGATCACCTCCACCTGGCCCTGCTCGAAGTGCATCATCGCCTCTACTTGAGGGTATTCAATGGCGTTCACCATGCGGTTGATGGTGAGCTCGGTGGTGCTGATGGTGTGGGTGGCCCCGGCCAGTTGGTAGGGCTCGGCAAAGTCGCGATCGCTCATGCGCACCACCGTCTGGGGCACCCCATAGTGCTTCGACAGCGTCACCAGAGCCAGATTGAGCGCATCTTCCCGCAGGGCGGCGATCACCGCATCGGCCTTGCGAATGCCCGCCTCTAGCAGGGTAGTGGTGTTGACGGCGCTGCCCTCAAAGGCCATCACCCCAATTTTTTCGCGGGCAAACTGGCAGGCGAGGGCATCGGTGTCGACCACCGCCACGGTGTGCCCCTCATCGAGCAGAGTTTTCGCCAGATCTAGACCCAGCATGCCAGCGCCGCCAATCAAAACATACATGGCTTAAAGCCTCTTTTAGATTACGAACTAAGTGCTCACGACATCCTTAGGATAGATGCGGTCAGCCGCTTCCATCTGCTCATCTAAACGTCAGGGGTGAGACCCATAGGCTCTTACCCGCTCACCTGCCCCCTCATCCCCCATTTCCCATGAAAGGACTTACCGGCAAAACCGCACTGATTACCGGTGCCTCCTCTGGCATCGGTCAATCGATCGCCATTCGCCTCGCTGAAGAGGGCTGCAATATCGTGATTAACTATCGCAGTGACGACGATGGCGCCGCCACCACCCGCCGCCAGGCCATGGAAAAAGCCTGCAAAGATGTAGAAAACTGCGGTGTCAAGACGCTGCTGGTGCAGGGCGATGTCTCGAAAGAGGACGATGCGGTTTCCCTAGTGCAGCAGGCCATTGAGCACTTTGGCCACCTCGATATTTTGGTCAACAACGCGGGGGTGCAGACCGACAGCCCATCCGAGGCCATTGACATCGACAGCTTTGACTGGGTGCTGGGGGTTAACCTGCGCGGGGCCTACCTGTGCGCCCGCGAAGCCATCAAACACATGCTGGCCCAAAACCTGCCCGGCAGCATCATCAACATCTCCAGCGTCCACGAAATTATTCCCCGGCCCCAGTACCTCAGCTACTCCATCAGCAAGGGCGGCATGGGCAACATGACTAAAACCCTGGCCCTCGAATATGCCGCCCAGGGCATTCGAGTCAACGGCATTGGCCCCGGCGCCACCGTCACCCCAATCAACGAGGAATGGACCGAAGACCCCGAGAAACAGGCCGAGGTCGAAAGCCACATTCCTATGGGCCGAGCGGGCACGAGTGAAGAAATGGCCGCTGCCGTGGCCTTTCTCGCCTCCGACGAGGCCACCTACATCACCGGGCAAACCCTCTACATTGACGGTGGGCTGACCCTCTACGCCGACTTCCAAGAGCCGTGGTCAGCCTAAAACGGGTGTCAGGTGTTAGGTGTAGGTGTTAGGTGTTAGGTGTTAGGTGTTAGGCAAGTCGTGCACCGTGTACCGAAAATCCCGAGACCCGAGACCCGAGACCCAATACCCGATACCCCATTCCTGAAGAACTGTTACACTTCCTCAACAATCGGTATTGACCCCCACGCCCGCGATGATACGATGCCGATCAAACGCCCATTAAGTGGTTGAGAGATAGGACTTCATGACTGAAACGCTGACAGGTCAAACACCTATTTTTGGAGGCAGCACCGGCGGCCTCCTCACCAAAGCTCAGGTCGAAGAAAAGTACGCTATCACCTGGACTAGCTCTAAGAAGCAGATTTTTGAAATGCCTACGGGCGGGGTTGCCTTTATGAACGAAGGCGACAACCTGTTATATTTGGCCCGCAAAGAGCAGTGCCTGGCCCTGGCTAGACAGCTGCGCAACAAATTTAAGCCCAGGATCGAAGACTACAAGATCTACCGCATTTTCCCCAGCGGTGAAACTCAGTATCTGCACCCGGCCGATGGCGTCTTCCCCGAAAAAGTGAACGAAGGTCGTGGGATTGTGGGCAGTGTAGCCCGCAACATTGGGGCCAACCCTGACCCCGCTACCATCAAGTTTAGCGGTAAGGCTACCTACGAAGTGTAGGCTAGGGCAATCTGCCACGTTTTGACTGTGACTGTTGTGTTGTGAGGGGCGTAGTTTCGGCTATGCCCCTTTTGCTGCGTACGATCAGGAGGTGGGCGGTGAGTGAAAAGATTGTTTGGGTGATCGCGTTTTCTGCGGCCCAGTTATAGAATAGTGGCCATGATTTTCCCCGACTTTGAGCAATTTAAGACCTACGCCGCCCAGGGCAACTTTGTGCCGGTCTACCAAGAATGGCTGGCCGATGTAGACACCCCGGTATCGGCCTGGTACAAGGTGTGTGCGGGCCAGCCCTACAGCTTTTTGCTGGAGTCGGTCGAGGGGGGCGAAAGCCTGGGCCGCTATAGTTTTTTGGGCTGCGACCCGCTGTGGGTACTAGAAAACCGGGGCGATCGCTCTACTCAGACCCACCGCGACGGCAGAGTCATTGAGCACCAGGGCAACCCCTTCGATACCCTGACCCACTGCCTGACTCCCTACCACCCGGTGAAGCTGCCGGCCTTGCCCCCCGACATTGGCGGGCTGTTTGGCTTTTGGGGCTACGAGCTGATCCGCTGGATTGAGCCGACGGTGCCGATCTACCCGCCTAGCCCCGACGACCTGCCCGACGGGCTGTGGATGCAGGTGGATAGCCTGCTGATTTTTGACCAGGTGCAGCGCAAAATTTGGGCCGTCGCCTACGCTGACCTACGCGATCTAGCCACAGATATGCGGGACGCCTACGAGGGGGCGTGTGATCGCGTGCGCCAGCTGCTCCACAAGCTCACCTTACCCCTGACTGCCGAGCAGGCCAACCTGCCCTGGCATCCGCGCAGCCAGGCGGCCCCGGTCGCCTACCACAGCAACCGTACCCCCGCAGAGTTTTGCGCCAGCGTCGAGCAGGCTAAGGGGCACATTCAGGCTGGAGACATCTTTCAGGTGGTGATCTCCCAGCGGCTTGACACTACCTACGAGGGTGACCCCTTTGACCTGTACCGCTCGTTGCGGCAGATCAACCCCTCTCCCTACATGGCCTACTTCAATTTCTACGACTGGCAGCTGATTGGCTCTAGCCCTGAGGTCATGGTTAAAGCCACCCTGGCCGACGCCCCCAGTCAGCCTCAGGTGGCGACGGTGCGCCCCATTGCCGGCACTCGCCCGCGCGGTCAAACCGCTGCCGAAGACAACGCCTACGCACAAGACCTGCTGGCCGACCCTAAGGAGCGGGCCGAGCACGTCATGCTGGTGGATCTGGGCCGTAACGACCTGGGTCGGGTCTGCCTCAGTGGCACCGTGCAGGTGGATGAGCTGATGGTGATCGAGCGCTACTCCCACGTCATGCACATCGTCAGCAATGTGGTGGGCTGCCTCAGCCCCAGCAAAACTGCCTGGGATTTGCTCAAGGCCTGCTTTCCGGCGGGCACCGTCAGCGGCGCACCCAAGATTCGCGCCATGCAGATCATCCACGATCTAGAGCCCTGCCGCCGTGGCCCCTACTCTGGGGTCTACGGGCACTACGATTTTGAGGGCCAGCTCAACACCGCTATTACCATCCGCACCATGGTGGTGCGATCGCGGCCCGAGGGGGGACACACCGTTAGCGTGCAGGCCGGGGCGGGGCTAGTCGCTGACTCAGTACCCGAAGCTGAGTACCAAGAAACCCTAAATAAAGCCCGAGGCATGCTAGAAGCCATCCGGTGTCTGGGCTAGGCCGCCGCCATAAATCTAGGGCCGCATCGGCAAACATTGCCTACCCGCAGCCCTCTGCCCAGGTTACCGCCGGAAACTGCCCCGAGCGAAACTGAGTAACCCTTCCCAGGTCGTCGGTTTCAAACACTAGACGAAACACGTCCTCCCCCGGATCCTGGGGGGTAAATTCTACGGTCTTGCCTAGGGTAACTGGGTTGGCCGTCGCCTCCAGCTGCTGGCCATAAACCCGCACCAAGTCTCGCTCGGTGGAGCCGATTCTGATACCGCTGCGGGTGGTGGTAAAGCTGCCTGGCCACACATCGACGCGTAGCACCTTGTCGTTGATGGCCATCACGCCAATGGGTTCACCGTGGTCTTGAATGCGGTAATACCGACATTCACCACTACTGGCTTCATCAATCACCACAGGAGTTAGCCCCGTAGCCCGGAGTTCATCTAGCGTCATGCCCACGCGTATAGGGCCTAAACCTGTGGTTTTAAGGGGTTCTGCGAGCAGCGCCAGGGTAGGTGCGGTGTCGACATCGACGCCTGGGGCCAGGGCAATGGCCCGCTGCATTGCTCGCAGGGAGCTAAGGGGTGTGAGCAGGCCGTTACGTAAGGTATCGGCCTTAGGAGCATAGTAGGCCGATTGTTTTTGGGCGGTCGATGCCGCCGCTGCCTGCCCGTGGGTTGCCTGGGCCGCGCCTCTAGGCTGGTGGCCGTAACCCAGAGCGACTAAGCCCATCAGGGTAGTCGTGGTTGCGATCGCAGCCATGGCCGCTCGGCGTTGTTGTCTCCCCTTCACCATTACGCTTAAACCAGTATGTGACAAATAAATGCTGACGTAACCGAGGCTGATCTCAACCTACAGCTGCGGTGCTTTCGGTGGGGCTGTGCCTGATTTGCTCCGGCTCAAACCCCAAGCAAGAATTATCATGGAGGGCAAGCTCAGTCAATATTTTGGCTGAGTTCCTGTCCCAGTGTAGCAGCAGCTTATTCTGCCCCAATGCCCCCGTTGTTTCGCCCCCCTCAACCTGTATTTCAGATCAAGGCATTGCTTAGCCGTCGATGGCCCCAGCTGATGCTCACCTGTCTGATGATGATGGTAACAGGCATTGCCCTGGCTGCCTGGACGGGCAAACGTCCTGCCGGGAACGGAGTCTTTATCCTCCCGGTGCTTTCTCAGCCCCAGGGCCGCACCCTACAGAACCGGCTCCGCCACCGCGATAGTCAGTCTCTGACGGTGCCGCCCTGGGTACTGCCCCAGCCCCTACCGCCTCAGCAGGCTTGGCCCGACCTTCCAGTGGTGCAGGCTCAGCTAAACTTCACCGATGTAGATAGCGGCCACTGGGCCTGGCCCCTGTTGGCAGATCTGGCTCAGCGAGATTTAGTGGCGGGCTTCCCGGACAGCAGCTTTCGCCCCACCGATTCTATGACCCGAGCAGAGTTTTCCGCCCAGGTGGCGCGGTTATTTGACTTTCCCCAAGATCGATCCCAAGCGCCGGCAAAAATTCTCTATGGCGATCTAGCGCCCACCCACTGGGCCTACGGCAGCGTGCAGAAATCAGTGCAGATGGGGTTTCTCAGCGGCTACGCCGACGGCGCATTTTTGCCCGACCAAACCGTTAGCCGCATTCAAGTGATTGCGGCCCTGGCCAACGGGCTAACGCTGAAGTCGAGCAGTGGCGCTGCTACCGTGCTGGCCCCCTACAGTGATCGCGCCCAGGTACCGCCCTGGGCCACCCGCCAGCTGGTGGCCGCCACGGAGGCGGGTCTAGTGGTCAACTATCCTGACCTAGAGACCCTGGCCCCCAACCAGCCCGCCAGCCGAGCCGAAGTAGCCACCATGCTGCATCGAGCGCTGGTATATACCGGCAGCCTGCAAGAGGTGCCGTTTGCCTACGTGGTGGAGCCGTCCACAGCCCAATAGTGGGATACGGTTCAAGGTTTACGGTTCAAGGTTTACGGTTCAAGGGATACGGTTTAAGAGAGGCCGTGAACCGTACACCGTAAACCGTGAACCCTAAATAAATCCATAGACTAGAACGAAGGTAGCGAGATCCCGTCCAAGCCATCCTGCTCTAGGGTGGGCAGCTCGAGGCGGTGGCTGCGGCGGGTGCGCATCGCCAACCGATAGCTGACGCTCTGTAGCTCGGCCTGGAGCTGACGGTTTTCGCGCTGGATTTCGGCCACCCGCTGCTTGACAGCGGCCATGCGATCAGCAAATTTCTGGCGGTAGACCGTAGGCAGCTCCTGCACTACCTGCTCTAGCATGCGGGTGCGATCTGTTAGTTCCTGCACCGTTTGCCGCAGCTGTAGCACCTCACCATCGCGCTCTTCGAGCTGGCCCTGGTAAAAATCAATTTGCTTTTCAACCCCTCGCAGCTGGTCGCGCAGGGCGGTCATTTCAGCCTGGTGCTGCTCAGACATTTCTGGGCTGGGCACAAACCCGGCGTTGCCCTTGACTAGGCGAAACAGCTCTTGAGACAGCTGCTGCACAAGCTGGTCACGAATAGCTAGCTCAGACTCAAGCCGGGCAATTTCCGCCTGCTGCTCGTTCACGTCTGTATATGAAGACTGCGTCACAAGACTACTCCCACACCAACAATTAACCGATTACCTTGATGCCCCAGAGCCTAAACCATCCTATGTCAACGATGACCTACATCACACATCAGCCCAGAAATAGACTGAATTAACCGCCAGGGCCAACCTTACGAAGCCTAAGCCCGTCGGGATGGATAAGTTGATGCTAATTTATAGCACCTGTGAGAAAAGTTGGCACACCCAATTTAGGCAGACGCTCCAAAGTAAAATGCCGCTGCTCAATCTTGTCTGGGGCAAGATTGAGCAGCGGCAAACAGAAATTTCCCCAGGAAGACTTCTATAACAAGCGTTTAGTCCGCTTTAGTCTTCTTCGGTGGCAGTAGCGGTGGCGGCAACCGCTTCAGCGGGCTCTTCAACCTCTTCAGGCAGAGACTCGTCAGACTCTTGCTTGACGGTCAAGAAACGAATTACCTCTTCGCTGAGGCGCATGGCGCGCTCTAGGGGAGCGATCGCGCCCCCAGGCCCGGTGTAGTTCATCTGAATATAGATGCCCTCACGGTGGCGAGCAATCTCATAGGCCAGGCGGCGCTTGCCCCGGTGCTGGGTCTCCAAAATAGAGGCACCCTGGTCTTTTAGCATGGTCTGATATTTGCCAATGGTGGCATCAATGGCCTCGTCGTTGAGATCGGGCCGCAGGATGTACATGGTTTCGTACATGTAAGCTGTCATGGAAACTCCTTGTGGACAGAATGGCCTTTAGCAGCCAAAAATGAGCATAAATAAGCGTTGGTGGCGATGATCACCGCCCGCTTACCCATGCCCCAGGTATTGGCGTAAAGACAAGGATCTATAATCATACCAAGAAATTGGCAGGCCAAGAGTTAAAAAGTTATGGCGCAACGCTACGTTAGGGTTCAATCTCAAACCGGACAGCTGCACTATGGACTGCTGCGAGCTGATCGCAGCGTACAGGTGCTAGACGCGCCGCCGTGGCTTCAGGGGCAGCCCACCGAAATGGAGTTAGCCCCCGAAAGCTACGGGCTGTTGGCCCCCTGCGCCCCCTCTAAGGTGGTAGCCGTGGGCAAAAACTACCCTGACCACGCCGCCGAGATGGGCACCACCACGCCCCCCGAGCCGCTGCTGTTCATCAAACCCTCCACGACAGTCATCGCCTCTGGGGCACCGATCTACTACCCCGACCAGTCTAGTCAAGTCGACTACGAAGGCGAGCTGGCAGTGGTGATTGGCGATCGCTGCACCCACGTCCCCAAAGAAGCTGCCCGAGCCAAAATTTGGGGGTATACCATTGCCAATGACGTTACCGCCCGCGATCTGCAAAAGCGTGACAATCAGTGGACCCGCGCCAAAGGGTTCGACACCTTCTGCCCCCTCGGCCCTTGGATCGTGCGAGAAATTAGCCCCGACGCGCGGCTTCAAACCTTTATCAACAACGAGACCCACCCTGTGCAGTCGGCCTCCATCGAAACCATGACCTACGGACCCGACTACCTAGTCGCCTACATCAGCGCCATCATGACCCTGCTGCCCGGCGACGTAATCTTAACCGGCACCCCAGCCGGCGTTGGCCCGCTGAGCGTAGGCGACCAGGTCAGGGTCGAAATTGAGGGCATTGGTGGCCTCACCAATGCGGTAGAGCTGCGGCCCCCGAGCGAAAGCTAGGGCCAGAGCCTATTGAGCCAAGACCTATCGGGCCAAAACCTGGGCCAAAATTTATCCTGCTAAAACTAGCGCACCTGCATGTGCACTGCTTCAGAAATGGTAGGAATCTCGGCATAGAGACCCCGAAAGGTCTGCACCAGAGAAAAGCCCACCGCAATCAGCATGCCTAAAAACAGCACGTTAGAGAGGGTGCTAAACAGCAGCGCCCCAAACACGCTGGGGTCAAGCAGGCTAAGAATAAGGCCAAAAACCGCCAGAATAATACTCAGCAGAATTGCCTGCATGGTGTTGAAGCGAATAAATCGGCTGATATTTTCATTGCGCACTACCAGCAAGATCAAGGCGAAGAATACGATTAACCCAAAGAAAGGAATCGTGCCCTCTAGGGTGCCATAGAGCCCAATCAGCGGCGACAGGGGCAGCAGTAAAAACCCAAACACCGGAAACTGAGTAATCAGCTGAATGCCGTAGGGCAGCCCCGCAGTAATCGGCAAAATGTAGGGCAGGGCCGCAAAAATACGATCCAGAATGGTGGGGTTAGGGGAACTGCTCCAGGTCATGGGGTCTCTCCAGACGATAGGCTAAGGGCGAACAGGCGATAGACTTACCATATCGTAAATCTCCGGTTGCCGCGATCGCCCTGAGGGGATGTCAGGTGTTGGGTATACGGTGCAGGATATACGGTGTCAGGAACAGTTAGTTAGCTGACTTATGCCGCAGAGTAATAGGTGCAGGGCTGGAGCTGGCTCACATCTCTATTCGATATCGGCAAACCGAAAGCCCATTTGGCACTCAAACTGGGTCGACTTAACTTGGTCTAGGCTAGCGACTTGGCGACCACAGCGTAGCACTCCCTGATGCCAGCGGGGCTGACCGTGGCGGTCAGCCATCAGACAGCTGCTGCACACCGTCTGGGGCGAGATGAGTTGGTTGTCGGTCATGATTACCAACATGGCGGTTACCTCCCGTAGGACAGGGTTAACCTGATCGTCTCCTAATCTTAAGGATGCCCCACCAGAGCCGCTGTGTGCTGGCATACGCAATCAAACGCAACTGGAGGGTATAAAACGTTAGCTAACGTCCACCGTAGCCCAGCCCATCCCGCCGAGCCTTTACTCGTTGGCTTTACTTACCTGGCGCGGTTGAGCCGAGCCTTTGCGCTTCTTGGGCATGGGGCTACCGCTACCGCCCTCCTCCGGCTCGCTGCTGTGGTGCTCCCGCTGCCAGGCGGGCACGGTCTTGTCGTAGGCCATTTGCAAGGCGGCAGCGGCCACGGTGCGCAGGTCATATTCCTCGCTGAGCTGAGACACAATCGGCAAGAACGACGCTAGCCGCTCGCTGGTGATGGCTTCGCGCACCTGGCTGCGCAGACGTTCTAGGTTGCGTGCCGCAATCTCAGCGCGGGTGGGAATTTTGCCTAGGGTCATGGGCTGTTTGGTGTGGCGCTCAATCTGCCGCAGCTTGTACTTCTCCAGGGGCGTAACCAGGGAAATGGCGACCCCGTTTTTACCCGCCCGCCCGGTGCGGCCAATGCGGTGCACGTAGCTCTCCATGGCGTCGGGCATGTCGAAGTTGATCACGTGGGTGAGGTCATCGACGTGTAGGCCGCGAGCGGCGATGTCGGTGGCCACCACCAGCTTCACCTGCTGCTGGCGGAAGCGCAGCATCAGCCGCTCGCGCTGGGACTGGCTGAGGTCGCCGTGGTACTCATCGACGCTGTAGCCCGACGCCTGGAGCTGGCGAGTGAGATCGCCCGCCGTGCGGCGCGTGCGCACAAAGATAATCGCAGTTTCAGGGTCTTCTAGCTCAAGAATGGGCTGGAGGGCGCGCACTTTGCTCCACCCCCGGGGCACGATGTAGCTCACCTGCTGAATCTGCTTAGGTGACGCCTTGGGCGACTGCACTGTCACCGTGACCGGAGACTGGAGGAACTTGGTGGCCAGCTCGCGAATGGCGGGAGCCATGGTGGCGGAGAAAAAGGCCGTCTGGCGGTTGCCGGGGGCTTTGCTGAGAATCTTTTCGACGTCTTGGATGAAACCCATGTTGAGCATTTCGTCGGCTTCATCAAGCACCAGCCAGCCCAGGTTTTGCAGATTGAGGCTGCCCCGGTTGAGCATGTCGAGCACGCGCCCAGGGGTGCCCACCACGATCTGAGTGCCGCGCCGGAGTTGCTCTTGCTGGCGATCAATCGACTGGCCGCCGTAGATGGCCAACACTTTGGGGCGACCGTCAATCCGAAAACCGCGCATGGCCTGGCACACCTGAATGGCCAGTTCGCGGGTGGGGGTGAGCACCAGCACCTGCACCGCAGGGTTGCTGGCATCGATCTGCTCCATCAGCGGCAAAGCGAAGGCGGCGGTTTTGCCGGTGCCGGTTTGGGCCTGGCCGATCAGGTCGCGGCCCGAGAGCAGGTGGGGAATGGCCTCGGCCTGAATGGCTGTGGGTTCTGCGTAGCCCATGTCTTCTAGGTGCTTGACGCGGGCTTCAGACAAACCCAGACTGGCAAACGATAAGGTCATGATGGTTCCTCGGAACGGTAAATAAAAGGAAAAGAGTCAACAGCAATTAATGGGCGAGGCTCAGCGCAGGCTCGGCTGAGGGCACCGTAGCTACTTCACCAAACAGGTCGTAGGTGTCGGCAGCAGTAATAGTGACGGGCACAATTTGATTGAGCGGGGCGGAACCGGTGACGTAGACCAGGCCATCCACTTCGGGGGCAAAGCGGGCTGAACGCCCGATCGCCATGCCCTGGGCGGGGTTTTCTTGCTCAATTAGCACATCGACGGTGCGGCCAATGTGGTCGCGGTTGTGCGCCCAGGCGATGGGCTGCTGGGCCAGCATGAGCACTTCGCGGCGGCGATCGCGCTCTGCCATCGGCACCTGGTGCGGCAGGCTGTAGGCGGGGGTGCCCTCCTCAGCAGAGAAGCTAAACACGCCGACGTGATCAAACCGGTGGCGATCTACAAAGGCCAGTAGGTGCTCAAAGTGGGCTTCGGTTTCGCCCGGAAAACCCACAATAAAGGTAGTGCGCAGCACCGCCTCGGGCAGCGATTCTTTGATGCGGTAGATCACGTCGTCGTTGACCTGCCCCTGCCAGGGGCGGTTCATGGCCCGCAGCACCTCGGGATGGGAGTGCTGGAGGGGTAAATCTAGGTAGGGCAAAACGTTGGGGGTTTCGCGAATGGCGGCAATCACCGCTGGGGTGAGGCCGGTGGGATAGGCGTAATGCATGCGCACCCAGGGCACGTTGACCTCGCCTAAGGCCCGCAGCAGCTCGGCTAGGCGGGGCTTACCGTAGAGATCCATGCCGTAGTTGGTGGTGATCTGGGAGATCAGCACCAGCTCTTGCACGCCCTCGGCAGCCAGCTGGTGGGCCTCGGCCACAATCGACTCAATAGTGCGCGATCGCTGATTACCGCGCAAATGAGGAATGATGCAGAAGGCGCAGCGATAGTCGCAGCCCTCGGCCACCCGCAGGTAGGCCACGCTGGAGGCCGTGGTGCGGTAGCGGGGCACGGTTTCGTCAGCAATGTAGGTGGGTTCGGGGGAGACGATCTTAACCCGCTCCCCCGCCTCGGCCCGCTCGATCACTTCGACGATGCGGTTATAGTCGCCGGTGCCCACTAGGGCCACGGCTTCGGGAATTTCTTCAAGCAGCTCGTTTTGAAAGTGCTGGGCCAGACAGCCGGTGATTACCACCTTCTTTTGGGCGGCGGCCAGCTCAACTAGAGTGCGCACCGACTCTTCCCGCGCTTCTTCAATAAAACTACAGGTGTTAACCACCACATAGTCGGCCAGTTCTTCGTTGGTGTCGACCTGGTAGCCCGCCTGCACCAGCAGGCCGAGCATGTGCTCAGTATCGACTCGGTTCTTCTCGCAGCCCAAATGATTGAACGCGACTGTTGGCTTTAGCCCCATGGTGTCTTTATCTCTCAGTGCTTAGGCATCCATCAATCCTGTGTTGACGAATTGCCCAGCAAATCTTTTGGCCAATGGCACCAGGGGGCAATACAAATTAACACTCATAAATAATACAACACAA
>JBBSKN010000038.1:0-31396 GCA_038256265.1 Phormidesmidales cyanobacterium
GTCGTGACCAGTTGCTCAAGATACTGTCGTTCCTCTGCGCTTAAGCTCACAATGTACTTTTTGACCATGCCAGTGCCCTGGAAAAATACTGACTTGATCCTACCCTTTTCACCCGGCATTATTTTTTTGACTAAACACTAGGATGGCGTTAATCACCCCAGCCAATACCCAGGGCCATCGAACTAGCTGAAATAAAATAGTCTCCCAGCTAATCACCTTGGCGTTGACCGGACGCAGCCAGGCATTGCGGCTAATCCAAAAAATGATGATCAGCGCTGCTAAATCCACAATTAGGGATCGCCCAAGAAAATCAACGTAGCTCATATTGAGCCAGGGCACGTCTCGCACTAGGGCGATCAAGGGCAGCGTCAGGCCCACCGCCAAACTCATGGCGTAGATGGGATACCACATTTGGGCAAAGGCAAACTGAAATTTGAGCCGGGTGCTCAGATAGGGCCAGCATTTAGGGGTCACGGTAAACAGCAGGGTGGTGAGGCTGCGCGCCCACTGAAACTCCTGCACCAAAAAGTCGGAAAAGCAGGCCGGGCCTTGGCCATGGGCGATCGCATCAATGGCAAATACCCCCCGCCAGCCGTGGGTATTCATCATTAAAGTGGTGGAGTGATCTTCGGCCAGCTCTGGGCCTAAGCCGCCAATGTCTTGCAGGGCTGACGTTCTCACCGCGTAGTGACTACCAATGCAAAGGGGTGCCCAACCATTGGTGTAGCCCGCCTGCAACGATCCGTGCAGACTGGCTTCAATGAAAGCCCTAGCATTTACCACCCAGCTCTCCCCAGCATTGGCGTCGCAAATGCTGGGGGCGGCAACGTAGCCGACCCCGAGGTCGACAAAGGGGCGAACCATGGCCTCGAGGTAGCCGGGTTCGGGAATATGATCGGCATCGAGCTGCACAACAATGTCGTAGCGCTCATACCCGTAGTAGTCATAGAAATAGGCCAGGTTACCCTCTTTGCAGCGAGTCCGCCTGGGCCAGGTGGAACGATGGTATTCTGCAACGCCTTTGCGGCTAGAAATTTGGACGCCATGCTTGTGACACCAAGCAATGGCCTCCTCCGCCGGATCTTCGTCCGCCAGCCAGTTATCGTGGGGCAATTCCTGTGCCAGCATGGCCTCTAGGGTTTCTTGTACGACTGACCAAGGCTCTGAAGGTGCTTTAGTAACGACCATAGCCACCCGCCATGCATTGGGAATGGCAATACGAGGGTTTGGCCGTTTCATTTGATAGACAAAATAAAAGTAGTAGGCTGGCAGCAATGTTTGCCACCCCAGCAACAGGCTGACCAGCGTCAAGTCTGTCCACGAGAGAATGTGATCAATCTTGAACCACCACAGCCACAGATAGGCGATCGCAGCCAACCAACCCGTCAGCAGGGCCACGTATAACCGCCTTTGCGTCGGTGACATGACATTAATTAACAGCGGCACCGTTCGGACGGTAGACTGACGGACTCCAACAGTTTCAGTCAGCATTTTTAAAGTTAAATAGGGTAGATGAATTAAAACGACCGCCAGGAAAGCTTTCTCCTGCTAAAGAAACCTATAAATCAAGGGGTTCTTGCAGGTCTCTGCGGATTAGACAGACCGCCGCAGTGCGTGATTCAACCGAATGCGAAAGCCTAATAAAAATCTTTTCTTCTTTTAAAGAAAATCACTTGAGCGTGCCCAAAGCCGGCACTTTTTTATTGCCTTCAAGAATGACTTAACATTCTTCTCCCTCGGCAAATTCAAAAAATACTTAAGTAGTTATACGGAAGTGTTTGATGGATTAAACCACGTCTAAAATTGTTCCGCAAGTCCCAAAAAATAAAGAAAGATTTACAAAATCTTGTATTTCCTCATGGAATCTTTATTTTAAAAGCGACGTGTTTGCCCATGGGGTTGCGGTCAGCCGATGCGTGTCAGGTTCAGCGATTGGTTCAGCAACACTCCGGAAAGTGTTTGGTAAGGAACGGTAGAGTGCGGGGTTCAGCCCTCTCCTAGGGCTGCTGAGCCAACGAGAGATCAAGGATTTTAGCGTTTCCCCGACAAAAGGCCAGGACTATTGCCCGGGGCTAAACCGCTAGACCTGATTGGCAATCCCTTCATCTGGCAGTAAGTAGGTGGACCTAAGTAATCAGTATGCCGATCACGGCATAATAAGGTTTATAGCGATTTACTATTACATTTAATAAAGTTACCTTTAATAAGGTTCACTCATCTATAGGCAATCCCAGATGTGAACACAATGGCTCTGTGAATACTCCCTAAGCCGACTTTCTAGGTTTGTTTTGACCGCTGCAAAAGTGTCGAAGTCGCCATCACATACCCCCGATTCCCAAAAGGCCAAATCGTAGGGACGGGCACTGGTCTCTAAAAGTATGATCCTTGATTTCTCGTTGTCCAGAACCCCTGTGTAGCAAGCGTTCTAAAAAGCACCCTACTTTAGCAGTCCAGTGCCTAGGGACGAATGGCATTCGCCCAGAGGTATCGAGGGTATCCAAGCAGGATTTAGTATGAGGCACCTCAATCTGGGAAAAGAACCCGACGATTTGAGCCCCTAGTCTGTGCAGACTAGGGGCTCAAATCGTACTCGTTAACCTATCGGGTTTTGTAGAGGCGCTAAAGTCTTAGTCGTTAAAGTGTTTGACGATCGCCTCGGCAAACTCCGAGCACTTCAGCGGCGGGTTGACCGGTGGCTCCATCATCCGGGCTAGGTCGTAGGTGACTTCGCGGGAGGCGATCGCCGCCCCAATCCCCTTTTTAATTAGATCCGCCGCCTCTTGCCAGCCCATGTACTCCAGCATCATCACGCCGGAGAGAATCACCGAGCCGGGGTTAATGCGGTCGAGGCCAGCGTGCTTGGGGGCGGTGCCGTGGGTGGCCTCAAAGATAGCGCAGGTGTCGCCAATGTTTGCCCCTGGCCCCATGCCCAGGCCGCCGACGATCGCCGCCGCCGCATCCGACAAATAATCGCCGTTCAGGTTCATGGTGGCCAGAATCGAGTACTCGTCGGGCCGGGTCTGGATCTGCTGGAAGATGCTGTCGGCGATACGATCGTTCACCATCACCCTATCCTTCCACTGGCCGCTGCCGTGGCTGTCCCAGATGGCGGCAAGAATACCCTCGACCTCGGCGCAGATGGCCGCTTTTTTCTCAGGGGTCAGAGCGTCGTAGCCCGGCTCGATCTGGCGGGCGTTGTCTTCGGTGGTGATATCAGGGTTGGCTTCTTTGTTGGCCAAAATCCACGACTCGCGCTCGGTGACGCACTCGGCGCGAAACTCGCTGGTGGCGAGCTCGTAGCCCCAGTCGCGGAAGGCCCCTTCGGTGTATTTCATGATATTGCCCTTGTGCACCAGGGTGACCTGCTGCTTGTCTTTGGGCAGGCGCAGGGCGTGCTTCATGGCCCGGCGCACCAGTCGCTGGCTGCCGGTTTTGCTGATTGGCTTAATGCCAATGCCCGCGTCGAGGGGAATCTGCTTTTTGCCGTGCTCGGGGGTGGCGGGGATCAGCTCAGTGTTGAGGTATTGGATCAGCTGATCGCAGATCGGGTCGCCCTGCTTCCACTCGATGCCCAGGTAGATGTCTTCGGTGTTTTCTCTATAGATAATGACGTCGAGCTTTTCGGGGGTGCGGTGGGGCGAGGGGGTGCCTGCGTAGTACTGGCAGGGGCGCACGCAGGCATAGAGGTCGTTGATCTGCCGCAGGGCGACGTTGAGCGAGCGAATGCCGCCGCCCACTGGGGTGGTCAGGGGGCCTTTGATGGCGATGCCATATTCTTCAATCGCCTTGAGGGTGTCGTCGGGCAGGTACTGATAGGTGCCGTACTGATCACAGGCTTCGTCGCCCGCGTAGACCCGAAACCAGACAATTTCGCGCTTGTCGCCGTAGGCTGCTGCCACCGCCGCATCAAAGACTCGCTGGGCGGCGGGCCAGATATCTACCCCCGTTCCATCTCCACGGATGTAGGGAATGATAGGCATATCTGGCACCACAGGCTCGCCATCTTTAAAGGTGATGCGTTCGCCTACTGCCGGGGGAGTGATCCGTTCGTACATCGCAAATTGCCCGCAAACGACAAAACATCCCATAGTCTAATGCGCTTTACCCCAGTTTTTTGCTCGTTTAACAACGATTTGGGGCTGGGCCTCAAATCTCGGCCTGGCCGCAGGCCTTTAACCTCTGCCGGGCAAGGAGTTAGCCCTATTTCGAGATCGCGCTTCGGGATGCCTTGCCGGAGGTCGGCCACCGCCGCCCCTCGTTCATTCTCAGGCCCCGAGTCTCTGCCTTTGGCCTTTGATCCGTTAACCCCCACGCCCCTCGCTATTCTCTGACTTTTTGTTGGAATCTTGACGCCATGAACACTGTTTTGATTGTTGACGACGACCCCATTTTGCAGATGGCGTTGACGCGGCGGCTGCAAGCCCAGGGCTTTGAGGTGATCACCGCTACCTCTGGTCAAGAGGCGCTGGATTTGCTCAGTGCCCAGCCTGCCGATGTAGTGGTGTCTGATGTGGTGATGCCGGGCATGAATGGGTTTGAATTTTGCCACCAGCTGCGCGCTAGCCCCAAAGGAGAAATGGTGCCGTTTATCTTTCTCTCCAGCCTGGGGGCGCTGAACAACCGGGTGCAGGGCCACCTGATCGGGGCCGATGACTACCTGGTGAAGCCATTCTCAGTCAGCGAGCTAATTGCCAAGGTGAAGGGGGCGATCGCGCGATCGCAGCGCCTCCACAGCGCCCTTGAGCGCATGGTTGAAGAAACTACCGCTAGCCCCGGCCCCCTACCCCTCACCCCTGCCGAGGAGCGGGTGTTTTGGGAGGTGGTGCAGGGCTACACCAATAAACAGATCGGCGAGCATCTGTTCCTCAGCCCCCGCACGGTGCAAACCCACCTCAGCAACATGCTGACCAAGCTCAGCCTAGAAAACCGCTCGCAGATCGTACGTTTTGCCTATGAGCAGGGGTATCGCATGCCGGAGGAGTCGGGAAGGGGGTAGATGGGTAGATGCACCTACCCACTCATCCACCCTCTACTTCACCCCGCCACCCAAGACGTTCTATGATTAAGAACGGGCTCTCTCATGCGGTAGCTATGGTTTCGGACGGCGACACATTGATGAATTTGCGCGCACAGCTGCAGGGTGACTCGCTTAAAAAGCAGCTTTCAGCGGTGCATGAGCTGTTGGCCCTGGGGCAAGAGGGTATCGAGGTTTTGACCACCACCCTGGCCGATCGCAAAGACGAGCGGGCCACGGTGCTAGACGGCAAAATTTTTCAGGTGATCTACGCCACTCAGCAAGATAGCCTGCGGGAGTTTTTGGCCCAGCACTGGCCCCAGGGGCGGCTAGACATGCCGTCGGAACTGGGAGTTGACTATGAACCCCTGCAACGTCTGCTGATTGAGCAAGACTTTGAAGAGGCCGACCGGCTGACCCTGGCCAAGCTGTGTGAGCTGGCCGGGCCGACGGCGGTGAAGCGCAAGTGGGTCTATTTCACCGAGGTGGAGCAGTTTCCGGTGGTCGATTTGCAGACCATTGATCGGCTGTGGCTGATCTACTCTGAGGGCAAGTTTGGCTTCTCGGTGCAGCGCCGTCTGTGGCTCAGCCTGGCCCAAAACTGGGATAAATTTTGGCCGCGCATTGCCTGGAAAGACGACAACATTTGGACCCGCTACCCCGGCGGCTTTATTTGGGATTTGAGCGCCCCCGACGGCCACCTGCCCCTGTCAAACCAGCTGCGTGGCGTGCGCATGATGTCGGCGCTGCTGACTCACCCCGCCTGGAGCGAGGAGGGTTAACGGTGCCCAAGCAGCGGGCTAAGGCCGACCTGCCAACAAAGGTGTGCGCTGTGTGCCAGCGCCCGTTTACCTGGCGCAAAAAGTGGGCCGACTGCTGGGATGAGGTGAAATATTGCAGCGATCGCTGCCGCCGCCGTCGGTAATGGAGGGCTTTTGGGCGAAGCATTTTACCCCGATGAACCCAGAGAATTGGGGTGGCGGGGCGATCGCCCCGACTGATCGCCCAGGCTACAGCTGCGCGGCAGGCCACCCCTTAAGATGGGGAAGCATTCTTCAGGACGGCGACCATGACCCAGGCTTTACCCAAGGTAATCATTCACGGCGGAGCCGGTAGCTCTGTGGGCCACAAAGAACGGCTGGTGACCCTGCGGGAAGATCTGCACAGCATCGTTAACCAGGTTTACCAAAAGGCTGAGGCCGGAGCCAGTGCCCGCGACTGCGTGGTATTAGGCTGCCAGCTGATGGAAGATTCGCCTCACTTTAATGCGGGCTATGGGTCGGTGCTGCAATCGGATGGCCAGGTGCGCATGAGTGCGGGGCTGATGGATGGCGGCACCCAGCGGTTTAGCGGCATTATCAACGTGTCGCGGGTGCGGCACCCGATTGACCTGGCGGCCTACCTGCAACCCGCCCCCGATCGCGTCCTCTCTGATTTTGGCGCGGCAGAGCTAGCGAGAGAGATGGCCCTGGCCCCCTTTGACCCGATCACCGACCTGCGCCTGCAAGAATGGCTACGGGCGCGGGCCAACAACTTTCAGAGCGCCATGGCGGGGGTGGTGGCAGAAACCGTAGACGCGCCCGAAAACCTCGAAAGTCGGCGCGGCACCATTGGGGTGGTGGTGCTCGATATGGATGGCCATCTGGCGGTGGGCACCTCAACCGGGGGCAAGGGGCTAGAGCGCCTGGGCCGGGTGAGCGACTCGGCGACCCCGGCGGGCAACTACGCCAACGCCTTTGCGGCGGTGAGCTGCACCGGCATTGGCGAAGACATTCTCGACGAATGCCTGGCGGCCCGCCTGGTGGTGCGGGTGACCGATGGCATGGATATTTTGGCGGCGTTTGAAAAATCCTTTGCGGAAGCGACGGCGAATAGACGAGATTTTGGGGCGATCGCCCTCAGCCATCGGGGAGAAATTGCCTGGGGGAAAACCAGCGATGTGCTGCTAGCGGCCTACCATACGGGCGATGCGGTGGGTGATACCCTAGATCTAGACTCAGGTACGTTAACCGGAGTGGTCTAACCGCCATGACTGAACCCAATTCGCCCAGGCGCAACCCCTCGGCCTCAGAGAAAAATGTGCTCAAAATTGATGTCCCCACCCTGATGGTGATTTTGACCGCCCTGCTTTTGCTGCCCCTGCTGGTGACGGGGTTTATTTCTCAGTAGTCGGTCTCTCTGTATAAGTATATCCGGGTCATTTTTAAGGTCGATCTGGCGATCGCAGGAGGTGGTCAGCATGGTGATGACGAAAGAGGCAATGACGGCCACAGAATTGACAAACGCCCCAGCAGCAGAATTGTCTAGTGATTTTGAGAGGCTTCAGCAGTCGCTGCGCGATCGCTGGGTCTCTACCGACGACTTTGATACCGAAGAGCGCCACATCGTGGTGGTACCTTCCCTCAGCCTCGACCAGGAAGAGTTGCTGAAGATAGAGGGTGTCAACCACTACGAAGAGCGGCTGCTGTTTTCGCTAATTCGGCTGCGCAACCCCAACACGCGCCTGGTCTACGTCACCTCCCAGCCGCTGCACCCCAGCATTGTTGATTACTACCTAGAACTGCTGCCGGGCATTCCCAGCTCCCACGCGCGGGAACGGTTGACCCTGTTTGCGGCCTACGACAGCTCGCGCAAGCCCCTGAGCCAAAAGCTGCTAGAGCGCCCTCGCCTGCTAGAGCGCATTCGCAAAGCTATAAACCCCGAGCGGGCCTACATGACCTGCTACAACTCCACTCCTAGGGAGCGTGATCTCTCCCTGGCCCTGGGGCTGCCCCTGCTGGCCCTCGACCCCGACCTGCTGTACTGGGGTACCAAGAGCGGCAGCCGCGAAATTTTTCAGCGCTGCGGCATTCCCCACCCGATTGGCAGCGAGCTGGTGTTTGATCAGCAGGCCCTGGCTACGGCCACCGCCGAGGTGTGGGAGCAAGACCCCAGCCTGCGGCGCATTGTGATTAAGCTCAACGAGGGCTTTTCGGGGGAGGGCAACGCGATTTTAGATTTGCAGAAGTTGTCGGCGGTGGCACCGGGGCAGGCGGAGCACGGCGATCGCATTCAGGCAATCTCCAAAGCCTTCTCCCATCTCAGCTTTCAGTGCGACACCGAAACCTGGGAGCATTTCTCGGCCAAAATACCGGTGCTGGGGGCGATCGCCGAGGCCTTCATCGAAGGCGACCACAAAGAATCTCCCAGCGTGCAGGGCCGCATCACCCCCCTGGGCGAGGTCGAAATTCTCTCTACCCATGACCAGGAGTTAGGCGGCCCCGACGGACAAATTTTTCTCGGCTGCTCCTTCCCGGCCCGGCCCGACTACCGCCTCGAAATTCAGGAGATGGGCCAGCGCATTGGCGAAGAACTGGCCCGCCAGGGAGCCCTCGAACGCTATGGCGTTGACTTCATTGCCGTGGCCAAGGGCGACCCCATCGCCCCCGAGTGGCAGCTTCAGGCGATCGAAATCAACCTGCGCAAGGGCGGCACCACCCACCCCCTAATGGCGATGAAAATGCTCACCGAGGGGCGCTTTCACCAGGCTGACGGGCTGTTTTACACCAAGCAGGAGCAGGTGCGCTACTACCGCGCCTCCGACAACTTGCAAAAGCCCCACTACCGGGGGCTGCTGCCCAGCGACCTGATGGATATCATCGTCACCAAGCAGCTGCACTTCAACTCCATTAGCGGTGTCGGGGCCGCCTTTCACCTGATGGGCAGCCTGTCGGAGTACGGCAAAGTCGGTCTCACCTGCATTGGCACCAGCCCCGACCACGCCCGCGAAATCTACGACCAGGTGGTCGCCGCCCTCGATGAATCTACGGGCGCATAAGGGGCTAAGAAGATTTCCAAAAAAAAGATCCCCGTTTTATCCAACGACTGTAGCTGCCGTAGGGTGGGCAATGCCCACCATCTAACTTACGCCCCTACGTTTTGGCCTTTTGGGAATCGGGGTTATGTGATACCCAATCCTCCTTAGCCAACCCCCGATTCAGCAGGGCAAACAACCGTTGAAGCTGCCCTAAACAGGGGCATTTAGACTTGCTCCCCACCCATGATCGCCCGCATGCCCTCCAGGGTCGCCGGAATGCTCTTGGGGTCCATAAACATGACTTTGCTGCTGTCGCTGCTGCCAATCTTCAACCCCATCTCCAGGTAGTGCTGAGCGATGATAAATTGCAGCGCTTCGCGCATATTGGGGTCACTGGTCAGGGTTTTGGCGATCACCTGCATGGCCTCGGCGGTACCCTGGGCTTGGAGAATCTGCTCCTGCCGCAGGGCCTGGGCGCGCAGCACAATGGTTTTTTGCTGCGCTTCAGCATCTAAAAGTGCCGCCTTCTGGCGTGCTTCAGCGTCGAGGACCGCCGACTCGGCTCGGCCTTTAGCAGAGTTTACCGCCGCCTCGCGCTCCCCTTCGGAGGTCAGCACCGCCGCCCGCTTTTTGCGCTCGGCGGCCATTTGCAGCTCCATCGAGTCTTGTACTGCCTTGGAGGGCACAATGTCGCGCAGCTCCACCCGAGTCACCTTCACCCCCCAGGGGTCAGTGGAAATATCTAGTTCCCGCAGCAGCAGCTCGTTAATTTCAGAGCGGGCGGTGAAAGTTTGGTCTAGCTCTAGCTGGCCCATCTCAGAGCGAATCTGGGTAAGCACCAGGTTGACCATGGCCGACTGCAAATTTTCGACCTTGTAGTAGGCCTTTTCCATATCGACAATGCGCCAGTAGACCACGGCATCCACCGTGATCGACACGTTGTCGCGAGTAATGCACTGCTGGGGCGGAATATCGAGCACCCGTTCTCGAATGGTTTGCTTAAATACCACTTTGTCGAGAAAGGGAACCAGGAAGTTGAGGCCAGGGGTGAGTTTTTTGCCGCTGTATTTGCCTAAGGTTTCGACCAGAGCCTCATCGCTTTGATTGATGATTTTGACCGAGCTGGCGGCGATCGAGCCGCCAAACAGCAGCACAATTAGAAACGTGAAAAAGCCCATAGATTCTATTCCTCAAAAGTTTTTTTTGGGTTAGGCCGACAGTTGTCATCATGCAGGGTGCCCTTCCTAGGCGCTGAGGGCGCTTTCGGGCATGACGTATAGGGTGTTGCCCTTGCGGCGCAGCACGACCACCGGCTGATCGGCAGCGACGGTGATGGCTTCGTCCTCGCAGCGGGCTTGCCAGGAGTTGCCCTCGTAGATCACCCGACCCATCTGCCCCGGCGCAATGGCGGTGATCGTGCGGGCCTCGGTAGCTTCTTGGAGACTGTAGGGGGTGCGTTTGGGCACAAACCGCCGCAGTAAAAAAATAAACACCAGCGACAGCGCCACCCACACCACTATCTGGAAATTAAAGGAGGGCACCACCAGGGCAACTATGGCCACCACAAAGGCGCTCAGGCCTAGGGTTGACTCCACAAAGCCCGTGGGCAAAAACAGCTCCATGAAGCAGAAAACAGCCCCAAGAATGGCCCAAAACAAGGGATAGTTCATAGCAACCTAGGAGAGAAACGGAGGCGCTGACATGAGACTAGGGCCGGTCGGTTGAATCCGATCATGGATTGCCGGTCAGAAAGTCTCGCTATCCTCACAGGATTAATCTATCTTTAGGGGCAACCCTTTTGGGGTCTGATTACATTGTTTTAAGAGATGCTGCGGCTGTTGACCTGTGCCGATAACCCCTATGAACCGTGTTGAGCGCCGACCCTCTCGCTATAAACCCTACCTCTGGGCCGTAGGGACAGATCTTGAGACCCTCCCTATAGATGAGCTGGTGGGCCAGCGCTACCGCGTGGTCGCACCCTACATTTGGTTAGATACTCAACCTGACCAACGCCCCAGTGCCCCAGACACATTTCCATCTGAGGCAATGCTTTACCTGAAGGCCCATGCTCATCGACTCCATGTGCCAGGGCTGTACAGCGTGCTAGAGCGCACCGGAGCGGCACCCATTCTGCTGCTGGAGAATGCGCCGATTCACCCCCAGGCGGGGGTGCTGCTGCCGGATCTGGCAGCAGGACTGTTTAGCGCGTCGCCCCTGCGCCAGGCCAACTGGCTCTGGCATCTGTGGGAACTGTGGGGCACTCTGGGTGAGCTAGAGTTGGCCCGGAGTCTGTTAATGCCCAACAATTTGCGGGTAGACGGCTGGCGGCTGCGGCTGCTGGAGCTGCGGCCCGAGGCAGAGCCTCCGACCCTGGCAGATTTGGTGGAGCTTTGGCGATCACTGCTCTCCCCCCTGCACCGATCGGTGTCTGAGCCGCTGCGGTTGCTGGTCAACAAACTTGACGCCAACGACATTGACCCCGACACCCTGGCCCTCGAACTCAACCAAATTTTGCTCAGCCAGGCGGCTACGGTTTCTACCCGCATAACCCTGTCGGGGGCCACCGCCCAGGGGCCAACCCAGCCCCGCAACGAAGATGCCTGCTGGCCCCTAGGCACCCAACCCGACGGCGGGCTACAGGTGGCGATGGTGTGCGACGGAGTGGGTGGCCACGAGGGCGGCGAGGTGGCCAGTCAACTGGCGGTGCAGTCGCTGCAAATTCAGCTCCAGGCGCTGCTGGCCGAGACCCAAAACGAGCTGCGGGGGCTGCCGCCCCAAATCATCATCCAGCAGATCGAGGCGGTGATTCGCATTGTCAACGAGCTGATTAACTTTCAAAACGACAACCACGGCTGGGTGGGTCGCCAGCGCATGGGCACCACCCTGGTGATGGCGGTGGTGCTGCCCCAGCGGGTGCAGACCGAGGCGGGCTGGGAGCGGGTTCACGAAGTCTACCTGGCCCACGTGGGCGACAGCCGCGCCTACTGGATTACCCCCGACTACTGCCACGCCCTTACGGTCGACGACGACATCGCCGGGCGCGAGGTGATGGCCGGTCGCCAAACCTGGCCCGTGGCCCTAGAGCGCAGCGACGCCGGAGCACTGACCCAGGCGATTGGCACCCGCAGCGGCGACCACCTGACGCCCCACATTCGGCGGTTTATTTTTGATGAGACGGGTATTTTGCTGCTGTGCTCTGACGGCCTCAGCGACAACTACCGCATCGAAGATGCCTGGGCTAACTACATTGGCCTAATTGTCAAAGATATTGTCACCCTCGACTCGGCGGTGGCCTCGTGGGTGGAGCTGGCCAACCAAAAAAATGGCCATGACAATACCGCCGTGGTGCTGATGCAGCACAAACTGCTTGACCAGGTCGCAGGGGAAACCCCTATTGGCGTCGGTGCTCCGTACGAGACAGCGACCTCCGCCGGAGCAAAACTCTACGGCGAAAGCCTGCCGCAGGACGAGGATGTTTCTACCCCGGCGGCGGCCAAGCCTCCGCGCGGGGTGCCCCGGTGGCTGCTGGCGGTCTCGGGGTCAGCGCTGCTGGTGGGGCTGCTGGGCTGGTGGTGGCTGGCCAGTCGAGCGCCCGAGGTGCCGGAGGTGCCAGAGGTGATGCCGGAGGTGACGGATCCTTAGGCGGAGTGGGTTAGTGAATGGGTAAAGGGGTAAAAGGGCGAAAGGGGTGGAGGGGTGGCGTTCACCGTAGGCAGGATGATGGGGATTTGGACGGATACGTTTACGAACTCTTGGGCTGGGGGGATGCAGTCGGTGCTGCTGGGGCCGGTGCAGGGCTGGCTGGCGGAGCACCCGGTGATGGGCTGGTTGGTGGGGCATCCCCTGTGGGCGATCGCCCTGGCGGTGGTCTTGCTGCTGCTGTTTGCGGGGTTGTGGAGCGCGATCGCCCGCCTGACTGAGGGCTTTTGGCTGTCACTGGTGCGGCTGCCCTTTCGGCTCAGCGGCTGGATTTTTACGGCGGTGTCTGGGCTGCTGGTGCGGCGCTGGGAGAAGCCCGCTGGGCCTGGGGATGAGGGTGATCGCCTAGGTGAAATTATGGTTCGGCTCCAGGCGCTGCAAAGCGAGCAGGAAACCCTGCTCAACGAAATGCGCACTCTGATCAAGCACGACCAGTCCTGATGTTTGCCCGGATGGCTTAGCTCTGATGTTTTTATTTCTCTCGAAGCTGTTACCGCTGCTGATCTATCCCCTGGGGTTGGTCTGTGTGTTGCTGGTGCTGGCGTTGGTTTTGATCAAGCGGCGGCCTGGGTGGGCGGCGGGGGTGATCGCCCTGGCCCTCATGTTGCTGCTGGTGAGCAGCAATATCTGGGTGGCCACGGGGGTGATGCGATCTCTGGAGTGGCGCTACCCAGACAGCCTAGACTTGCCCCAGGCGGAGGCGATTGTGGTGCTGGGGGGGGCGATTCGGCCCCAGCTGCCGCCGCGCCCCTGGATTGAGGTGGCCGAGGAGGGCGATCGGGTGCTGCACGGGGCGCGGCTGTATTTAGCGGGCAAAGCCCCGCTGCTGGTGTTTAGCGGCGGGCGCATTACCTGGGGTCAGAGCCAGGCTCGCTCTGAGGCGGCCGATATGGCAGAGCTGGCTGAGGCGCTGGGGGTGCCAGCCAGCGCCATTTTGCTGGAGCCAGCCTCGCTCAACACCTTTGAAAATGCCGCCTACACCAAGGCCTTGCTGGCGGAGCGGGGGATTGAGCAGATTTTGCTGGTGACCTCGGCCCTGCACATGCCGCGATCGCTGGCGATTTTCACCAAGCAGGGCTTTGCGGCAACCCCGGCCCCCACCGACTTTCACGTAGTGCGCGACCCCCTCAACGCAGACAGCAACACCTGGCAGGGCCGCACCCTCAGCCTGATGCCCCAGACTGAAAACCTACACTACCTCACCCGCGCCCTCAAGGAGTACGTCGGCATCGTGATTTACTGGCTGAGGGGCTGGCTTTAAGGAATAAATTTCTGCCGCTGGGTAGGTGTCGATTGGGCGAAAGGCTGGTAAGGTCTTGCTGCTTGCTCCGTTGGTATTCTGGCTCTTTTAATGTCTTATTTAGCTCCCCCGTTGCTGCACCAGCAGACCTACTCCCTCGATCAAGCCGCCTGGGTTGATCTACTGGCCACCACTGAAAATCTGCTGATCATCCAAGATCTGGATGGGGTGTGCATGGAGCTGGTCAAAGACCCGCTAGATCGGGCGATTGAACTAGATTACGTCAACGCCACCCAGGCCTTTGAGGGGCATTTCTACGTGCTCACCAATGGCGAGCACACCGGCAAGCGGGGCGTAAACAGCATTATTGAACGCGCCCTGGGGGGAGCCGACCTGGCCCAGGTGGGGCGCTACTACCTGCCGGGGCTGGCGGCGGGGGGCGTGCAGTGGCAAACCCGCGCGGGCGAGGTCAGCCATCCGGGGGTGAGTGAGGCCGAGCTGGCTTTTTTGGCGGCGGTGCCCGAGAAAATGGGTGCTCACCTGCGGCAATTCTTGCAGCGGCGGCTGAGGGATAGTGATGGGTTCAATCTGGAGCAGGCCATTCAGGCCACGGTTTTAGACAATATTGCTTCGCCGACGGCCAACCTCAACACCCTTCACAATTTGCTCCACCACCAGCGAGAGGTGTATACCGATCTCCAGTACGCGATGCAGACCCTGATGGAAAATCTGCTGCGCGATGCGGCCCGCCAAGGACTGGGGGAATCGTTCTTTGTCCACTACGCCCCCAACCACGGGCGCGGCCCCGACGGCAAAGAGATTATCTGGTTTGGCCAGGGTGACGAGTCGGGCACCACCGACTTTCAGTTCATGCTGCGGGGGGCGATCAAAGAGGCGGGGGTGCTGGCTCTCTTAAACCGCTACTACGCCCAAAGAACGGGAGAATTTCCCCTGGGTGAAGACTTTAGCGTGCGCCAGGCCCCCCATAGCCACGCCGAGTTGATAGAGCTGGTCGGGCAGAACTTTGACCCGGCGCTGATGCCCACCCTAGTAGGCGTGGGCGACACGGTGACCAGCGTGGTGGTGACGGAGGAGGGTGAGCCAGTGGCGAAGCGGGGGGGCAGCGATCGCAACTTTCTGCACCTGATCCAGGCCATTGGCCAGCAATTTGACCGGGGCAATGTGGTCACCTACATCGACAGCAGCGGTGGCGAACTAAAGAATCGCCAGGCCCTCAAGCTCGAAGACCGCAACGGCAAAACTATCGTTACCCAAGGCCCCGGCGACGCCCGCGACAGCGACGATCCCCTGACCCTCAACCTGGTATTTCCGGGCGGCTATCGCCAGTACTGCGAGGCCTTTCAAACCGCTGCGGCGCGACGCCGTCAGCGTTAACCCCGTAGCACCCTGAGCATTTTCCCCGGCCCGGCCCCACTACACTGAATATCAGTCTTGGGGAGGTTGGTCAGATGGCGAAATTTAGAATGGCCCTGGTGACCTTAGCTCTGGGAACGCTGTCGGCTTGCGCCACAGAGGCTCCGGCCAATAGCCCGGCCCACAGCCTGTCGGCCCAGGATCGGTTTAGCGACCGCCCCGGCATCACCGTCTTAGCCGCCGCCCCCGATTTCGTAGTGCAGGGGCAGACGGTCTATGTGCCGGTCTATTCTGAAATTTTTGACTCTGATTCAAACCGCGCCTTTCAGCTCACAACCACCCTCAGCCTGCGGAATACCGATCTGGAGCAGGCAATTGTGGTGAGCATGATCGACTACTACAACTCGGGGGGCGATCGCGTCATCACCTACCTCGACCAGCCGATTCAGCTTGGCCCCCTAGCCTCCACAGAAGTCGTCGTTGACCGCACCAATGTCACTGGCGGCGTCGGGGCCAACTTCATCGTCGAATGGCAATCTGCCGCCCCCGTCAGTGCCCCCATCATCGAAGCCGTAATGATCAGCACCGCCTCCCAGCAGGGCATGTCCTTCACCAGCCCCGGCCGCATCATCGACACCCTCCCCCCAAACTAAATCCCCTTATCCCCTCATCCCTTCATCCACTCACCCCCCCATTCACCTATTCACCCATCTACTCATCCATCCTCACCCATTGCGCTACACCCCACACCTGGATACACTTAGCCCATCTATCTGACCCCATTTTTGCTAATGCTATGGAATGGCATGTGACCGATGCCCAGAGCCTGCGAGTTATTGACTCCGAAATTGGCGATCACAGCTTCTCGCCCTCGGAGTACGAAATCGTGCGCCGGGTGATCTATGCCACCGCCGACTTCGACTTTAAAGATCACATTCACTTTTCTGACCAGGCGCTGCAATCGGGAGCCGCCGCCCTAGCCGCCCGCACCACCATCATTGTGGATGTACCCATGGTGCAGGTGGGCATCACCCCCTGCATTCAGCACACCTTTGCCAACCCGGTCTATTGCAGCATGGATGCCCTAACCCGGCCTCAGAAGGGCAAGAGCCAGGCCTCATGGGGGGTAGAAACTCTAGCCCAGCGCTATCCCGAGGGCATTTTTGTGATCGGAGCTTCGGAGGCCGCCTTGACCACCCTAGTGGATTTGATTGAGGCTGAGAAAGTGCGCCCCGCCCTGGTGGTGGCGACCCCGGCTGGGTTTATGGACACCGTCGTGGTAAAAGATCGCCTGCAAGACACCCTGGTGCCCCACGTGCGTATCGACGGTCGAAAGGGCAGTGCTGTAGTCGCTGCCGCCATTGTCAACGGACTCGTTGACCTGTCGTGGCAGGCCTACGGCAAAGATAGCGCCTAGAACAGCGCTACAGCATCTAAATAACAGCACTCACCCTGGTGCCCTAGATCTGCTTGGGCATCCTGGTCTTGCGGCTCTGCCGTTTCCTTGAGGAGGCAGAGCCTCCGATCAGCATTCCAATGCAGAGCATTGGAACGAGCGAGGGGCAGCGCATATAGAACCGGTGCTTTAACAGTCGCGATTTTCGATGCGGCCGTCGGGCATGGTGGTGTTGCAAAATCGCACCATGCTGCGGTTGGTGCCGCGCAGGTTGGCCCCCTCCAGGTTGGCCCCCTCCAGGTTGGCGGTACCGAGAATGACGCTGAGCATCACGGCACCCCTAAGATTGGCGTTAGACAGGTCGGCGTCGTTGAGGTTGGCCTGGGTCATTTCAACGTTAGACAGGTCGGCCCCAGAGAGGTTTGCGCCAGGCATGTTGGCCCCGTTCATTTGGGCATTGGTCAAAATGGCTCCACTCAGGTTGACCCCTTCCATTTCGGTCAGCATGAGGTTGGTGTTGCTCAGATCGGCACCGGCTAGGTTAGCCCCGGTCAGCACCGCAATTTTGAGGTTGGCCCCGTGTAGGTCGGTGTTGCTCAGCTCGGCATCGTTGAGAATGCACACCTGGCACTTTTTGGTGTCGAGCAGCTTTTGCACATCGTCGGGGATGGCGGCTTCGGCGGGGGCTAGGCCCACAGTCCACAGCATCAAGGCGATCGCCAGCATGGCCAGTAGACGTTTCATAGTCTGCAAAAATCCTGTCTTGAGAAGTTGGGTCTTGGCTATTCTCCCACTCACTGTTCTCCAACTCAATGGAGCAACCTGAAAGGTCAACCCCAGGCGGCTAAAGCCACTCTTGGGCGGGCAGTTGGCCGAGCCAAAAGGCCTCGGGGTGTGGGTTGCGGCGGCAGGGGGGCCAGTAGCACAGGGCGTCGGCCTTGAGGGTGGGGGCCGGCAGGGGCAGGTCTTGGGCCAGGCACAGGTGGGCGATCGCCTGCCCAAACCCATGTCCATGGCCCTCCTCCTGGGCCATCGCACTCGCTACCCCGTGGGCCAGCTCGTGGGCCACCAGCCCCGGCCAATCGGCGAGCACAATCCGACCTGGGTCAACCATCAGGGTAATCGGAGCGGTGCGGCGGTTGCAAAACCCGTCGACCCCCGCCTGAGGAGCCATTGGGGCGGCAAAAATCTGCACTTGGGGCCGCTGGGCTAGCTCAAAACAACCTAGCAGATCCTCTAGAATGTCGTTTAGCCTTTGGTTGACCCGGTGAATCTGTTGCCCGATCCACAGCAGGGCTGCCCCCGGCGGGTCGGCTACCTCGGCTAGGCTAACCCAATCGGGCTGCACGGCCAAATCTCGGAGCAATGCCATATATTGCGCGCCTCGGAGGGCCAAATCGGTGGCGGGCGGAGGAGGCTGCCGCCAAAGATCGGCCTGGTTGAGGGCGGTTTGGTCGCGATTGTGGGAAGCAGGGGGGCGATCGCCATCCATATATCGGGCTGCCCGCCTGGGGCTGTTGCAGTGACCAAAATTTTCCCACACTTTTCTCGCACTATTTCTGCGATCAGTCACCAACGAACACTCTAAGGGCAGTATTTTCGCTAGGGTGGGCACAATTAACCAAACGTCATACTAAGTTCAGCTCAGAATCCATAGTTTTCTGCGGACAAAACTTCACTTCTGAACCTCCATGAGGCCTACTGCTGGTGTTTTGCATGAGTAGCCCAGGTTCTAGCCCCTTTCATGCCGGGCGTCATCTGGTTCGCAGAGCTGTTTTGAGCCAGCTCAAGCGATAAGTCTGTCAGTATTGACGGTCTACAGCACATATTTTTCCTCAGTCAACGGGGCGAAGTTATATATTTAATAAAGAACCTTAGGTAAAAAGCAGAATTCACTCCCCAGATTCATGGTTGCCACTCCCAATCTCAGCTCCGTTAGCCAGCGCCCCCGCACCGGGGATGCGGAATCGCTGAGAAAAATTTTTGCTGCTGTAGACGCAACCAGCTGCCCCTACACCTACAACTTTCACATGCACACCGCTTGCTCCGACGGCAAGCTTGCCCCTGCTGCCCTGATGGAGCAGGTGGTGGCGATCGGCCTCCAGGCTTTTGCTATTACCGACCACCACACCGTCAGAGGCTACCGTCAGGCCAAGGCCTGGCTAGAAGACTGGCAGTGGCGCAACCCCACTTCCCTCCGCAGCCGTCGGCAGGGGGGAGCTGTGCCCCGGCTGTTTACTGGCGTAGAGATCACCTCTATCTTGGCTGAAACCGAGGTGCATATTTTGGGCTACGGCTTTTCGCCAGGTCACAGCGCCATTGAGCCTTACCTCCAGGGCTATGCGCCCCGGGGCGATGACAAGCTGGCCGCCGCTGTGATTCCGGCGATTCAGTCGGCGGGGGGCATTGCGGTGCTGGCTCATCCCGCCCGCTACCGAGCCTCGGCCCAGGGTCTAGTGCCTGTTGCGGCTGGGTTGGGTATCGACGGAGTTGAAACCTACTACGCCTACTCTAACCCCGAAAATTGGAGCCCTTGCCCCCGCCATACCCCCACGGTGGAGCAGCTGGCTAGAGACTACGGGCTATTGACCACCTGCGGTACCGATACCCACGGGGCCAGCCTACTGCGGCGGCTCTAGGTTGCTCTACAGGTTGCTATGGTCACCTACTCCACTCTCAAGCGCGTGCTCGAGCACGATATCAGACAGCAAGAGGCCAGCTATGGCCTGATGGCTGAGGCTCTGCACACCCGCGTTTGGCTGCACCCCCAGCCCACCGATCGTGTGTGTCTGTTTCTCCACGGCTTTACCGCTGGCCCTCACCAGATGGTGCCCCTCGGCCAGCACTTTTATCGCGCTGGGTGCAACGTGGTGGCCCCGCTGCTGCCCGGTCATGGCCGTGCTGGCGACTGGGGTAAAGACAATCCACCGCCGCTGCCTACTGACCCGGAGACGTACCAAAAATTCGGCACCCAGTGGCTCAACCTGGCTAGCCGGTTAGGGCGGCGGGTGACCGTGGCGGGGCTGTCGGGTGGCGGCACTCTGGCCGGGTGGCTGGCCCTAGAGCAATCTGCCCAGATCGACCGCGCCGTGCTCTGTGCCCCCTACCTCAGCGCTAGCAGCAAGGTGATTGACCTATTTGTCAAAAAAGTAGATACCTACTTTGCCTGGGCCGCCCCTGACGGTCAGGCCGACTCGACACCGGCCCTGGGCTACGGCGGCTTTGCCACCCCGGCTCTGCGGGCGGTACTAGAGCTAGGGCAGTATTGCCAACAGCGGGTCAAGCAGGCTCCGGTGGCCCCCACGTTCACGATCTCCAGCGAGAGCGATCGCGCGGTGAGCAATACCGATCACCAGCATTTCTTCGCGGCGGCCCTCAAGCACCAGCCCACTAGCTGGCACCTACTGTTCAACCGGGTGCTCGACATTCCCCACACGATGATGACCGAGCGGGAGGGCAACCGCTACCAGCACCTGCTCAACGTGATCATTCAGGCCTTTGTGGAGAGCGATCTGACCTGGGCCGAGGTCGAAGAAATCGCCTACCGCATGACCCAAAACCGAACCTTTAACGCCGTGGTAGCAGACCTGGGCTGGCAGGCCAAGTGCTCACCCGCCATGCCTGCCATGATCACTATGGTGGATAAGTGGGCGATCGCCGTGAAGCGCGGGCAAGCCGGGCGGCGGCGGTTGCCGCGCAATCGCTAGCTACCGCCGAAATACAAACAAATTGCCCGTGGCCCCGCGCCCAAACCGCAGGTCTTCATCTAGGTAAGAGGTAATCCATAGGGCCTCCTGGCGCAGAAACTCGAGCACCGGCACGGTGATCTGGGGCAGGTGCAGCCCGGCGATGCCGAGAATGCGGGTGGCCTGCACGCTAATCGCCCCAAAGCTGACGCGGGCGCTTTCGCCTTCCTCGTAGGGCTGCCAGATACCCTGCACCGTGGCGGTAAGTTCGCCAAAGAAAGGGATCGACAGCACCGCGCCGTTTTCGGTGACGATGGCTGCGCCGCTACCCTCGGGGCGGGTCAGCCGCTGCCATACCCGCTGAATGCCCACGGGCAGCGGTAGTTGGCGATTGATGCGGCGCGTGACCACCGTGCCCCGCGAGGCATAGACCATGGCCCAAGACCCCAGCAGCATCGGCCAATGCTCGGGCCGCAGGGGCTGGTCAATGGGGGTGAGCGACTCTAGCTCGCAGATCATTTGGTCGATATCCGGGTGCTCGCCGGGCATAATCGCATCTTCTGTTTCTAGGGCGTCGATCTGCTGAAGCAGCTGATTTTTGAGCTGGGTGCGGCGGGTGTAAAGAAGCGTCATGGCGTCAGGAAAATGAAGGGAATGGCCTGATGTGCCTCTGTCCATTGAGGTGAACCATTGAGGCGCATGGGGGCCTAGAGTTTTAGAATACCCTCGCCGAGTCAAACATGTTTCCCTAGGGGCAGGGGCACGCCACGAATGGAGCAGTCGAGCAGCTCCATAGGGTGAAACAGGGGCATGGATTTTTCCTGCTTTTCCAGGTGCTGCTGAATTTGCAGGGAGCAGCCGGGGTTGGGGGAGGCCACCAGGGCCGCGCCGGTATTCAGCAGATTTCTCACCTTCATCTGGCCCAGCTCACTGGCCACTTCGGGGTGCAGCATGTTGTAGACCCCAGCACTGCCGCAGCAGAGGGCGGCATCGAGGGGTTCCCGCAGGGTGACGCCAGGGATTTGTTGGAGCAGTTGCCGAGGCTGAAGGCTGATCTTTTGGCCGTGGAGCAGGTGGCAGGCGTCTTGGTAAACGATGGGCAGGTCGCCCTCGGCAATCGGGTGCAGCGGGGTAACTAACCCGACCTGGGCGAGAAATTCTTGTACGTCGCGCACCTTGGCGACGAAGGCTTTGGCCCGTTCAGAATACGCCGGGTCATCCTGCAAGATATGGTGGTATTCCTTCAGGGTGTGGCCGCAGCCTGCCGCGTTGATCACCACAAAATCGACCTCAGCGGCCTCAAAGCAGTCGATCATGCGGCGGGCCAGCGCCTGGGCTTGGGCCGCTTGCCCCTGGTGAGCGGGCAGGGCCGAGCAGCACCCCTGCTCGTGGGGAATCACCACCTCGCAGCCGTTGGCGCTCAGCACCCGCGCCGTGGACGCATTGACATCGGAGAAAAACACCCGCTGCACGCAGCCCAGCACCATGCCTACCCGGTAGCGCTGGGTACCTACGGCGGGTACGAGTTCGGGCAGGTCGTCTTGAAAGCTCTCGGCGGTGATTGGCGGCAGTAGCGATTCCATCGCCGCCAGGCTGGGGGAGAATTTGGCCAGTAGCCCGGTTTTTCGCACCAGCTTAGCGATGCCCAGCTTTTGGTACAGGTACAGCGGCCCGGCCACTGCCCGCAGCCGGGTGGGGTAGGGGAACAGGCTGAAGATCAGCGATCGCACCATTCTCTCCATCAAAGGCCGCTGGTGGTGGCGCTCCACCTGGGGTCGCACCGCCGCGATCAGCTGGTCATACTGCACCCCCGAGGGGCAGGCGGTGGTGCAGGCCAGACAGCCCAGGCAAGAGTCAAAATGCTTAGCCGAGGTGGCCGACAGGGGCGCTTCGCCCTGGTTAATCGCATCCATTAAATAGATGCGGCCTCGGGGCGAGTCCATTTCGGTGCCCAGCACCCGGTAGCTGGGGCAGGTGGTGAGGCAAAACCCGCAGTGCACACAGGCGTCGATCAGCTTGGGGTCGGGGGGGTGCTGGGCATCAAAGCCGTTGACAAGACTGTGGGCCACACTGGCGGATGTGGGCCAGGCGGGGGGCGCTGAAGACTCGGAGGTTGGCATGGACAAGCAGGTAAGGAGTGCTTTTCAGCCTAGCGCGATCGCCCCCCGCTGAGGCGAAAATCCCGCAATGGTCAGCATAGGCGTAGGCACGGGATGCTGCCTAGGGATCTTCCCATTTTTGGTTGTAGAGCTACCTTAGAATGGCCCCTTGAATAAGGAGCAGGTTTTTGACGATGCGGCAAAGCTGTGCTCCCTTTTCTCAGGATGCTGGGCAAAAACAGTCCTTCAACCGTTCCATGCGCCCCGTGTCACGCCGAGGTGATGCACCCTGAAGCATCCCTCTTGAAGATTTTTTATGGACGATAAAAGCGTCAATTCTATTTAGTATCCGTCATTAGCCAGAGGTGAAATGACTCCCTCTGACAGAGATGGTTTTACCAGATTGGCTCTACAGTGAATGTTAAGGACATCTGAGTAAAAGTGCAAGCGGCCTCACAGTTGTACTGCACTCACTATTTAAGATTTTCATCTCTTCTAGGCGCATTGAGGTGCTCAGCTTCTCAAAGTCGTGTGGAGATTCTGAGGCTAAATTCTTTGAAGAGACCCATCTAGAAAAAAGGAGCCTAGTTTAATGAAAAACAACCACAATATCGAGCCTTTTAGGCCGACTTTAAGAAGTGGGGCATGGAAAGGAGCAATTGCCCTAGGCCTATCCCTTTCATTACTGTCGGCTTGTAATGGGCAGACGCAGAGCAATCAGGCCGAGCAAGACAATGTAACGTCCGATGATGTTACCCAGGTTGAAGCAGGAAATCCTGACCTTGGGCAGTTGGTTACCGTTAGAAGTGGCGTGGTTGAAACGCTGGACGATAATGGTTTCGTCATGGAATCTAATAACGGCGATTTGATCTTAGTCATCAATGCTACGGGCACCCCTTTCACTCAGCCCGAAGCGGCCATTCCTATTCAGGTGACGGGACAACTAGAAATCTTTAGCGCCGCTGACTCAGCCCAGCAATATGGGATGGAGTTAGACTCTGTCCTTTACGACGAATACGATCAGCAGCCGGTAATTATTGCCGAAAATTTTGCCTTGGCACCACGGCCCCAAGATCTGTGGAATGCTCCTGATGAATACTACGAGGAAACGATTGCTGTTGAAGGCGATCTGCGACCTCTAGAAGAATCAGAAAATGCGTTTGCGTTGTTTGAGGATGGTTGGGCCAGTGATACCGGAGTGCTGGTAGTCGGAGTGGGGCAACTCGTGGAGGTCGCCGACCTAGAGGCCGGTGAAAACATTGTAGTCACCGGACAGGCGCGACAGTTAGATGAAGCCATGCTGAGAGAAGCAGAGTTTGGCTGGGACGATAGCCAAATTCAAGAGTTTTTGTCGAGATATGAAGATCGACCTGTAATTGTCGCTGAACAAGTCTATCCGTCGGCACTACCGCCTCACCCTGGCGTCTGATAAAGGCAGTTTAGCTCAACTAATTGCAGAGAACTTTCTTTAGGCAGGTTAGCCTGGGGAACGCAGGAGCAAGGCAACGATGCTCCGCACTAACTCCGTACTGGCATAGTCAAATTGACAATTTGATATTTGATTATGTTGCAACTGATGATAATTAAGAGGAACATATGGTACACACAACAGCTAATCAAACCAATGCCCAATACAAGCGCGTGACGGGTGTCTTTAAGCGTCGTGAAGATCTCGAAAGTGCGCTACAGGCATTAAAAGACGCTGGCATCGAAAAAGAGAGAATTTCTCTTTTAGCTAGACATGTGGAAGATGTCAAAGGGGCTGAGGAGATCAGCGATGGTGAAGGCAACGAAGCTATGGAAGGCGCTGGCATTGGCGCTACTACCGGTACTGTCTTAGGTGGCGTTGGTGGTTTTCTAATCGGCGCTGGGATTTTGGCCATTCCGGGGGTTGGGCCGGTGCTAGCCGCTGGTGTTGGTATTTCTGAAATTGCAGCTACCCTAGCCGGTGCCGGTATCGGTGCGGCCAGCGGTGGACTCGTAGGTGCCTTAGTCGGGGCTGGTATCCCTGAAGATAAGGCCAAGGTTTACAATCAGCGCTTTGATGCTGGAGATTATCTGCTGATGGTCGATGCCACCCATGACAACGTGCATCAGGTTGAGTCTATTTTGCGCGATCGCCACATTGAAGAGATTGGCGTTTACGATGCTCCTGGCTTGGCTCAAAGCAATCAGCCCGTCGCTGGGCACAATGCCGCTGTGGGAACTCGGGATATTGATAGCGATGGCGAGCCAGAAGTCATCATCGTTGATAAGCGCAGTGAGACGACTAAGCGTCAGTAGACAAGCGAGGTTATTTGCCTCATAGAGAATAAAAGATTTGCTTCAACCTCTGGCATGGCTAAAGGTTGAAGCAAATTTTGTTTTGGGTGACAAAAGTCGTCTCTGCGAGCCAGCCCCCTACCGCTGTCAAGCCAAACTATTTCCCAAACGTCCATGAGTTAATCGACTCCTAAGTTTGCCCCACCTTGACAGGGCTAACAGTGCCTAACCCACAGCTAGGTCATCAAGTTGAGTGCCCAGGCTGCGCAAATTTCCCATGCGATCGCTCCGCTAATTGGCTATAGTGGCGAAAAATCAACCCTCCCCTGGGTGGAGGTTCAATTTGGTCAAACCAACTCTAGATTCTCTCCGGCGTGTCGGCGATGCCAGCTCACTACTTATGCAGCACGACGAAGGCCAGATCGCCCAGCCCCTGGTAATCGGCGGCGAAACCATTCCCCGAGGCAAGCGGGTGCGGCTCGACCTGCCCGTAGCCCGTCTCACCACCGGTACCATGCTGTCGCTGCCGGTGACCGTGATCAGCGGCAAAAAGCCGGGGCCGCGCCTGTGGCTCAGCGCCGCTATCCACGGCGACGAGTTGAATGGGGTCGATGTCATTCGCCGGGTGGCCAAGGCGCTCAAGCCCCACCGCCTCAACGGCACGGTAATCGCGGTGCCGGTGGTGAATATTTTTGGCCTGCTGGAGCAGTCGCGCTACCTGCCCGATCGCCGCGATCTCAACCGCGCTTTCCCCGGTTCGGCGCGGGGGTCAATGGCCAGCCGGTTGGCCCACCTGTTCATGAAAGAAGTGGTCAGCCAGTGCACCCACGGCATTGACCTGCACACGGCGGCGATTCACCGCATCAACCTGCCCCAGGTGCGGGCCGACCTGCAAGACTCAGCCACCTACGCCTTTGCCCAGGCCTTTGGTGCCCCGGTGATCATCCACGCCTCCCACCGCGACGGCTCTCTGCGCCAGGCCGCCGCCAAGCGCAAAATTCCTACCCTGCTCTACGAAGCTGGAGAAGCCCTGCGGTTCGACGCTCAGGCGATTCAAACCGGGGTTGACGGCATTTACCGGGTGATGGCCTATCTGGGCATGTATGCTGCGCCTGCAACCACCGCCCCCGCCACCGTCGAAGCCCGCGAAACCCGCTGGGTGCGCGCCTCGCGCGGCGGCATTTGGCACCGCTCCATCGCCTTGGGCGACGAGGTGAAGCAGCGCCAGCCCCTGGGCTTTATCAGCGATACCTTTGGCGACAAGCCGGTGCAGGTGCGCAGCCCCATGGATGGTCTAGTGATTGGCCATGGCCAAAACCCGCTGGTGAATCAGGGCGATGCCCTAGTACATATCGCCAGTGTGAGGGCAGAGGCCGAGCCAAACTTGTAGGATGGGCAAAGCGAAGCCTGCCCGTCTCCCCATCCATGCAGCGATTTACCCAGCTTTTTTTAGACATTGACGCCACCACCTCGACCAATGAGAAGGTGCGATCGCTCCAGGCCTATTTGCAAACCGCTGACCCCGCCGACAAAGTTTGGGCGCTCTACCTGCTGCTGGGCAAAACCCGCCGCCGCACGGTGACCTCGCGGGTGCTGCGGGACGTGTTCTTGCAAATTTCTGACATTCCCGAATGGCTGTTTAAAGACTGCTACGCCCAGGTGGGCGACTCGGCAGAGGTGATCGCCCTGCTGCTGCGCGATGTGGATCTGTCTCCCCGTAGGGGCGCAGCATGCTGCGCCCCTACCCCCATCCCCCTACACCAGTGGATGGAAGAGGTGATCCCGATGGTCAAGGCGGTGGAGACCGACGAGGAGCGCCGGGATCTGATCGTCTCCTGGTGGGCGGCGCTGGATAACACCGAGATTTTTGTGCTCAACAAAATTCTCACTGGGGCCTTTCGGGTGGGGGCCTCGGCCAAGCTGGTGATCAAAGGCCTCGCCGCCGCCACGGATGTCACCGAGCCGGTGTTGGCCCACCGGCTGATGGGCGACTTTACCCCCACCGTCGAGTTCTACGACACCCTCACCAGCGAGGAAGCGACGCAAAATGCCCCCAGCCAGCCCTACCCATTCTTTCTCGCCACGTCGCTGGACGAAGCCAAATTCCAGGGCGAAGACTTTTCTGGCTGGCAAGCCGAGTGGAAGTGGGACGGCATTCGCGCCCAGGTGATCAAGCGGGCCGACCAGGTGTTTGTTTGGTCGCGGGGGGAAGATCTCGTCACCCCCCAATTCCCGGAGATCGAGGCGATGATGGCGAATTTCCCCAACGGTGTGGTGATGGATGGGGAAATTCTCTGCTGGCAGGATGACAGGCCGCTGTCGTTTAACCACCTGCAAAAGCGCCTGGGCCGCAAGAAAGTCAGCAAAACGGTGATGGAGGAAAGCCCTGTACACTTCATTGCCTACGACCTGCTGGAGTCGGGCGGAGTAGATTTGCGGGAGAAACCCTGGGGCGATCGCACCCACCACCTCACCACCCTGCTCCAGGTTCACACCGCCCCCAATCTGCACCAGTCCACCCCTCTCAGCTTCAGCTCGTTTGCAGAACTGGCGGCACTGCGGGCCAGCGCCCGCGACCACGGGGCCGAGGGGCTGGTGGTGAAGGCGATCGCCAGTCCCTATCTAGTGGGCCGCAAGCGGGGCCACTGGTGGAAGTACAAGGTTGACCCGATGAGCCTTGATGCGGTGCTGATCTACGCCCAGGCAGGCAGCGGCAAGCGGGCCAACCTGTTCACTGACTACACCTTTGCCCTCTGGCAGGGGGAGACTCTAGTGCCCTTCGCCAAAGCCTATAGCGGGCTGGATAATGCGGAGATTGACGCCCTCGATAAATGGATTCGCCGCCACACCACCGAGCGGTTTGGGCCGGTGCGATCAGTTGAGCCGCTGCATGTCTTTGAGATTGGCTTTGAGGGCATCGCCGAGTCTACCCG
Organism: Phormidesmidales cyanobacterium; assembly: GCA_038256265.1. Lineage (GTDB taxonomy): Bacteria > Cyanobacteriota > Cyanobacteriia > Phormidesmidales > Phormidesmidaceae > Nodosilinea. Next base: position 27,500 of record JBBSKN010000038.1, read on the forward strand.
CCACAAGTCGGGCATTTCGGTGCGCTTCCCCCGCATTCTGCGCTGGCGCAAAGACAAACCCGCCGCCGAAGCCGATACGCTGGCAGCGGCCCAGGAGCTGCTGGCGACCTTGCATTAATAGGGCTAGTGGCTTTCCGCCCCACGCCTTCGCGAGGGCAGGCTCTCCGTGGGAATAACGGCTCTGTCCTAATGGCAGCCGTCACTCTAAGGCGTCTAACCCCTGGCGGGCGTAGCGCAGGCGCAGTTTTAGCCCTAGGGTAAGCTGCTTAAATATCCAGTAAAGGCTGGCCAAAATCACAAAGGTCACCACCATCACCGCCGCCGGACGTCGGGAGGTGAGCAGGTTGAGGGTGTCAGCCATCACGCCCGTGGGGTCAACCACCAGATCCCAGCTGTTAAACCGCAGAAAGCGCCCCAGATAAATGCCCACGGCGCAGAGCGCGTGGATGGTCAGCTCCATCGGCAAAATTAGCGCCCTAGCCCCCTGCTGGTTGAGATAAATCGCCAAATTGAGAATAGAGATCACGTAGGCCTGAAACCCCAGCAAAATGGCCGTGGCGTGAATCGGAATAAACACCAGCGCCACCACCCGCACCGAAATCTGCCCCGAACTGGTGCCCCTAATCAGGTGAATGATGTCGGTGAGGACATAGGGGGCATTGGGCAAAAAAGCCAGAAACACCGCTACCCCCACCCACCACAGCCAGCCTTGAGGTCGCTGGGTTTTGGGATTTGCCCGCTGCTGTTTGAGAATTAGCCAGCTCAGACCAGCGGCCACCGCCAGCAGCGTCGCCAGCCACAGCAGCCGCAGCTGGGTGACCGTGCCCCCATCGCCCAGGATGTTGAACCAGCCCTGCACGACGCGGGGCATTCTTGGCCAGAGACCCACTATGCCAATGGCCGTCACCAGCCCCCAGGCGGGCCATAGCCATCTTTGGGAAATCACCGCTGGACGAAACAAACTAAAGCTCAGCAACAGCGGCACAAAGGCTAGAAACAGGTTCCACCAGATCCAGCCACTGTAGACGTTGTTAAAGGCACGGGCAATGTCAAGCAGGAGCGATCGCATAGCGGTAATTTCAAAGGTGGCCTCAACTTAATCTAAATCTTGCCAGCGCGATCGCTCTCTCCCCACCCATCCACCTACCTACCCATTCACTCACCCACTCCCTATCCACGCTATAAAAGAAAAGCCTCAATCACCCCCCTCCCCATGCCAGACACCCCCAAACGCCAGGGCAACACCACCGAGCACCTGCTCACGACCCCCAACGGTGGCCAGCCCTACACCGCCTCGGCCCAGTGGCAAACCCTCTACGAAAACGATCAGCCCGTGGCCGAGCTGTTCCATGTGGCCTACACCATTGGCGATCAAGACCCGGCCCAGCGCCCCATTACCTTTGTGTTTAACGGTGGCCCTGGGGCGGCCTCGGCCTACCTGCACATGGGTGCCCTGGGGCCACGCCGGGTGGTGTTTAACTCCGACGGCAGCCTGCCCCGGCCCCCGGTGCAGGTGACCGACAACCCCGAGAGCTGGCTGAGCTTTAGCGACCTGGTCTTCATTGACCCCCTGGGCACGGGCTTTAGCCGTACTCTGCCTAAGCCGGGTGACAAAACCGATGCCTCAGGGGAAACTGCTGCCAGTGCTGAAAAACCAGCGGATAAATCGGATAAATCAGGTGACCAGCCCGACGAGAAGTCGAAAAAATTCTGGGCGGTGGAGCGCGACCTCAACGCCCTGGGCGAATTTATTCAGGGCTATCTGTCGGCCCACCACCGCTGGCTGTCGCCGGTCTTTATCGCCGGAGAGAGCTACGGCGGCTTTCGGGTGGCCAAGCTGGCCCGCAAGCTCCAGCAAGACTACGGCGTCGGCCTGTGCGGCGCGATTCTAATTTCGCCCGTGATGGAGTTTATGCTGCTGGAGGGCACCGACTACAGCCTCAGCGGCTGGGCCACGGTGATTCCTTCCATGGCGGCGACGGCGGCATACCACGGGCGAGTGGATACCAGCGACAGCCCTGCCGCCCACGGGGCCAAGGCCGCTGACTTTGCCCGCAAAACCCTGATTCCTTTGCTGGCTCTGGGCAGCACTGCCCCCGCCGAAGACCAGCAGCGGGTGTTTGGCGAACTGGCCGCGCTGATTGGCCTGCCCCCGGAGGTGGTGCAGCGCCACCGAGGCCGCATCGACATCACGGTGTTTGCCCGCGAGCTGCTGCGAGAACAGCAGAGAATTTTGGGCCTTTACGATGGCTCGGTGACGGCGATCGACCCCTTTCCCGATCGCCTGGTTCACGAGGGCACCGACCCCACCCTAGAGGGCATCGATCGCCTGTTTACCGGAGCCATCAACAGCCACCTGCGCTCCACCTTGGGGGTCGACACTACCCTCACCTACAACCTGCTCAGCTTTGAGGTGTTTAAAGCCTGGGAGTTTTTGCCCGAGAGCGAGTACCGCCAGGGCTTTGTGGGGTCGGTGGACGATCTGCGGGTGGGCATGGCCCTCAACCCCTACCTCCAGGTCTACATTACCCACGGCATCTACGATCTGGTGACGCCCTACTTTTCATCAGAGCACCTCAAAGACCTGATGAACCTCAACCCGGAGCTGCAATCAAACCTCACCCTGCGCCACTTTCAGGGAGGCCATATGTTCTACACCTGGGAGGAATCGCGGTGGCTGTGGTTTGAGGATATGCAAAGGTTTTACCAGCAGGCCAGCTAAAAAAAACCGACAGGCCCAAAAGGACTTGTCGGTTGGTTGTGTGTTCCCTGTAGATGACTCGGCTAAAGTTGAGTCAACCTTAGTATTACGGAAATGTTCCCGAGAACCTAGCCAATTTGTCACGCTCATTGGTGAGATCGATCACAATTGGCCCCAAAGCTACTCCGTTGGGCAGATGACAGAGGTGGTGCGATCGCTCTACAGGATCCTTTACTCTGATTGCGCCGGGGCCTCTTTGGGGCAAAAAATAGAGTCATCAAGCGCCGCAATATCAGAAACACTGCGCCCACGCTACAGAGAAAATAGCCATGACCGATTCACCCGTAGGCCCACCGGAAGCCCTAGCCAATATCGCTATGGTGGCGATCGCCGCCGACGGCTATCTCGCCAAACAAGAAGGCCAAGATATGACCATGCTGCTGTCGCGCATGGCCCTGTTTAGCAGCTACTCCAGCGATGATCTAAGTCGGCTGTTTAACGCCACGCTCCATCGGCTCAAACAACAGGGGCCAGGGGTGCTGGTTGACCAAGCTAAGACCGCGCTTTCCCCAGAGCTGCGGGAGACCGCCTTTGCGATCGCCACCGACCTGGTGCTCTCCGACCGCACGGTCACGCCCCAAGAGCAGGCCTTTCTCGAAGACCTCTACCGCATTCTTGAAATCCCCAGCGCCCTAGCCCACCAAATTGTGCAGGTGATGACCATCAAAAACCGAGGGTAGAGGTGCTGGCATTTTCGTTTTTGACAAGCATGGCAGATCGCTACAATTGAGCCAGTGAGATCGCCCCTGGGGCCAAACCCGATGATTGCCGTCCCAAACTACATCAGCACCGCAGAATATCTCGCCCTCGAACACCAGAGCAAAATCCGCCACGAGTATCGGCACGGGCTGGTCTACGCCATGGCGGGCGGCACCGACAACCACGACCGGATTGCGTTTAACCTGCTTAAACTGATCGACAACCACCTGGGCAACGCCTCCGGTTGCCGATTTTACTCTGGCAATGTCAAGGTCAACTACCGAGATGACTTCTACTATAGCTATGGCCAAGGTGATTAGGACGTAGCCTAAGTGAGGGAGTCTCATTGTGAGGAGTGAAATGGCCAAACCCTACAGCCTTGATTTGCGTCAGAAGGTCATCGATGCGATAGAACTCGATGGGTTGAAGAAGAGTGA
>JBBSKN010000039.1:0-31300 GCA_038256265.1 Phormidesmidales cyanobacterium
CTCTTTGACCATCCGTTTCCTGACCTCTTTGAGTCTGTCTTGAGTACTTTTACAGAGTTACCTATGCCTAGACGGGCTACTTCGTCACAACAGCCCCATCCCTGGTACGGACAACCTGTCCCGGCTTAAGTTGATACCCTAACTCTGTACAAAAAACGTGCGCATAGAGACTGCGATCGCAGCTCCATACACACGCTCAAAGCTTTATAAATCAATGGGTCTGCCCTGCTGAGAGAGCTGACGACCTCGGCGAGTCTACATAAATTTTTTGGCCATGCCAATTAGACCGGCCATTTGGCCCAGGTCGACCTCGCCGGAGAGCACCTTTTGCAGCAGCCCGCCGCCCTGCTGATTAGACCCCTTTACCAAAAACTGAGCGATCAGCGGGGTGATGCTCTTAACCATGGCCTGGTCGGCCCCCACATGCTGGGCGATCGCGCTGATCTGATCAGAGGCCAGCAGTCGCTCGACCGCCCCGGTAGCCGCCACGGTTTGCAGCGTGCCCATTAGAGACCCCGGATTCCCTTTACCCTTGGCCTGCAAAATGCCCTGGAGATCGCTGGCAATGCCGCCGATTTTGTTGTTTTCCACCGGGGTGTCGTTGAGGCTGCCCAGCAGAGACCCGATCAAGCCACCGCTGGCCTCAGTGTCTTTGGCGGCGATCGCGCTGTTGACCATGCCCATCAAATCCATGATTTCACCTTATGTATGTTTGCTCGAATAGGCTAAGCCCTTTGCCCCCATGGAGCAAGATTCCCAGGATGCATTTGCATCTGCAGAGTGAATCTGCACTGGGCACCAGAGCCTCATGCAGGGCGTTTCTGAAGTAGGTATGAATCAAAACTGCAACGTCTGTTATAGGGGCAAACGACCGTTTGCCCCTACCCAAATGCATGACGCAAGCCCCTTACCGAGCGGTGGCGGTAAGGCTAAAGCGTTCAGCGCGATCGCTCGGCTCGTCAAAGTCGATGATCGGCCCCTGGGGCACGATCTGGTGGGGGTTCACCCCAGGGTGACTCATGTAGTAGTGGCGCTTAATGTGGTCCATGTTGCAGGTGTTTTTGAAGGCGGGCTGCTGGTACAGGTCGCGCAGGTAGCCCCACAGGTTGGGGTAGTCAACGATGCGCCGCAGGTTGCACTTGAAGTGCACGTAGTAGACCGCATCGAATCGATAGAGGGTGGTGAATAGGCAAATGTCAGCCTCGGTGAGGCGATCGCCGCACACATAGCGCTGCTGGTCGAGCACAGATTCCCAGTGGTCGAGCGCCTCAAACAGATCGGTCACGGCCTCGTCGTAGGCCCCCTGCTTGGTGGCAAACCCAGCCCGATAAACGCCATTGTTGATCGGCTGGTAGATGGCATCAATGGCGCTCTCTACCTTTCCCTTCAGGTCAGCGGGGCACAGATCCACCGCGTTGGTGGCGACATCGTTCCACTCATGGTCGAGCATGCGAATAATTTCGCGCGACTCGTTGTTGACGATGGTGTTGGTCTGCTTATCCCACAAAATCGGCACCGTTACCCGGCCTGAGATATCGGGCTGGGCCTTGACGTAGATCTCACGCAAATACTGCGCCCCGTTGACCGTATCGGCGATTGCCCCAGGGTAGTCGCTAAACGCCCAGCCTTCGTCACCCATGTAAGGATCTACCACCGACACCGACATCGCGTCGGCAAGCCCCTTGATCTCGCGCATGATCAGCGTGCGGTGGGCCCAGGGGCAGGCCAGCGACACATACAGGTGGTAGCGCCCAAACTCAGGCTCAAATTCGCCCCCTGCCTTGGTAACGTGGTGAAAGTCGGTTTCGGGGCGCACAAACCGCCCCTTGTCGTCTTCCTGATCGCGTTCCTTTTGCCATTGACCGTTGACGAGTAGGCCCAGTCCCATAGGGTCTCCTTTAGATTTCTTTACTTAGTTATTTTCAGCATAATGCGACTGACCTAGCCGATCCTCTGGCTAGAGAAAGAATCTAGGGCAGCCAGACCGCTGGCGATAGGCAATCGCCTTGTCATTCACCCCTGCGAACTCAAATCTTGCGATCGCCTTGCCACAAGAATCTTGTCGCCGCTCAATGGCCACGACAATAATACCAAGCCCACTTTTAAAGCTTAAAGATTTTGGCTTTCTACTCCAGCAATAGTTCAGAGATCTGGTGATCGCGCCCCCATGATTACACAGCCTCATCAACTGGGTCAAAATTTCGACGAGACACTCAGTAATCTCGTCGGCCTAATCAGTAGAAAGGAGAGCAGTCAGGGTTCTATTACTTAAGGAATATGCCTAAAGAAGTAGAAATTTGAAAATTGGAGTTAGCTTTATAAAAAAGCTACATATTTACGAAAATTCTCTTATAGTAGTTCTGTCAAAGTGCACTAGAAATAACTCTGGTTGCACGTTCACTTCTTAGATCTTGCTTAAATTAGTGAGATTAAGGGCAACATTGAAGTCGTAAGGAGAATTTGCAATGAAATTCAAATGGCTACTTGCTCTACCCCTAATTGCTGGAGTATCAGTACTGGGAGTTGCCTGTGATGCTGATCAGCCCGGCCAGACCCCAGATGTACCACCAGCAGAACCCATCGATCCTGTCGACCCGACTACTCCTGAAACTCCTGGGGCCCCCTAGCACTCTTGGATCAGACATTACAGAATCAAGCATTTCTAGACTGCCAAACTCCTCTACTTATAGTGGTAGAAAGAATGCTCAGGGCTTGTCTGAGTGATGCTAGATTCAAATGATGTTGAGAGTTGGTTACACTAGGATCGCCTAGTGTAACCAACTTTTTAAGGCAACCACTGCAACCAAGCTTTGATCGCATCTGTTGCCGCGCTCTAGAGACAGACTAACAAAAAAGTCCCAGAGAAAACTTTCTCTGGGACTTTCAGTAAGTATTGAGTAGCTGACAGCTGCTAAATTGACAGGCCCAAACGCAAACCTAGAAAGGCGTGAACAAACATAACCGCCAGGGCAAAACTGCCCAGGTAGGCGTGGGCCGTGCGCAGAGAATCTTTACCGCCGCCAAACTTGGTAAATGAGAGCGCACCGTTAATGGCCAATAGCCCAATCACCAGGCTGCCCGTCCAAAAGTGAGGGCTTTGGAAGATGTCTTTTTCTTGCATTACCAGCGATAGCACGCCGCCGGTATAGCCCAGGGTAATGAAGGTAAACATCCACAGGGCCAAACGCTTGTGGGTGTGGCGGTTTTCGGCTTTTTTCTGAGGGTCGTCGTCGCCGATGCGGCCCTTCCAGCCCATGTAGGCGGTGAAGCTACCCATGACAAAAATGACAATGCCCATCATCGCTGGGTGGCCCCAGTGGACAATCGGCTCGGGGATGCTAAACCCGGCAAAGAAGTCGGCAATGGGCTGCAAGTAGCCGCGAATCGTAGAAACCATGGTCATCTCCCAACAGAGCAGTGAACAGCGCCATACCTAAGGTGCCACATTTTCTCCACCGAAAGGGGGAGGGCACAGGCAACCCCACACTAAAAATTAGTCTAAGAAATGACGGTTAATCCACTTGATTGCTTTTCATTAAAATGCTATAGTTTGTAGAAACCTACTAAAATAAGTCTATGGAGCTTGACGAGCTTGATATAAAAACTCTATCTCTACTTTGTCAGCGGGGTCGCATGACCTGGGCAGAGCTGGCGGGTCAGCTGGGGCTATCGGCTCCGGCGGCGGCCGATCGCGTCAAACGTCTCGAAGAGCGCGGCCTGATCACCGGCTACAGCGCTCTGCTCAATGCCGAAGCCCTAGGGCTAAATTTGACTGCTTTCATTGCCGTTACCCTCGACCACCCCCGCCATCGGGAGGGGTTCTTGGCGGCGGTGCAGGCTACCGCCGAAATTTTGGAATGCCACCACGTCACTGGCGACGACGACTACCTGCTGAAGGTGCGCTGTTGCCACACCCGCGCTTTGGAATCGCTGATTACCGAGCGGTTGAAGGCGATCGCAGGCGTAGTCAAAACCCGCACCCTGATCGTGCTGTCCACGGTGAAAGAGACCCAGGTGCCATCGCTGGATCATCTGAGCGAGTCCTAAAAGGAGGGGCTATGGAAGGTTGGACGTTAGTCAAAGGAATGGGGCTGGGGCTGGCGATCGCTGCCCCGGTCGGCCCCATTGGCCTGCTCTGCATTCGCCGGTCGCTCACCCAGGGCCAGCGCATGGGCTTAGTCACCGGGCTGGGGGCCGCCACCGCCGACGGGCTATATGGCTGCATTGCCGGGTTTGGCCTCACCGCTGTAGCAGACCTGCTAGTCAGCCACACCCAGGCCATGCAGCTAATTGGGGGGCTATTTCTCTGTTATTTGGGGTTTTCAACGCTGCGGGCCGACCCGGCTACCGAAACCGCCGCAGTTTCTAGCCGAGGGCTCTGGAGAGCCTACATTTCGACTCTGGTATTGACGTTAACCAACCCCACCACTATTATTTCATTCATTGCGATTTTTGCCGGGCTGGGCCTGGTGGGCAGCAGTCAATCGTGGGGAACCTCGCTGGCTCTGATTTTAGGAGTATTCTTAGGGTCTGCCCTGTGGTGGTTGTGCCTGAGCTGGGGTGTAACACTTTTTAGCCAAGGGCTGACACCACATCGGTTGAGGTGGTTAAATCGGCTGGCTGGTGCCGCTATTTTTGCCTTTGGGGTCGTGGCAATTGCCCTGAGTTTTCGCGGCTAGCCCCCGCTTCGCTCTTCCACCGCAGGATACCGCTTGTGATCAGGCAACCTCAAATTTTGTCCACAGGTTTAGGTCAGCGCTTCGGCCCTGGCCCCACTCCCCGCGCAGTTGGTCGATTGGGTTGGTTGATAGCCCTGGTACTTGTAGTCTGGCTGGGGTTAGCCCAGGTATCTACCGCTACCGCGCCCACCCTGGTAGCCCAGTCGATCGAAGACCTGCAAAATAAGCAAAAAACCCTCGAACAGCAGCGCAACCAGCTCCAGCAGCAGCAAGACGAGCTGCAAAACCGTCAGGCTGACTCTGAGTCAACCCTGCAAAGCCTGGAGCAAAACATTGTCTACACCGCTAACCAGGTTGCCGAAACCGAGTTTCGCCTGGCCCAGGCCGAAAAAGAGCTAAAAGACTTTGAGGCCCAGCTTGCCAAGGCCGAAGCCGACTACGAAGAGGTCAGAACCGGCACCGTGGCCCGGCTGCAATTTTTGCAGCGGCAGCAGGGCAGCGAAGGCTGGGCGGTGCTGCTGCAAAGCCAGAATTTCAATGAGTTTCTCGATCGCCAGTATCAGCTCAAGCGGGTCTACGCCGCCGATCGCCAGGTGCTCGCCGATCTCAAGGCCCAGGCCGACGCCATTCAGCAGCAAAAGGCCGCAGTCGAAGACAAGCGCAACCAGGTGGCCCTGCTGCGCCAGCAGTTTCTCTCGCAAAAGCAGCAGTACGAAGCCGAAGCCACCGAAGAAAAGCAGCTGATCTCTCGCCTCAAAGATCGTCGGGGTGCCCTAGAGGCAGCAGAATCTCAGCTCGCCCGCGACTCTGAGCAGATTGCCGGGTTGATTCGCCAAAAAGTAGCCGCCAGCACCGGGGTGATTCGCGGCACCGGGCGGTTTGTGTTCCCCGCCAATGGCAACATCTCCAGCGGGTTTGGCAACCGGGTTCACCCGATTCTGGGCTACAGCCGCTTCCACGCTGGCATAGATTTTTCGGCCAGCCAGGGCACCCCGATCTATGTCGCCGACTCGGGTAGCGTCATCTTCTCAGGCTGGTACGGCGGCTACGGCCAAACGGTGATCGTTGACCACGGTGGCGGGCTGAGCACCCTCTATGCCCACGCCAGCCGGGTGCTGGTTAGCGAAGGGCAAGCGGTGCAGCAGGGGCAGGCGATCGCCGCCGTCGGCTCCACCGGCCTCTCGACCGGCCCTCACCTGCACTTCGAGGTGAGGCAGAACGGCAACCCGGTGAACCCAGCAGGATTTTTGTAGGGGATGGGTGTTGGGTTTCGGGTTTCGGGTGTCAGGTATGCGGCTGACGGCAAGCCGTACACCATAAACCCAAGACCTAACACCTAACACCCCTCTCCCCCCTTACCCCTCTCCCCCCTTACCCCAAACTCTTCTTCACATGCTGCATGATCTTCGCCTTGCGGGGGTCTTCGCTTTTGGCGGGGGTGATGCCGTCAAAGTTGATCTTGCTGGTGAGGGCGATGTGCTGCTTAATTTGGTCTTTGTTGGCCACGGAGATACCTCGGGTAACAGAACGACAGGGAATATCTGAGTTTGCTGTGTTGAGGACCCAGACAAACCCAGCCTCGGAATCAACATTTCAAAATATTCTTCCTATAGATAATTTAGTGCATGTGCCTACAGTTACTGCAAGTTCGCAAAATCAATGGATCTATAGCAATAGCGAAGGGCTGTCTGTTGGGCTGCCTCTAGCGAGCACCTACCCGTGGAGGAGCCTGTGTTTAGTTTACGTACTGTTCTGTTTGCCTTTGTGTTGCTGGCGCTGCTGCTGCTGCTGGGGCGTTACTTTAAGCAGCGTATTCAGTGGTTTCAGCGGCTTTACCTGCCTGCCTCAATTGTGGCTGGGGCGCTGGCGCTGCTGCTAGGGCCAGAGGTGCTGGGGGGCATTGCCACCGCCATCGCCGGGCCAGACTCGCTGCTGGCGGGCGGTTTGTTTGCTGAAGACATTCGCGGGGTGTGGTCGCAGGCACCGGGGGTGTTTATCAATATTGTGTTTGCGGCGTTGTTTTTGGGTGAAACCATTCCACCGCCGAGGCAGATCTGGCGCACGGCGGCTCCCCAGGTGGTGTTTGGCCAAACTTTGGCCTGGGGGCAGTACGTGGTAGGCATTTTGGCGACCCTACTGATCTTGGGGCCGGTGTTTAACGTCAACCCCATCGCTGCTAGCCTGATTGAAATTGGCTTTGAGGGCGGCCACGGCACCGCTGGGGGCATGGCTGAGACCTTTAATGAGCTAGGCTACACCGACGGGGCTGACCTGGCGGTGGGGCTGGCGACGGTGGGCATTGTGTCGGGCATTATCATCGGCACGGCGCTGGCTGACTGGGGTCGCCGCAAGGGTCATATCGATACGGTGACGCGCCGAGTGATTGAGCCCGAAGAAATTCCTGACCTCAACGTGGTGTCTGAAACGCCGGAGATCCGGCAGCAGCGGGCGCGGCTGTTGCGCAACCTGCTGATTGATCCGCTGTCGATTAATTTTGCCATTGTCGGTATGGCGATCGCCATTGGCTGGCTGATTCTCGAAGCCCTCAAGTGGGTAGAGGCCGCGACCTGGGGCGGCGAGGGCGGCTTTGCGGTTTTTCAGTTTGTGCCGCTGTTTCCCCTGGCGCTGATTGGCGGCATTATTACCCAGTCAATTCTCAATCGGCTGGGGCTGGGGACGCTGGTGATTCGCCCTATGGTGCAGAATATTGCCGGGGTGGCGCTAGATGTAGTGGTAATTTCTGCGATCGCATCCATCTCCCTCAGCGTCATCGGCGGCAATCTGGGGGTGTTTATCATTCTCAGCATCGTCGGCATCGCCTGGAACGTGCTGGTCTTTCTCTGGTGGGCACCGCGCATTTTCCCCAGCTTTTGGTTTGAGAAGGGCATTGGCGACCTGGGCCAGTCGATGGGCGTTACCGCCACGGGCATTTTGCTGCTGCGCATGGTCGACCCCGACAACAGTACCGGCGCCTTTGAGGGCTTTGCCTACAAACAGCTATTTTTTGAGCCGATTGTCGGCGGCGGCCTGTTTACCGCAGCGGCCCCGGCCCTAATTAGTCGCCTGGGCTTAATGCCAGTGCTGGCGATTACCGGCGGCCTGCTGATCTTCTGGTTTGCGGTCGGCTACGTGCTGATTCAGCAAGAGCGTCGTCGACCTACTGTCAGCAGCATATAAACCTGATCTCGGTGCATCCCATTTTTGCAGGTGCCGAATGGATTCCCACTTGCGTGGGAATCCATTCGGGAGCAAGATGTCCGCCGTGGATTCTCCTCTGCACGAGAATGACAGGCTAGCTAGCGTCAGGATAATGAATTTGCAAACTCACGATGTACTCGTTAGGTTTTTTGATCAAATTGGCTCAGAACTAAGAACGTTGGGAATATATTCTGAGGTCATTGTCATCAATTTGATCAAAGGAAACCAGTCGATAATGCCTCTCCTCTACAACTTTGACTTCATCGTTGATGACCACAAGCTCAAACAAGGCAATCAGATCGTCCTCCATAAATTGAGCTGATACAGGTCGACAAATTAGGTTTGGATATTTGGCGCGACAACAGGCAATATCCTGCCTTGTTTGAACCACAGAAAGCTTGTCATTGCCGCCTTTAGCCTGCACTGGCAAAACAAACTGTCGCCCAAATTTATCGACGGCCACATAGATTTCATCGACCTCCACTTGCCCGACAGATGAAACCGTAGTTCTAAGGTGGTTTTGTAGTGAATAGGCAACTAAGCCAAGAAAAACGTCGATTAAGCGGTTATATCTGACGACAGCAAGCAGGGCCTGCTCGTCAGAGAGCGCATAGCCTCGCACGATTTCAGGAGTAGAATCTGGAATCTTGGTCGCGATCAGTTCCCGATTGGGAATGATTCTGTTGACTTTAACCAATTTGAAAGCATACTTGGCCCGGCCCATGCCCTCAATAATCCACTCCATATCGCTGGGCTGTATTGCCAGTATGCTATCCGGCATGGGGGTTCGATATCGGATCGAATAGACAACATCACCAATATTCTTCGGCAGTTGGATGCTCAGCTCAGCCGCTGCTGCCACTAAATCTTCCCGCTCAAATTCAAGGCTCTCCTGACCGGCTGCATAGCGATCAAAAAAGACTTTTTCGACCATGGCTTTGTATCGACTTTGAGAGGCTTCGCCTGCTTTCTTAGCCATCTTGCTGAAGAATGATTGCCGCCGCATTTAACAACTCGATTTCCTCTTGCTTCCGTTTCTTCTTGCCGGTCTTGCGATCGCGCTTAGCAATCGGCACCTCGATACCCCAGTAGCTGGCCGCTTCAGTCATCTTCATCGCCAGCAAATTCCCATCGTCGAGGCGCAAAATCTCCGTGGGCGGCTCAATCGTCACCCCCAGCGCCTTGATAAACTCAGCAGCCAAGGCCCGCGCTAGCGGCGGCGGCACCGCGTTGCCCACCTGCCTGGCCCCGTGCCACTTGGTCTTGTGCAGCCGAAACCAGTCGGGGAAACCGTGCAGCCGCGCCATTTCTCGCACCGTGATGCAGCGATTTTGGGCGTAGTGGATTGGCCTGGGGCTGGTAAACGCGCCCCGCGCCGAGTCGGTGCCCGCCCGCAGCGTATTGGATACGCCATCGGGGGCGAGCTTAAAGAATCGCGAGATCGGCTCTACCTCACCGGGCCGAGTGGCGGCAAATCGACGGCGCGAGATCGCCGTGTGGCTTGTGCGGGCGCTAGAGGTCAGCAGGTTGGGGTTCCACTGGCGGCGGTAGCCCAGGTGCCAGGGGCGATCACCCAGGCAGCGCATTTCGGCGGCGTAGGGCGAGAGCTTGCCCCACTGCTCGGCATAGACCGCATCATCGCTGATCAACTCCTCAAACAGCTCCGCATCGGGCAAGTCACCCAGGGCCGCTTGGCAGGTCGGGGCGGGCATTACCAGGGGATCGGTCTTTCTCGCCTTAGCCAGGATTCTTGGGGGCGCTGTGATCGCCAGAGGGTAGTTGGGCAGCGGTTCGCCGCGCCGCGCCCCCAGCAAAAACAGCCGCTGGCGGTCTTGGGGCACCCCGTAGTTGTAGGCGTTGAGCACCCGCCAGGGGGTCTGCACGCTGTAGCCAATGGCCTGAAATTCTTCGACTAGCTCGTCTAACACCTGGCGGTGCTGGCCCACGGTCAGCCCTTTGACATTCTCAAAGAGAAAGAACCGGGGCGATAGCTCATCGACAATGCGCACAAACTCGCGCACCAGACTGTTGCGAGGGTCGTCGAGCACCCGCTGGCCAATTAGCGAAAACCCTTGGCAGGGAGGGCCACCGACGACAATATCGATTTCCCTTGACCCAATGCCCGCCTGGCGACGAATGGTCTGGGCACTGAGATGGGCGATAGAAATCGGCAAGACAGCACAGTCGGGAAAGTTGTATTTGTGGATGGCCCCGTGAATCGGATCGACCTCCACCGCCGCGACCACATCAAACCCGGCCTGCTCAAACCCCAGACTGAGGCCGCCTGCTCCAGCAAACAGGTCTATGGCGACGGGTCTAGGACTCATGGGCGGTCAAAGGGGGTAATGGATGGTGAACCTACGCAGGGCTAGATTAGCACCCTGGAGCGAAAACCCTAGCGAACAACTGCGCAAATCATAGTATAAATGTATTTATCCGCTAGCTTGACCTGTCTCAACTGAGTCAAATCACACCTAAGACGGCAATTGTAATGGCTTTTATAAGTTTTCCTGATGCAAGGCACAGGTGATTTATGGGCTGATCTACTGTTAACCTCGGGGTCAGAGGGTAGAATTTAGCTTGCTTTTAGCTTTGGACGGCATCATGCATCATGGCAGACTCTGGAACTTCTCCGATTAGTGAAAACTTTGATTCTTTACCCCGCGAGGTGAGGGTTGACAGCCTCCGCAATGTCCTAGAAACCCTGCAAATTGCCGACGAAGTCGCCAAGCAGGGCTATTTAATCACCAGTTCAGAGCTGGCCGATTTGATGGATGTGAACGCCAGCGCCGTGACCAGTCGGGGCGAATTTTGGGCCTGGCGCAACTGGTCGGTGTCGCGAGTGCGGCGAGAGGGCAACCAAATTCTTTGGCAAATCGAGCGAATCGATTAATAGTTTTAAAGGGGCTGGCGGGTTAACCCGCCAGCCCCTTTAAAACCGGCAACGCCGGGCAAGGGTTTGCCCCCTGCACATTCTCCGGCTTGCTCCAGGTAAAGGGGGCCTGCTGGGCCGCAGACATCCACAGCAGGTGTTTGGCGCGGGTCATGGCCACGTAGAGCAGGCGATATTCTTCGGCGGCTTTGAGGTGTTTGGCCTGCTGCCAGGCGGTGAGGATGTCGGGTATTTCTTTCGGGCCCTGGCCCGGTTGATCACTGGCGTGGGCATAGGCGCGAATTTGGGCGCGGGCCACCTCAGCCAGGGTAAAGTCGCCGAGAAATTCTCCCTGGGGCGGCACCCACAGCGTGCCGGGGATGGTTTTGTCGTGGAGAAAGGGCAAAAACACCACGTCCCAATCTAGCCCCTTGGCCTTGTGCATGGTGATTAGGGTGAGCTGGCCGGGGCGGGTGTAGAGCGAGTCGGTGTCTTCGGTCTCGACGGCAGTGAAGCGCTCGGAGCCAACAATGTCTTGCAGCACGGCGATCGCAGCAGCCAGGGTGTCGTCTTGGCGAATCTGCTGGCTGACCCGCACCGCCAGCTTGTCGGTGGTGGCCAGCTCGCTCTGGCTGTAGCCCAGGGTGAGGCCAATGAAAAAGAACAGGCTGTAGGGGGGGAGTTCGAGGCGCGATCGCAGCAGCCCCGTGCAGTAGCGCCGCGCCGTGCGGGCCGCCTCGGTGTCGGGTGGCGTGTCCAGCGGGCCGGGGTAGAGAAACTGTTCTGGCGCTTGGGCCAGGGCGTTGAGGTCTTGGGTGGGAATGCGCTTGCGATCGACCAGCACCCGCAGCGCCCCCTTGAGGGTGTCGGCGGAGTGGGGCCGTTCAATGAACCGCAGCAGGGTGAGCATGTCGCTGGGCACCTGGGTCTGGCGGTCTTGCTCACCCACGTCGTAGAAGGTCAGCCCCAGGGCGGTCAGGTCTACCCCCACCTGCTCGGGGTCGCGCAGCAGGTCGCCCACAAACCGGCCCTGGCGGCCCTCCCGTACCAAAATGGCAAAGCTGGTGTCGGGGTGCTCGGCGTAGAGATCTCGCACCCGCTGGGCGATCAGCTTCACCGACTCCAGCGTCGTGGGCGGCGAGACAATTTCGACCCCGGCCCCGAGGGGCGCAGGGTTGGCCCCCGGCTGGGGGTCGTCGGGGGGCACGGGGGCGATCGCCTGGTCGCGAAAGGGGGTCTCTGGCCCCGCCAGCCCGGCCTGATTGACCCAGGCCAGCAGGCGGTTGGCGGCGGTCATAATTGCCCCGGTGCTGCGCCCGGCCTGGTCCATGGTGACCAGGCGGCCCGAGGGGCGGCAGGCATCGCAAAACTGGTTAAAAAACACCGGGTCTGCCGGGGTAAAGGTGGAGTTGATCGCCTGGTTGGGGTCGCCCACCCGCACCAGATTAGGTTCTCCCGTAGGATCTTCAGGGTTCGCCGCCAGCAGGGTTAGCAGCCGCGTTTGCAACGGCGACGAGTCCTGCGCTTCGTCTTCAAACACCGCAAAGGTTCGCCCCTGCCAGAAGCGGCGACTGTCGGGGTCATCCAGGGTGCGCAGGGCACCGAGGATCATGTCGTCGTAGTCGATCCAGCCCCGCTGAAGCAGCAGGGTTTGGTAGCGATCGTACAGACCGGCAGCGATGGTGAGTACGTCGTAGTCTTCGACATCCCCCGGCAAAAAGTGGTTCACCGACTGGGCCAAATCTAGCAGGTCAGCAGGCAGCAGCCCCGAGCTTTTGGCCTCGCGGATCACCGTGTGGGCCAGGCTGGGCAGCACTTCGGTACGCAGCACCGACTGTCGCCTGAGCTGCTCAGTTTCTTCGCCGTCAAACTGGCGGCCCTCGATCAGTCGGTGGTAGAGGTCAGGGCTAGCGACAATCCACTGCTCGACGCAGGTGCGCAAAATGCGGTTGTTTTGCGCCGGGGAAACCAGCGTCAGCGTATCGAGGTTCAGGTTAGAGAGTTCGGGGTTGCGGGTGGCGATGTTGAGCGCCAGCCCGTGTAGGGTCGAGACGGTAAAGCTGGTTTGGGGCAGGCCCAGGGCTTTGAGGTGGCCGCGCACCTTGGCCTTGAGGTTGGCCGCCGCTGATCGCGTGAAGGTGACCAGCACCAGCTGGCGGTTGAGGTGCAGCTGGTGGCGGGCAATT
Source organism: Phormidesmidales cyanobacterium (assembly GCA_038256265.1). Classification (GTDB taxonomy): domain Bacteria; phylum Cyanobacteriota; class Cyanobacteriia; order Phormidesmidales; family Phormidesmidaceae; genus Nodosilinea. The sequence continues at coordinate 12,936 of JBBSKN010000039.1, forward strand.
GCGATCGCCGCCGCCGCCGCCATGCCGGTAGACTTGCCGGAGCCGGGCACCGCCGACACCGCCAGCCGCCCCCCGGCCCAGTCGGCCAGCTCTTGCTGCCCCTGCCGCAACCCCGCGCGAATAGCCTGTAGCGCCGCCTCTCGATCTACAGGTGCTGCCGTGGTCATTGGGCTTCTCCGCGAATGGTGTTATTAGGATAGCGGGATGGGGTGGGTTAGGTGAGTGGGTGGGTGGATGGGTAGAGAGGCTGCTCCATTCGCCTTACCAGGCCGTGGGCTGAAAGACGGAGGCGGAGTATCGAAAGCGTCAAGCCAACCTCCGTAGCATGACCCGAATTATCGCGATGTAGATGAGGGCTTCGGAAGACTCGGGCAAACGTTCATGATCGGCTCCAGAGGTTACGGTTCTGAGCCTAATTCCCAGGAAGCTTTTTTTGTACGGGTATTGGCTGAGTGCTAATTGATACTTTTCAAGTATCCGCTTAAACCGTACACCTCAGGTCACTAATCCCTGCCCCTAAAACCCTCCTGCACTCAGGGCGAGAATACTCTGCTGTACAGCGGCAAAAATATGCTGCAAATCGGCCTCAGTGTGGGCTGTGGAAAGAAATCCGCCACCGCCCCGCAGCAAAATTCCTCGATGGAGGAGGTGATAGTAGAGTAAATCGGGTTGAGGGGTCGTGAGAGAGCCACTGAAGAAACGAGGTGCTTCTGTGGCGACCGGGCCAAATAAAGAGCCAAAGCAGGCCATGCGAATGGGCACAGATTCAGATTCAAAGTAGGCGTTGAGCTGCTGAACAAATTGGGCCGTTTTTTGGTTGAGCCGTTCTTGTAGGGCCGCCCCTTCGGCTTGGAGCCGCTGCAATACAGCATGGGCAGCGGCCATCGCCAGGGGATGCTTACAGAACGTACCGGCAAAAAAGGTGGGCTGAACGGTGGGGCTAGAGGCGTCGCCGTAGTTCCAGCTGCCGCCATCGATGTGATCGAGGTAGCGGGCCTGACCTGCGATCGCACCGATGGGCAACCCACCGCCAATGATCTTGCCGTAGGTGGCTAGATCGGCCTGCACCCCAAACCACGCCTGAGCCCCGCCGGGATGAATGCGGAAGCCGGTGATCATCTCGTCGAAAATCAGGGCAATGTCCGCATCGTGGGTGAGCTGACGCAGCTCGCGCAAAAAGTCACCGGGCTGAAGGTTGGGGCGAAAGGTTTGCACCGGCACCACCAGCACCGCTGCCAATTCTGACGCTTGGGCTTGAATCTGCTCTAGGGCCTGGGGGCTGCCGTAGTCTAAGACCAGCACATCTTGCACCATGCTGGCGGGGATGCCGGGGGCAACCGCCACGGTGCGAGGCTGCCCGTCGATGGTGTGCGATTGGGCGAGGGTGCCGTCAAAGTGCCCGTGGTACGACCCCGCAAACAGGGCAATTTTTGAGCGCCCCGTAGCCGTCCGCGCCAGGCGAATGGCGGTCATGACGGCTTCGGTGCCGGTGTTGCTAAAGGCGACTCGCTCTAGACCAGTGAGCTGGGTGATAGCGGTGGCGACAGCACCAGCTAGCTCGGCCTGCGGCCCCAGCTGAATGCCGCGATCAAGCTGCTCGGTGAGGGCGGCTTTGACAAATGGGGGATTGTGGCCAAAGAGATTGACCCCCATGCCCATGGTGACATCAGTATATTGGTTGCCGTCGATGTCCCACAGGTAGGCCCCCTGCGATCGCTCGGCCACTATGGGATAGGCCATTTCTTTGGTCAGCAGGTTGAACCCCGAGACCGCACGTTGATCGGCCAGGACAGGCCGATAGGTCTGGGCCCAGGTTTTGGAGCGCTGGGTGCGCTGGGTGTAGTCGGCGATTAGGGTCTCTAGGTGCTGGCGCTGTTGGGGCGGTAGTGCTTCAGCCGCTGGGGAAGGAATTAGTTGGGGAGATGACAGGGGTGTTGTAGACATAGCTCGTTCTGGGGTAGAAGGGTGAGGGTGAGACGGCTTACGGCGAGAAGGCTTACGGTGAGACGGCTTCGGGCAGCTTGAAAAAGCCCTGGCGGCTGAAGTAGGTGAGATAGCGCTGCAACAGCGGTGGGTCGATGGTCGGACAGGTAATGGCGCTGCTGCTCAGGGCCTGGCAGGTGTTTTGACAGTCGAATTGCCGATCATCGGCGGCCAGGGACTGAGCCACCGATGCCGCCGCTCCAGCCTCGGCATCGGCAAACAAAATCATCAGCGGATAGAGGGGATGATCGGGCGCGGGATCGCTGAGGGTCTGGAGGTGCGATCGCCACCGCTCGGCCAAGGTTTGCTGCCATTGCTCGTAGGAGACCAGCCGCAGCGGATAGCCGAGGGCCTGGATCTGCTGCACCAGGTCGCACCAGGCCATGGGTTGAGGATTGCAGAGGTGAAACGCCTGCCCCCAGGAGGTGGGCCGCAAGGAGAGATGCACAATGGCCTGGCTGATGTAGTCGACGGGGGTCATATCGACCAAGGTTTGGACGGCTGGGGCACAGCCGAGGTAGAGACAGCCCCGCAGCATTAGCGACAGGCGATCGCGGGTGTTGCAAATTCCCGTCTGCTGGTGCCCCAAAATGCGCCCTGGCCGATAGACGGCAACGGGAATCCCGCGATCGCGAGCCGTCCACAGCAGGTTTTCGGCTACCCATTTGCTGCGGGCATAGCCGCCGGGGGGCGGTGGCACCAGATCTAGGTCGGTGGTTTCGGCCATCGTCGTCGCCTCGGCCCCCAGGCCCGAAAAGACGCTCAGGGTTGAGACATAGGCGATTGGCTTGAGCTTGACCTGGGTGGCTAGCCTCAGCAACGTCTGGGTTCCCAAGACGTTGGCGGCACGCACCGTCTGGTAAGGATAGGCCAAATTCACCGCTGACCCGTTGTGGTAAATGCGGTCAATTTGCCCGGCCAGCGCTTGAAATGCCTCAGCCGTCAGCCCTAGGTGAGGCTGCGACAGGTCTCCCGCCCAAGGAGTGATGCGGCTGGCGTAGTCGTCACGCCACAGCTGATAGTACTGCAAATGCTGCTGGAGCCGCTGTTGAGCGCTTTGATTGTCGGTAGCTCGCACCAAGCAGTGAACCTGGGCCGAGGTTTGCTGAAGCAGTTCGTGCAGCAGAAACGCCCCGAGAAAGCCGCTCGCCCCGGTCAAGAGCACCTGCTGGGGCTGGCCCAGGGGCTGAATCAGCTCAGGATGGGCTTGAATGGCGGCCTCTAGCGGAAGGTCTTGGTGCCATAACTCTGGGGTGCCATCGCCCTCTGATATTGTTCTTTCGCTCGGGGTAAGGCGCGATTCCCCTTTGGGGAGGCTTCGCCAACGCAGCGCCGCCATAAAGGCCTCTGCCAGGGCCGCAATGGTTGAGTCATGATGCCGATGGCGGCTGTAGGTCCAGGTGATCGACAGCTTGCCGTCCGCTACCAACCCCACTACGTCGATCAGGTGCGAACGGTGGTTGTCGGCACAGCGAGTCTGCCCCGGCGAGGCTTCAGAGGGCTAGAATCGGGTGGACTGGGCAAAAACCTGATCAAACTGGCCTAGGTAGTTAAACTTCACCTGGGCCTGGGGCAGTGACGCGATTGGGCTATCAGCCGTCAAGTACCGCAGCACGCCATAGCCTAGACCATGGTGAGGAATCTGCTGAAATTGTTCCTTGATGGCGGCTAAGGTCGCTGGCCAGGTGGTGGTTTGCAGTGGCAGGCACACCGGGTAGACCGTAGTGAACCAGCCCACGGTGCGCGACAGGTCGAGGTCTGAAAATAGCCCTTCTCGCCCGTGCCCCTCTAGATCAACGAGCAGGACGGGCTGATCGCTCCACGGCTGAAAAGCCTGGGCGAGAGCGGTTAGCAGCACTTCGTTGATGTGGGCTTGCTCAGCTTGGGGAACGACCTGAAGCAGCAGCTGAGTCTCGGCGGCTGTGAGTTCGACGATGAGAGTCTGGGTGGATGCGATCGCATTACTACCCTCAGTCATATCTACCGGAATCGATGGAGATACAGACTCAAGGGACTGCCAAAGCTCAAGTTCCTGCCGCAGTTCTGGCGACTGAGCGTAGCTTTGCAGCTGGTTAGCCCAGTGCTGAAAAGCGGTGGCTTTTGCGGGCAGGCGCACCGACTGCCCTTGGCTCAACTGCTCATAAACCGTCTGAAAATCCTCCAGCAAGATCCGCCACGACACCCCGTCTATCACCAGGTGATGCACCACAATCAGCAGCCGCTGAGATTGATCGGCCTCCCGGTTAAACAGCGCCACCCGCACCAGGTCGCCCGCCTCCAAATCGAGACTGCCCTGCAAGCGATTCGCCTCGACTTCCATCGCCGCCTCCTGCTCTGCCCTCGGCACCCTGGATAGGTCAACTACCTTGATGACAGGAAGGTGTTCTGAGGGCGGCAATACCACCTGCTGCCAGCCCGATTCAGTGTCAATAAATCGAGACCGCAGCCCGTCATGGTGCGCCAGTAAATGTTTAACGGTCTGCTGCAACAACTCTGGGTTCAAAGCGGGGCGACAGTCCAACAACACCGCCTGATTCCAGTGGTGAGGCTGCTCAAAATCCTGCTGCCAAAACCAGCGCTGAATTGGTGTCAGCGGTACCGCTCCAGTAACCGCTCCCTGCTCCGCCTGCACCTTGACTTCAGACCCGGCCACAGCGGCTAAAGCCTTTACGGTTTGATGGTCAAACAACTGCTTTGGCGTCAGCGATAACCCCGCTTGGTTGGCCTTGGCAATCACTTGAATGCTGAGAATGGAGTCGCCCCCCAGGCTAAAGAAGTTGTCGTCTACGCCGACCTGCTCTAGACCCAACACCTGCGCCCAAATCTGCGCCAGGGTCTTTTCCGCTGGTGTGGTCGGGGGAGTATAAGCCTGTTGAGCGGCTGCGGCTTCTGGAATGGGTAGCGCCTGGCGGTCAACCTTGCCGTTGGCGGTCAGCGGCAGGGCCTCAAGGGCGACAACCGCACTGGGCACCATGTAGTCGGGCAACCGCTGGGCCAGAAACTCCTGAAGCGCCTCCGTTTTCTGGGTGGCATGGTTCAGCACCACGTAGGCCACCAGTCGCTTGGGAGCGGGCGGGTCTTCTCGCAATACGACTACGCTCTGGCGCACCGCTGGATGTTGGGCCAGCCCTGCCTCGATCTCGCCCAGCTCGATGCGGTAGCCCCGCAGCTTGACCTGCTCGTCTAAACGACCCAAAAACTCAAGGGTTCCCTCGGGCCGATACCGCACCCGGTCTCCGGTTCGATACAGCCGACCACTCCCAAAAGGGTTAACGATAAAGCGCTCGGCGCTCAGCTCAGGCTGATGCCAGTAGCCGCGCGCGACCGTGGCCCCGCCGATGTAGAGTTCCCCCGGCACCCCAATGGGCACGGGCTGCTGCTGCTCGTCGAGGACGTACACCTGGCTGTGGGCCAGGGGCTGACCCAGAGGGACGATCCCGGATGTATTTATATCCTCAACGCCCTCAATCTCGTAGGCTAAAACGCCCACGGTCGCTTCAGTGGGGCCATAGTGATTGAGAATGCGGCAGTCGGAGAGCTGGCGGAGCGTCTGAATCAGGGGCCAGTCTGAGGCTTCACCGCCCAGAATTAGGCAGCGCTGCGGCAAAATCTGGGCCGGGTCTGCCGCCGAGACGATTAACGCCTGAAGATGAGACGGCACGATCTTGAGACAATCGATGGGGTGTTGCTGGCAGTACTGAGCCAGAGCATCGGGGTTAGCGGCCCGCTCGGTGCTGATCAGGTGCAGGCAGCCCCCGGTGCAGAGGGCGGAGAAGAGCATGGTGTTGCCCAGGTCAGCCGCTACGGTTGACACGGAGGCGTAGCTAGCGCCGGAGGGGAGGTTGAGTTTTTCGCCAATGCCGTCGAGGTAGCTCAGCAGGTGCCGGTGCTCCACGGCGACGCCCTTGGGCTGGCCTGTGGACCCGGAAGTGTAGATAATGTAGGCCAAGCTGTCGGGCGTGGCAGGGCTAGAGGGATTCTCAGAGCTGCCCTGGGCGATCGCATCCCAATCTGTATCTAGACACAGAACCTGCGCGGTGGTGGCAGGCAGGCTATCCCGTAAGGAAGCCTGGGTCAGAATGACCGGGGCTTGGGCCTGCTCTAGGCGCTGGGCGATCGCCGCTGACGGCAGGGCTGGGTCAATCGGCAGGTAGGCCCCTCCCGCTTTGACAATGCCGAGCAGACCCACCATCAACTCACAGGATCGCTCTAGGTACAGGGCGACGGGCGTATCAGCGCCTACCCCCCGCTGCTGAAGGTCGTGGGCCAGCTGGTTGGCCCGCTGATTGAGCTGCGCGTAGCTGAGGCTGTCCTCATCGCAGACGATGGCCAGCGCATTGGGGGTTTGCAGCACCTGAGCTTCGAAGCGGTGGTGCAGGCAGCCCTCGACGGGGGGGGACTGGGTTGGATTGAACTCGACGAGTACCTGATGGCGAGCCGCTGAGCTGAGGATTTCTAACTCACTGATGGGGCAGTCGGGATGGTTGATCCCATGGCTCAGCAGCACTTCATACTGCTCGGCTAACCGCTCAACCGCATCGGCGGTCAGTTCCTGAGCATTGTACTGAAACTGTAGAACCAGCTCATAGGGGCTGCCATGGCAGGACAGATTGAGCTGAAAACGGTCAACCGGGGTGAGCACTTGGTCTACGGCCACCGTGAGCGGGCTGGCTGGGCGAGGCAGTGACCATTCAGTGTGGTCAAAACCAATGGGGAAATAGGTCAAAGCGGCATCACTGCACCAGTTTTTCCAAGTGAAGTAGTCTTGCCACTGGGCGGCGGTTTCAACATTGTCTCTGACCTGCTGGAGAGCCTGCCCAAAAGACAGGTGAGGCTCTATACCCTGAAGCGGTACATACGTCGTCAATGGCCCCAGTACCGAGGCCAGGTCTGGGTCGCTACGGCCATCTAGGGCAGCACCGATCGCGGCAGTTGGCTCCCCCGTCAAGCGCTGGACTAATATTTGCCAACAGGTCAGCAATAGGTGCGATTCTTTGGTACCCATGGCCTGAGACGAGCGGCAAAATTGTTGAATTGCCTGACGCAGTTTTTGGGGTAGATGAATTTGAAAAAGAGTCGGCTCGAATTGCGCCGATTTAGACAGCGATCGCCCCAAGGGCAGAGCCACCGGCTGGCTGAGTTTATTCCAATAGGCCTGTCCGGCCTGGTAATCGTCATCCTCGGTGGCCAGGAGGTCGTGCTGCCATTCAGAAACCTGCACGTACTGGATCACCTCTGGGTCATGGGCCAGCTCAGCACCTTGCCCGAAGAGCCTCTCGACGAGAATGCTCAAGCTTGCCGGATCGGCACAGAGGGCGGGCAGGGCGATGAGCAGCCAAAACTGAGCCGGTGCGCGTCGAATTAGGTGTACCTGGAGCGGCGGCTGAGAGGCCAGATCTGCGCCATTCTCTGCGCGCAGCAAATGGGTGAGCTGCTGCTGTTGCGCGGTGGAAGATTGAGCGCTCCAGTCGAGTTCAACCCAGCCAAACGTAGCATCAGACGACACGACCTGAATTGGCCATTTCATCCCCGGTCGGCGATGAAATCTGGTGCGCAAAATCTCATGCTGCTCAACCTGCTGTTGCAGTGCAGATTTTAGCCGCCGATGATCGAGTTCACCCTCAATTCGCAGTACGCATTGAACTCGATGGACGGCATTTTGTTGCTGCAACGTCCACAGCCGCTCTTGTTGAGGTGAGAGGCGAAATCCGGTGATGGCTCTATCGAGTTGCTGCATGAGAAACCTCCCCTAGCGGTAAATTTTGCCCGTCGCGAATGCCAGTCATTTCGCCCATTGCCACCACAATTTTGCGGGGGCCAACGAAGGGATTGCGCCCATGGGCCACCAGCATGTTGTCGAGCATGAGTAAATCCTGCGGTTGCCAAGGGAACTGAACCTTGGCTTGCTCGTAGACAGCGTCTAGCTCAGCCAATACCGTCTCCTCCAGGGGCGAGCCATCGCCGTAGTAGACCTGGCGCGGCAGGTGCGCCTCGCCCAAAACCGCGAGCAGCGATCGCCGCACGCTGGGTTCTAAATAGGCCACGTGGTGCAGCTGAATTTGGTTGAACAGCACCCAGTCGCCGGTTTTGGGATGGGGCAGCACCGCCGGGCAAATTTGCCGGGTGCGCAGCCCCTGGGCCGTCCATTCCACCTGCATGTGGTGACGGCGGCATTCTGCCTCGACGGCGGTGCGATCGCTGGTTTGAAAGAAAGCCTGCCAGCTGACATCGAGGCCATCGGTGAAGGTGCGAACATACATCAACTGCTTAGTTTGCAGGTGCTGCCGCAGACTGGGGCTGAGCAATTGATAGGCTTTGCGGCAGTCAATGATGGGCGTTTCGCCCCCCTGCTGGGCGGCCTGAACGCAGAAAAACCAAATTTTCATCGGCCAGCGGTGCAGATGCGAACTCTCGTTGTGGAAGCGAATCGCCTGCTCTGCCGGGTACGGCGTTGAGCCATAGACCTTGCCGCCCATGCCCTCCCGAGGCAGATCGCCGTAGTCGCCAAAGAGGGTAGGGCAGATCGCCTGGGCCACCTGCTCAAACTCTGGGGCGGCCCCTAGGTCAAACCCTCGAAACAAAATAGCGCCGTGCTGCTGAAGCTGCTGCTCTAGCCAGGGCCGATGGTTTGCGGCCCAGTCTTTGAGATCGGTGGCGTCATCTTGGGGTTGAATCACCAGGGGGAACGAGGGCGCGGCGGTCAGATAACTGGTGCGCACCAGCTCTTGCTGAGACCACTGAATCGGTTTTGGCTGCACCGATTTGATCGATTTAAACGATCTGCGTTTACTGGGCTGGGGGGGCGTTGTCATGGCTTGCGAAGGTTGCGAAGGGATAGAGATGCCAGCTAGCTCAGCCAGCCGAGCCTGGGGTTGGGTCACAACCTGCTGGAGGAGTTCGGTAAAGTCTTGGGAAAAGCGGGCCAGGGTCTCTGGCTTAAACAGATCGCTGCGGTAGTTCCACTGGCCCTGAATGCCTTGGGCGGTCTCGGTTAAGAACAGCGCCAGGTCAAATTTGGCGGTACCGTTATCGACGGCCAAGGGCGTGAGCGTCAGGTGGTCGAGCTCTAGGGGCGGCATCGGCGTGTTTTGCAGCACAAACAACACCTGAAAGAGCGGCGTCTGGTGCCGCGATCGCACCGGGTTCAAAGCCTCGACCAGCTTGGCAAAGGGCAAATCCTGATGGGCGTAGGCATCCAGGGTGACATTGCGGACTCGGCTGAGCAGATGCTCAAAGGTGGGATTGCCGGAGAGATCCGTTCTGAGCACGAGAATGTTGACGAGAAAACCGATCAGGGTTTCGGTCTCGGCCCGATTGCGGTTGGCCACATCGGTGCCGATGACCATATCCGGCTGCTGCGTATAGCGATAGAGCCAGATCTGAAAGGCGGCCAGGCAGGTCATAAACAGAGAAACCCCCTGCTGCTGGCTGAGCTGATGGAGCAATCGCCCCAGCTCGGGCGGCAGGGTAAACGAGTGCAGCGCCCCCCGATGGCTGGGGGTCGCGGGGCGGGGAAAGTCTGTCGGCAGTCGCAGCACGGGCAGGGGCGCTTTGAGCTGCTGCCGCCAGTAGTCAATCTGCCGCTGAAGCGGGGAAACGCCAGTGGCAGCGGGGGTCTGTAGCCACTGGCGCTGCCACACCGCCAGGTCGCCGTACTGAATCGGCAGCTGGGGTAGGGACGGGGTTTCACCCTTGATCAAGGCCCGATAGCAGGTCGTGACCTCTCGAATTAACAAGCCCATCGACCAGGCATCGGCAATGATGTGGTGCAGCGAGACCAGCAGCACGTAGTGGCGGTCAGCCAGGTGCAAAAGCTGCGATCGCAGCTTTTGCACCTGCGCCAGATCAAAGGGCTGTCGGGCCTCGGCCTGAAGCAGGGACTGCACGGCCAGCGGCTGTTGCTCGGCAGGCAATGCCCTCAGATCGCTGGGGTGCAGGGTAATGGATAGTTGGGGGGCGATCGCCTGCACCGGTCGGCCATCCACCGTCACAAAGCTGGTTCTCAAGCTCTCATGGCGCTGAATCACAATATTCAAGCTCTGCTCTAGGGCAGCAAGGTTCAGATTTCCCGTCAGCTCTACGGCGGTCGCAATGATGTAGCTCGAATCCCCTGGGTCGATCTGATCGAGCACCCACAGCCGCTCTTGGGCAAAGGATAGGGGCAGGGGCTGACTGCGCTGGGTGGGCTGAATCGCCCCCGATAAACCCGTGGTGGCAGACTCGGCTAAAGACTCAGCCTCTAGGTGCTGGGCCAACGCCGCCACCGTTGGCGCGTCAAACAGCAGTCGAATCGGCAGGTCACGCTGAACCACCTGCCGCAACCGCGAGATCACCTGGGTGGCCAAGAGAGAATGGCCCCCGAGGGCAAAAAAGTTGTCGTCTCGCCTAAGGTCAGCAGTCTTTAAGACCTGCTGCCAAATGTCAGCGATCGTTTTTTCTAGCTCGGTTTGCGGTGCTGCCTGAGACGATAGGGCCGGGGCTTGGGCCTCGTTTTTGGGCAGCGCCAGGCGATCAACCTTGCCATTGGGGGTCAAAGGCAGCGCTTCGAGCGTCACAAAGACCGAGGGCACCATGTAGTCGGGCAGCTGCGATCGCAGCCTTTCCCGCAGCTGAGCCTGATCGAGTTCGCCCGCTAGCACCACATAGGCCACCAGTCGCCGGTCGCCAGGGTCATCCTCTCGGGCCACCACCACGGCGGCGCTGACCTCGGGCTGCTGCCCCAGCACCGCTTCGATCTCACCCAGCTCGATGCGGTAGCCGCGCAGCTTTACCTGGTGGTCGAGGCGGCCCAGGTGCTCTAGGGTGCCATCGGCCCGGTAGCGAGCCAGGTCACCCGTTCTATAGAGGCGACTTGGGCTCGGACTCAGGCCCCAAGGGTTCTCAATAAAGCGCGCTGCCGTCAGCTCAGGCCGCCGCCAGTAGCCCCGCGCCAGCCCAGCCCCGCCGATGTACAGTTCCGCCGCCACGCCAATGGGCACCGGCTGCAACGACTCATCCAGTAGGTAAACCTGGGTGTTGTGAATCGGGCGACCGATGGTGATGCCGTCGGCTGTGGAGGTCACCCGTTGGAGGGTAGACCAGACGGTAGTTTCCGTCGGGCCATAGAGGTTCCAGAGAGCTTTACCTTTTCTCAGCAGCGTCTCTGCGAGATCTGATGGCAATGCTTCGCCACTCGAGAGAATGGTTAGATCAGCCTTGCCGCTCCATCCAGCACTGAGCAACATGCGCCAGGTGGCTGGGGTAGCCTGCATGACCGTGGCTTGGTGGGTTGCTAGCGCGGCCATTAGCTGCTGGGCATCGCGGGTTGCAGATTGGGGGGCGATCGCCACCTGTGCCCCCACCGTCAGCGGCAGCAATAGCTCCAGCACCGCAATGTCAAACGACAGGGTGGTGACCGCCAGCAGCCGATCCTGAGGCGTGAGTTGCAGGTGATGTTGCAGCGACAGCAGAAAGTTGACCACCGACTGGTGCTCGATCATCACCCCTTTGGGCTTCCCGGTAGAGCCTGAGGTGTAGATCACATAGGCCAGACTCGACGCCTGCACCGGAGACTCCAGCGGGCGGGCGGGCTGCTGCAACACCAAGTCCCAGACCGAATCTAGACACAGAATTTGGGGTTGATGCGGTTGCTTCTCAAGGCCCGTCGTGAGCCAATCGCCCGAGCTAGCGTCAGTGAGCAGCAGCGCCAGCTGGCTGTCTTGCACCATAAAGCGCAGCCGGTCTGCCGGGAAGCTGGGGTCGAGGGGGACGTAGGCGGCTCCGGCTTTGAGAATGCCGAGCAACGCGATCACCATGAGGGGCGATCGCGCTAACGAAATGCCCACCAAGGCGTCAGGGCCAATCCCTAGGGTTCGCAGGTAGTGAGCCAGCTGGTTGGCCTGTTGATTGAGTTCCTGGTAGGTAAGCCGCTGGGTCTCAAAGGCCAGGGCAACGGCATCGGGAGTTTGCTCAGCCTGCTGCTCGAACAGGTCATGAATGCCGCATTCGGGCAGGGGCAGGGCCGTTTGGTTCCAGTCCACCAAAAGCTGCTGGCGTTCGGCGGCGGGCAGCAGATCTAGATCTAAGAGCCGCCGCTCGGGGTTCACCACAATGCTGCCTAGCAGGGTTTGGAAATGCTGGCAGAACCGCGTCATCGTCGCGTCGTCGAAGCGATTGGAGCGATATTCGATCGTTCCGGTCAGCCCTGGGGCGGTTTCTTCCATCGCCAGGGTGAGATCAAATTTGGCCGTCCCAGCATGGAGTTCGGTGACCGCTAGGGTCAACCCCGGCAGCGCTAGGCTAGCGCGGGGAACGTTCTGTAGCGCAAACATGGCCTGAAATAGAGGGGTGGTGGTGCGGTCAGGTTGCAGGTCTTCCACCAGGGTTTCAAACGGCAGATCGGCGTGGCTATAGGCCGCTGTCGCAGTGCTCTGCACCTGGTGGAGAAAGGTACGAAAGTCGGGGTTGCCTGACAGATCGCTGCGCAGCACCACCGGATTAATAAAACAGCCAATCAACGGCTCCAGCTGCGGCTGCGATCGCCCGGCGGTGGGGGTGCCAACACACAGGTCGGTTTGGCCGCTGTAGCGGTAGAGCAACACCTGAAAGGCGGCCAGCAAGGTCATAAACAGGGTGACGCCTTCTCGCTGGCTCAACTGCTGTAGGGCGATCGCCAGGGGAGTCGGCAAGCTAAATTGCTGAAGGCGGCCTGGGTTGGCCTGATCGCCGGGCGCAGGCGACCCCATGGGCCATTGCAGCCGGGGCAACGAGCCGCTCAACTGCTGCCGCCAGTAGGCCAGATGGCTCTGAAACTCGGGGTTGGCCTGCTGCTGCCACACCGCAAAGTCTTTATATTGAATGGGCAATGCTGGCAAAGGCGACGGCTGACCCGCCAAAAATGCTGGGTACAGGGTCGCCACTTCTTGAATTAGCCGCCCCTTAGACCAGCCATCGCTGACGATGTGATGCATCACCACCAGCAGCCGATGCTCCTCGGGGGCCAGCCGCAGCAGCACCAGGCGCATTGGTTCGTCTTGGCTCAGATCAAAGGCATGGCGGGTGATCGCCTCAGACTGGCGCTCCACCTCAGCGGCTTGTGCTTCCCCAGGCAACCCCTGGAGGTCGATCAGCGGCACCGCCAGCGGCTGCCAGGGCAAAATCACCTGGCGCGGCTCGCCAGCGCTACTCACAAATCGACTGCGAAGAATGGCATGGCGCTGCCGCACTTCATTCAGGCTGCGCTCTAGAACATCGGGGCGCAGCTGGCCGTGCAGTTGCACCGCCGCCGCCAGGTTGTAGAGCGGGCAATCGGGAGCGAGCTGATGCAGAAACCAGAGCCGCCGCTGGGCAAACGAGAGCGGATAGGTCGAATCAGGCGTCGCCACGGCCACCGAAATGGCTGGGGCCGCCGCTTGGCGCTGCTTTAGCGTTTGCTCTAGCAGCGATCGCTGGGCCGGAGAGAGGGCGGCAATGCGTTGAGATAGATCGTTCATGACTTTGCTAACAGGGCGTCAAGGTCTTCTGGAGAAAGTGCCTCCAGGTCGGTCAGAATGTCTTGAATGGCATCTAGGGCGTCGGTCGAGGCGGGCGAGGGCTGATCGGCGGGGGAGACCTGATCGGCGATCGCCGCCGCCAGGCCCGCAATGGTCGGTTGCTCGATCAATAAAATGCGCAGGGGCAACTCCACTTGAAAGGCCGCTCGAATGCGAGACATCACCTGTACGGCCAAGAGGGAGTGCCCCCCCAGGTCAAAGAAGGTCGCATGAATGCCGATGTCGTCAATGCCGAGCAGGTCTTGCCAGATCGACGCGACGGTTTGCTCGATGGCGTTGCGGGGCCGATCGGCACGGGGCAGATCGGGGGCGACGGGGCGGGCAGGCGATCGCTCCACTCGATGGCGCTGCTGCTGCATACGGGGGGCCAGGTCGGTAGTGGAGACCACAACCTGAGGAATGTTTCGCAGGGTGAGAACCCGTTTGAAGGTTTCAACGCCTTCCTGCCGCGATAGGGTCGCGGTGGCCGCCGCCGCTGAAGTCTCAGCATCGACTTGGTTCCAAAACCGCCAGCCTTCCCAGTTGACGCTAATCCAGGGGGTGGGCTGGGTTTGATTGAGGGCTGGCATCAGCGCATCCATAAACCAGTTGGCGGCGGCGTGGGCGATAAACCCGCCGAGTTGGGAGGCAATTGACGACTGAACCAGGCAAAAGTCGAGGCACTTAGGCGCTAGAGCCTGGGCTAAAACCTGTAGGCCTTTGACCTTGGGGGCAAACTGCCACTCACTGTCCTGGCGCTCGGTTTGTTGAATGGGTCGAAAGGACGCTTCTGCGGTGGTTTCTGCGGTGTGCATGACGCCGTGCAGGGCTCCCCAACGGGCTTCAATCTGGGCGATCGCCCCCTGCACCTGGGCCAGATTGCTCACCTCGGCAGTGCAGACTAAAACCTCGGCCCCCAAACTCTCTAACCGCTGCAGGTGACGAATTTTGCGACAGACGGGGTCGGAGTCGGGCTGCTCTGCCAGCCATCGAGGCCAGTCAGAGCGAGGGGGCAGCGGCTCGGCTTCAAGAAACGCCAGCCGAGCCTGAGCGGTTTGCGCTAGATCTTCCGCTAACGCATTGCCAATGCCCGCTAGGCCGCCAGTGATTAGATACACCCCCTGGGGGCGCAGCGGCTGGGGCAGCGGCTCGGGGGCCGGAATGGGCAACGGCTCAAAGGTCTGAGTCCAGCGGTGCTGGCTGCGGTAGGCCACAATGTGAGCGTCGGTTGGGCGATCGCCAGTTGAATGCAGCAGCTCAGACCACAAACAGGCGACCAGGCGACCGAGCAGATCGGGGGTAAGAATATCGGGCACATCGACATCGACTGGGCGGCAGGCGATCGCCGGGCACTCTTGGGCAATGACGGCATGGGTACCCACCACCGTGGCCTGTTCAGGGCACAGCCGCTCGACCCCGGTGACAGCGTGCACCTGGTTGGTTAAGAGCCAGAGCGTCAGAGGCTCAGTCAGTTCAGCCTGCTGAAGGGCTTGAGTTAAGTACAGCACGCTGTAAAAGCCCAGGTCTTGGGCCGCCGCAAACAAGCCCGTATCCCATTGATTGAGGTTGAACGCTGGCGTGGTCAACGAGAGGCTCCAGCCGTGCACGATCACATCGGGAAACTGCCCGGCCTGACGCAGCGATCGCACCAGCGCCCGGTAGTCGTCTGGCTGGTTGGGGTTGAGGCAATAGTCATGCTCCTGCTGCTCAAACTGCGCCCCAGCCCGCACCACAACCACGGCGTGATCCGTCGCCCTGAGGCGTCGGGCTAGCTGCTCGCCAATGCCGCGCTCGTCGATAAACAGCAGCCAGGTGCGCTGCGATCGCTCAGCCGTCGGCGCAAAGGGAATCGGCGATCGCGTCCAGGTTGGCAGGTAAAACCATTGCTCCATTGGCGCTCGGCCTGGCGGTGTTGCCGTCGGGTGGGGCCGCACCGCATCGGCTGGGGCAGGCTCTACCCAGTACCGCTGCCGCTCAAAGGGATAGGTGGGCAGCAGCACCCGCTGGCGCTGTTCGTGGCGGTAGAAGGCTGCCCCATCAATGGCTACCCCCGTCAACCAAAGTTGCCCCAACGTGCGTAGTAGAAACGCTGCATCAGAAATCTGCTCCTGGGGGTGCCGCAGAGAGGTGAGGATCTGGGTGTCGCCCAAAGGCTGCTGCCGGGCTAGGGTAGCCAAGGTGCGCCCAGGGCCAACTTCTAGCAGTACCGTCGGCGACTGGTGCAGCAGTTCGCTCACCCCTTGGCTAAACTGCACTGGCTGCCGCAGGTGCCTCACCCAGTATTCGGGGCTGGTGGCCTCTGCTGGCGTCAGCCAGGTGCCGGTGACATTTGACATCAGCGGCATTTGCGGTGGATGCAGGGTGACCTGGCTGACGGCCTGGCGAAACGGTGCCAGGGCAGATTCCATTAACGGTGAGTGGAAGGCATGGGA
This sequence comes from Phormidesmidales cyanobacterium, assembly GCA_038256265.1. Taxonomy (GTDB): domain Bacteria; phylum Cyanobacteriota; class Cyanobacteriia; order Phormidesmidales; family Phormidesmidaceae; genus Nodosilinea. Next base: position 28,861 of record JBBSKN010000039.1, read on the forward strand.
GGTGTTCAGCTGCCGACAGGAGATCTGGTCTTGCTCCAGGCGGGTTTGCAGCGTGGCGATCGCCGCCACCGTCCCCGACACCACGCAAAGCTGCGGCGCATTGTGGACGGCGAGCCAGCAGTCATCCCCCAGATAGGGCTGCACCTGCTCTGCCGATAGCGCCACCGACAGCATGTGCCCCGCAGGCATCTGCTGCATCAGCTGCCCACGCAACGCGACCAGGTGCAGCGCGTCCGCCAGGGAAAACACGCCCGCCAGGCAGGCCGCCACAAATTCTCCCAGGCTGTGCCCCAACAGCGCCTGGGGTTCAATGCCCCAGGTGATCCAGAGCTGGGCCAGGGCATATTCCACCGCAAAGAGAACCGGCTGGGCCATGGCGGTCTCTTGCAGCTGGGCCTGGGCTGTTTCGAGCTGATCGGGGTGGGGGTAAAGCAGCGATCGCAAGTCCCACCCAAGCTGCGATTTCAGCAGCTCGGCACAGTGATCGATGGTCTGCTGAAAGTCAGGCTCGCTGTGGTAAAGCTCCTGGGCCATCTGCACGTACTGCGCGCCCTGCCCCGGAAACAGAAAGGCCACCGCAGGCTGAGCCTGGGTCTGGGAATTGGGCTCAGAGGTCGCCCGCAGAGCTGCGATCGCCGCCTCTCGACTCTGGCAGACCAGCATCCGCCGCTGGCCAAACGCCCCCCGCCCCCCGTGCAGCGTGTAGGCCACATCGGCCAGGGCCAGCTCGGGGTGGGTGTCAAGGTGCTGGGCTAAGTTGTCGGCCAGCTGCTCTAGGGCCGGGGCTGTCTTAGCCGACAGCAGCAGCACCTGCCAGGGGCGAGACAGCGAGGATGGCGATCGCCCCGGCGCGGCTTCTAGCACCACGTGGGCGTTGGTGCCGCCAATGCCCATGGCGCTCACTCCCGCCCGCAGGGGGGCATTTGTCGGCCAGTCTTGCCGCTGGGTATTGACGTAAAACGGGCTGTTGGCAAAGTCAATTTGGGGGTTAGGCTGCTCAAAATGCAGGCTGGGGGGCAGTTGGCGATGGTGCAGCGCCAGCGTCGTTTTAATCAGCCCGGCAATGCCCGCCGCCGCGTCGAGGTGCCCAATGTTGGCTTTAACCGACCCCAGGGCGCAAAACTGGCGCTTTGAGCTGTGAAAGGCCTGGGTCAGGGCCGCCACTTCGATCGGGTCGCCCAGGGCAGTGCCGGTGCCGTGGGCCTCCAGGTAGGCGAGGGTTTCTGGCTCCACCTCGGCCAGGGCCAGGGCTTCGGCGATCGCGGCCGCCTGCCCCGCCACGCTGGGGGCCGTATAGCCAACTTTGTCAGCACCGTCGTTGTTGATCGCCGCGCCCCGAATTACGGCATAGATCAAATCTCCGGCGGCGATCGCCTCCTCTAGGCGCTTGAGCACCACAATGCCGACGCCATTGCCGCCGACCGTGCCCTGGGCCTGGGCATCAAAGGCACGACAGTGGCCATCGGGGGAAAAAATGCCCCCCGGCTGATAGCGATAGCCAGCGGTTTGGGGCGTATGAATGGAAACACCGCCCGCCAGGGCCATATCGCACTGGTAGGTGAGCAGACTTTGACAGGCCAAAACCGTTGCCACGAGCGAGGTGGAGCAGGCCGTCTGCACCGTCAGGCTCGGCCCCTTCAAATTCAGCTTGTAGGATACGCGGCTGCTGAGAAAGTCTTTGTCGTTGCCCAACAGGGTTTGGTAGTGGCCCAGGGTGGCCGTCAGGTCGGGGCGGGCCTGCAACGCCTGCCAGTAGTCGTTACTGCTGACTCCGGCGTAGACGCCAATGCGATCGCGGCACTGGGTCGGTGCATAGCCCGCCCGCTCTAGGGCTTCCCAGGCGCATTCGAGAAACACCCGCTGCTGAGGGTCCATCAGGGTCGCTTCCCTGGGGCTATAGCCAAAGAACGCCGCATCGAAGCAGTCAATGTCGTCGAGGGGGGCACCGGCTCTGACATAGCTCGGGTCTTGCAAACAGGCCGGATCAACGCCCGCCGCCAGCACCTCTGCCTCGGTAAACTGCTGGATAGATTCCACGCCAGCGGCGAGATTCTGCCAAAATTGCTCTACGGTGTTAGCCCCCGGAAAGCGTCCGGCAACACTAATAATGGCAATGTCATCGGGGCGATTAGTCATGGTGACCTCCTGGCTGCATTTGAAGTCGACGCCGCTGGAGGGCGGCTTTTTGGCGATTGGCCTGGGTGTGGGCGGTAGTCACTAAGGCCTCAGAGGGCTGCTCCAGATAGGCGGCGATCGCCTGAATCGTGGGATGGCGAAATAGATCGACTAGAGAAACCTGGCGGTTGAGCTGGGTCTGAATCTGGCTCTGCACCTGCACCAGCAGCAGGGAATGACCACCTAGGTCAAAGAAGTTGTCGTGGAGACCCACTCGATCCAGCTGCAGTACCGACTGCCAAATTTCGGCGATCGCCCGCTCCAG
>JBBSKN010000040.1:0-31116 GCA_038256265.1 Phormidesmidales cyanobacterium
CGGCAAAGTCTTCGTGTGTAAACCCGATGTCAGCGTCCTTTACGTCCTGATTGAGCATGCTAGTGTTGTCCTATTATTTCTCCGTAATACTGCGGTTTCCTTGTAGACGTACAAAACAATCAACTCAGATATGTGACGGCCTACCCTCTACGCAACAGCGCATCGGCGCAGACAGTCCGATAAACCCACAGGATTAAGATTATAGCCGAATAGACGGTGTTGTTGATCGCCCACTGGCACGATTGATTTAAGTTGAAAACAACTTCAGCCTCAGATATTAGGGGTTGAAGCCTTAGCTCCAAATCAGTTAGGCAGAGACCACGTAGGTTGATGGCTGGGTGTTTTCAGCATTCGCTGGAGGGTGATCGCCCTGTTCACCTTGCAGCTGGCTGAGGGCTTCGGCAAAATCTCGAATGCCCTGAAACTGGCGATACACCGAAGCAAACCGGACGAAGGCCACCTCATTCATCGCCTGGAGTTTGACCAGCACCATCTCTCCAATCTCGGCGCTGGTCACTTCGCGGGTGGCCCGTTGCTGGAGTTCGGCCTCAATGTCATCGACGATGGCTTCCATCGCCAGGGAAGACACCGGAGTTTTTTCGCAGGCCCGAACAATGCCTCGCAGCACCTTAGAACGCTCAAACAGCTCGCGATCATCGCTGCGTTTGATCACGGTTACGGGCACATACTCGATCCGCTCGTAGGTGGTAAACCTGCGTTCGCAGCGGAGACACTCCCGCCGCCGGCGAATGCTGCGCCCCGCCTCCGCTGATCGCGATTCCAATACTCGATTGTTCAGATGCTGGCAAAACGGACAATGCATAGACACACTCCCAACGGGAGGAAAGTTAACCCAGTCTGAGGACTAAAAAGCCCCTGGAACCTGGGCAAAAATAAAGGCAAGCCATCCATGTAGAAAAAGCTTGCCTCTATATTAATTAAATTGTGGGGAAACAATCGAAAAGCATCGAAAGTCTCACCTATTTTGGACAAAGCCGAGGGCGATTGTGCCTTCGTAGGCTAGCTAAGAGAGCTAGTCCTTAGTGATGCGGGGGGGTTCGCGAAAGGCGATCGCAAAGAACAGCGTGCCAATAATGCAGGCAAAAATGAAGATGTAAGCTACAGCTTCCATGGTTAAAAAGACTCCTAGTCAACCGGGTTATCTTTAGTCTACAAGGCTTAGAATTCGGGTGCCCGACGGTGAAGTTATGTTGTATTCAACCGTCGCGCACCCTGCCTCACAGCAAACTAGACCGTTGTCTCTTCCTTACGGGTAGAGGTATCGCCCACCTTCGCGAAGAAACCCCACTCCACCTGCTCAGCAGATAGGTCGGGGTCAACCCCCGCAAACACATCCCGGAACAGGGTGCGAGAACCATGCCAGATATGCCCAAAGAAGAACAGCAGGGCAAACACCGCATGGCCGTAGGTAAACCAGCCACGAGTGCTGGTGCGGAACACCCCGTCAGAGCCGAGAGTTTCACGATCAAACTCAAAGGGTTCACCCAGCTGTGCCTTACGGGCATAGCGCTTAACCAAGGCAGGCTCGGTGATGGTTTGACCATCTAGCTCACCGCCGTAGAAAGTGGCGGTTACACCGGTCTGCTCAAAACTGTACTTCGACTCAGCGCGGCGGAAGGGAATGTCAGCGCGAACAATGCCGTCTTTGTCGACCAGCACCACGGGGAAGGTCTCAAAAAAGTTAGGCAAACGACGTACTGACAGCTCACGCCCCTCTTTGTCCTCAAAGACAGGGTGTCCCAGCCAGCCTTCGGCGATACCATCGCCCTGCACCATGGGGCCAACTCGGAACAAACCACCCTTAGCAGGGCTGTTGCCAACGTAATCGTAAAAAGCCAGCTTCTCAGGGATGTCACTGTAGGCCTCAGCCAGGGAGTAGCCAGCGTTAACATCCGCCGTCACGCGGCGCTGAATTTCCTGCTTAAAGAAGTCGCCATCCCACTGATAGCGGGTGGGGCCAAACAGCTCAATGGGAGTAGCGGCGCTGCCGTACCACATGGTGCCCGCCACCACAAAGGCCGCGAAAAATACTGCCGCAATACTGCTCGACAGCACCGTCTCGATGTTACCCATGCGCAACGCCTTGTAAAGACGCTGGGGCGGACGCACCGTGAGGTGAAACAGGCCAGCGATGATGCCCACAATGCCCGCAGCGATGTGGTGAGCCACAATACCGCCAGGGTTAAAGGGGTTGAAGCCAGCTGCGCCCCACTCGGGGGCAACCCCCTGCACGTGACCAGTGAGGCCGTAGGGGTCAGACACCCACATCCCCGGCCCCCAGAGGCCGGTCAGGTGAAAGGCCCCAAAGCCGAAGCAGAGTAGGCCCGAGAGAAACAAGTGAATGCCAAACATCTTCGGCAAGTCCAGCGCCGGTTCTCCGGTGCGGGGATCGCGGAAGAGGTCTAGATCCCAGTAGACCCAGTGCCAGCAGGCGGCTAAAAACAGCAGCCCCGACAGCACGATGTGAGCCGCAGCTACGCCCTCAAACGACCAGAAGCCGGGATTAGAGGCAGCGCCAGTGACGCTCCAGCCGCCCCAAGAGTCGGTGACCCCCAGGCGAGCCATGAAGGGCAACACAAACATGCCCTGCCGCCACATGGGGTTGAGCACAGGGTCGCTGGGGTCAAAAGTGGACAGTTCAAACAGAGCCATTGAGCCGGCCCAGCCAGCTACTAGGGCCGTATGCATTAGGTGTACAGCAATCAGTCGCCCGGGATCGTTAACGACGACGGTGTGTACCCGGTACCAGGGTAGTCCCATTGACTACGCGCCTCCTCTAGGTAAAACAATGTTGTTTTGTGGAATTGTCTTAAGCATGCCAGATACTGATTAGCCTATCAGAATCAGGCTCTCAGAATTGCTCCAGCGACCTCAACATCTTGGCATTGCTTGGGTGAGCTATGCCACTGTTGGATGGTGCGGCATTTGGTACAGATGAGATGTAACAATGCAATTGCTTCACGAAGTGTAACCAGTCCGAATTTCCCTCGCAACCATAGCCAGGGCAGTTTGGAGCGGTTACGGTACATAGGCACCTCGACCTAGCGGCTAAAGACCTGATTTGCCGCCGTTGTCGATGCAGAACGCTAAGGAGATTCCCTTTATGGCCAATGTTAAGTTTGTTAACGAAGACACTGAGATTGTTGTTGCCGACGGGGCCAACCTGCGTTTTAAAGCCCTGGAAAATCGCATCGACATCTACACCTTCAGCGGCAAGATGATGAACTGCGGCGGCTACGGCCAGTGCGGCACCTGCGTAGTGGACATAGCGGCAGGGGGCGAAAATCTTTCCCCCCGCACCCAGGTGGAAGACCGTAAACTCAAAAAATGGCCCGCTAGCTGCCGGTTGGCCTGCCAGGCTACGGTACAGGGCCCGGTGTCGGTGATTACCAAGCCAAGCCGCAAATCTAAGGACTCTCCCAGAGCGTCTAAGAGCGCCTAGCTTGAGAGAAGGGCTTTGCCCTAGGCCGACATTCTCATCGAGGAGAGTGATATCCTGAAGCTGTTGGGCTTTTGGGCTGTCCGAGTTTTAGCCAGTTAGGCTAAATGATTACGGTCACGCCAGAGGGTCTGACTGACGTTGTTGGGTTGAGAGTATAGGCAGGCACTGATGGAAGTCAACAAGCTTGGTTTCGTAGCTAGCATTCTGTTTGTTCTGGTACCGACGGTTTTTCTGTTGATTCTGTACATTCAAACGTCTAGCAAGCAGACGGGGTCTTAGGTTTCTGGCAAAGCGATTATCAGATCGGCCTTAGTTTGGCTGGTCTAGTCTAGTTTGTTGGGTAAGGCTAAGGGAATTGAGGTGTATTTTGAGGGCGCTGGGCTGACCGGCGCTTTTTTATATATAGCGGTGGCTAGTTCGCTTAGGACAATAGGAGCTCTTTACAACGACCACACGTTTCTATCAAACCAATGACGTATTGTTTGGGTATTTTGGTCAAGGAGGGGTTGGTGCTAGCCGCTGACTCTCGCACCAATGCTGGCGTTGACTATATCTCGTCATACCGCAAGCTGTTTGATTTTTCCAAGCCTGGCGATCGTGTGATTTTGCTCTGCACTTCGGGCAATCTGTCGATTACCCAGGCGGTGGTGCACCAGCTGACTCAAGATATTAAGCGCGATGCCGACTCCAACCTGCACAACCTGCCCACCCTCTACGACGTAGCTCGCTACCTGGGAACCCAAATTCGGCTTCTACAGGAGGCCGACCGCACCTGGCTGGCAAAGGACAAAATTGACTTTAAGTGCAGCTTTTTGCTGGGGGGCCAGGTGCAGGGGGAAGCGCCAGAGTTATTTTTGGTCTATAGCCAGGGCAACTGCATCAGGGCTACCCCAGAGACGCCATTTTTGCAGATTGGCGAAACCAAGTACGGCAAGCCCATCCTAGATCGGACGCTGGGGTTTGATGTGCCCCTCGATGCAGTGGCCAAATGTGCGCTGCTCTCGATTGACTCAACTATGCGGTCAAATCTGTCGGTAGGGCCACCAATTCATATGATCATGTACCAGGCCAACAGCTTTGAAGTCCGCCACCGGGCCCAGTTTCATGCGGGCGACCCCTACTTAGTTAAAATGCGTAAGCACTGGGAAGTGGCCCTACGGGAGGCGTCGCTCAGTATGCCCGACATTTCTTGGAACCAGGATGACACCCTTTCGCCCCTGGGCATTGCTGATCTAGGGGATACCTAGGCCCCTGCCATAGCAACCGTACCTATCTTTTGGGAATACACCACAAAGCCTGTGGGGGGTACCGTCTGAGACGATGCCCCCCACAGGCTTTGTTTTTGGATAAAGGTGCTATTCAGACTGAGAGGGTTGAGTCGCAGGTTGCTCAGGTTGGGCCTGTGACTCCGGTGCCGGGGCGGGTGCAGGGGCAGGGGCGGGTGCAGGGGCAGGGGCGGGTGCAGGAGCCGGGGCGGGTGCAGGAGCAGGAGTTACCTCTACATTGATCTGAGATGGCTCTCCCCTACTGGGAACGGGAACAGCTTCTTGGGTGCGCTCGATGGTGCGCTCAATGATGGTTGTCTCGTTGGTCGGCTCTGGACTAGCGGCCTCTGGGGTGGGGGCGACTGGAGTAGGAGAGATTGGGGTAGGATCGTCATTGTTATAAAAATAGAGAACCCCACCAAATACAGCAGCTACTACTGCTAGTACCAGGCCCAAGATGACGCCAGTAGAGACACCGTTGTCAGCCCGCACCCTAGCATTTTCTTCGTAAACCCTAGCATCAGCGGCACGGAGACGATCTTCCTCCAGCTGCTCCGCCGATTTACCTTGCACGTAGCCGTCGCGGTAAGCAACTTCATCTGGGGTAGCAGGGCGGCTATTAACGGTGGTTTCAAGGGGTTTAGGGTTAAGGGGGCTATTTCTGTTATCAGGGTCAATGTTCTGAGTAGACATATATTGCTTTCTCTCTAACGAGCTTTTTAATGAGTGCTGTAGCTAAGATGCCCTTGGCAGATGCCCTTCAAACCTTATTCAGTTTTATTCAGTATAACAGTGGAATAGATGTCACTTTCTATACCAAGAGACTGATATAGGGGATGCGATTTTTAGCCTGGCCCTTTCTGTCTTAGGAGGGGCCAGGCTAAAAATTGCGAACTAACCTGACGGGGAATAGCTGTCCTAGCTGTTCCCCGTCAGATATCTTGCTTGGCTACACAAATGCCACGTTAAACAATCTGCGTTCTGAAGGCATGGCATGAACTGTTTTAAGAGGAGTGTAAGCTCTGAGCAATCAGTATTCCTGGTCTAGGTGTGTAGGGTGAACTAATTGCCCTGGGTGACGTTGTAGAGCTGGTAACGCTCTTCGATCAGGCGATCAACATCTGCGGCAGCCAGTCGTTTAACGTAGTTGAGCTTAATTTCTTCGAGAAAATCGACCACCAACGTCTCTATCTCTTCAACATTCTCGTTTTCTTGCAGCTGAACTTTGAAGGTATAGCCGAGTTTTTGAATCAAGTCTCGCGTCAGGTCACCGCCGATCTCGTTCTCGAGCGAGCCTTTGAGCGCCTCATAGAGATTGGCCGACAGCTGAGCGACCACCCGCTGGGCCACCTGGTCGGGCAAATCGCCGATGCCGGGTAGCTGCCGAAACCCTTGGTAGCCGGGGGTGCTGTCAAAGGCCTGGGTAATGGTGTGCTTGAGCAGGGCATCGATTTCGGGCTTAACTTGGGGCAGCACGTTGTACACCGTCAGGGCCGCCAGCCGTTGAGCAATTACTTCTAGCTCATTGACGCCGCCAACCTCGATATAGCGACGCCCGGCACCGGGATCGAGCAGAGCTTGACTAGCGCTGCCGTCACGCACCAGCGACTGGATCTGATCGATGATGCGCAGCACTACCATCTCGGTAATTTCTACGGCCACCTGGCTAATGACAAAGCGGCTGATGCTGTTTTGGATAGGGTTGAGGTTGATCAGGTTTGACTGGTTGATGCGAATCGTGACGGGGATGATACGCGACAGGGCCAGCCAGGGCATCCGCAGCCCGCTGAAGGGGAAGACCAGCAGCAGGTCATACCAGCGCCAGAGGATGGCATCGCGCATGGTGAAGTTTTTATAGCGGCGATCAAGGTAAAAGCTGCGGGCCAGCAACTCTAGGCCAAACAGCAGGTTAAACCAGATATCGATGCGCCAAAACAGATCGGTGAACCCGCCGTGGACAGCGGTTTGGCGAAAAAAGTTGCTGTTCATCAGCGGCCTGATTTCGCCGTTGAAGAAGGCAATCTCGTTGGGAAAACCCGCCTGGCTGAGGTGATCAATCTCCCAAAATTCTACAAAGGAATCAGTGGCTGATTCGCTATCCATGCGATCGCGCAGGCTGTTTTTAATCCGCTCTAGATTGCCCGAGCGGTTGGCTAGCTGAAACGGGTTTTAGTTGATCATGGCCGCACTCTGCTGCTGGAGATCTAGCAAAATCTCCTGGGCAGCAGCTGAGGTCAGCCCCGTCTGCGACACCTGCCGCTCTAGGTCATCCACAGTGTCGAGGTAATTAGCGGTAAAACGGTGGGGTTCAATACCTTTAAAGGCTTCGCCATACCAGGTAGTTATTCTAGGCAACAACCGCAGGTACTGGTCGCGTAGAGGAATGTAGCTTAAATCGCCAATCACCAACGCCAAATTGAGCAACGCCATCAGGGCCATCAGGCGTTCAAACCAGAGAGTCTTAGCACGACGGGCATCGTACTTAGAAAATTCGCGGCGATTAGATGACTTGGGAGGGCGAGATAGCGCAGCCATAGTAACGGGCTTAAGTACATTCCTTTGAAACAATGCCTGGAATCTGACGTTTTGTCATCCTCACGAGACTGGTTCTGCCCAAATTCGCTACCATTGCAATTAATATTTGTTTACAAAGCCGCCTGCGAATCTGCTATGACCTTCGCCGTCTCTATCCTTGATAGCTCTCAACACACCTACTGGCCCTGGCGCGACCAAACCATTCATTACGTCGTGGCCGGTGAGGCGAGGGATGACCGGCCCCCCCTGCTGTTGGTGCATGGCTTTGGCGCGTCTACCGACCACTGGCGTAAGAATATTCAAGGGCTTCAGACCGACTTTCAGGTGTGGGCGATCGACCTTTTAGGGTTTGGGCGATCAGCCAAGCCCGACTGGCCGTACAGCAGCGAGTTGTGGCAGGCTCAGCTACACGAGTTTATTACTGAAGTGATTGGCTGCCCGGTGGTGCTGGTGGGCAACTCCCTCGGCGGCTATACGGCCCTGTGCGTGGCGGCCAACCATCCTGAGTCTGCGGCGGGGCTGGTGCTGCTCAACAGCGCTGGGCCGTTTTCTACCCCGGCCCAGACGCCGCCGCCGTCGCCTAATCCGATCGCGAAGGCTATCCAATCGCTGATGCTGCAGCCGCTGCCCAGCTGGCTGCTGTTCCAGTACGTGCGTCAGCCCTCTACCATTCGCCGCACCCTGCAACGGGTGTACTTGGATAAAGCCGCCATTACCGACCAGCTGGTCGAAGATATTCGCCGCCCCGCCCTCGACCCTGGTGCCCCCAGGGTGTTTGCCTCGGTGTTTAAGTCGCGTCAGGGCGAAAAGGTAGATGAACTGCTGCGAAAGATAAACTGCCCACTCCTGATGCTTTGGGGCGACGGCGACCCCTGGATGAACTGTCGAGCAAAAGGGGCGCAGTTTCGTGAACACTATCCCACGCTGACGGAACATTACCTGCAGGCGGGCCACTGCCCCCACGATGAGGTGCCGGAGCAGGTGAATGGGTTGCTGAGAGACTGGGTTTTGGAGTTAGGGCTCTAGCTGTGCCTGAAGCAGAGGCAAGTCGTCTTTGATGAAAACGGCCATGCGGCCTAGGTAGGCGGTGCCAGCGCGGTCGTAGGCAATCTCCTGCCAGTAGGCAAAGCGATCGCCCTCGCGCACCTCTCCCCGCAACACCAGATTTTCTCCCGGGGCAGGCCTAACCCCACGGGCTGGGTAGCGCATTAACACCGCTCCCTGGCGGTAGTCGTTAAAGATCTCCTGCCCGTAGATTTCCCGCAGGGATTCATCGAGGCGAGCATTTGTAATGGGGTTGGCGTGGTCAGCAATGCCAAAGCGCTCAGTGCGAATCTGACGACGGTTTTTCGCCGGGCTGACGCCGCCCACCGGAAACACCGACGCCTGAAAGGTGAATCGCTGTCCTGGGGCCACCAATCGGTTGATCGCCAACCGTTCCCCAGGTGATGGGCGCAGGGTTGGGTTGTTGCGAATCCAGGTTTCGGCTAAGGTCACGGTCTGCCCAGGAATGGCCCAACCGGGTGCGGCGCTAAGCATGAGGGCTGCAACTGCCCATCCCAAACTACAGTTAAATCCCCTCACCATCGCCCTGCCTCCCAAGAAACTTGTGCCCGATGATAACAACTGTGGACTACAACGACTCACTTGAGCGCCGGTCATTTGGACGCTGATTGATCGAAGAGTCTTGCACATCCCTTACAGACAGAATGCCCTAATGGACGGATTTCCACCGGGGCATTGTGCGTTAGCGGGCGATCAGGTAGCCCGCCCGGGGTTGATGGTAGGCACTGTCCACCCTGGGACTTAGTATTCGGGCACCGAGGAGTCAACTTCCTGGCTCCAGGCGGCGATGCCGCCCTTCACATTGGTGCCCTCGATGCCGTGCTGCTTGAGAATGCCCAGGGCCTTAGCTGATCGCCCACCCATCTTGCAGTGCACAATCAGCCGATGGCCATTGACCAAGCTTTTCACCTTGTCGATACCGTCGCCGTTTTCGATGTCGGGCAGGGGTACCAGTACTGACCCAGGGATGCGGGCAATCTCGTACTCGTTAGGGTTGCGCACGTCAAGCAGCATCACATTGTCGTCGCCGCTGTCGAGCACCTGCTTAAGTTCGGTAACGGTCATTTCAGAGATATCAGCCAAGTCTTTCTCTGCCTCCATGCGCGCTTGGGGAATACCGCAAAATTCTTCGTAGTCGATCAGTTTTTCGATCACAGGGCGCACTGGGTTGGGGCGCAGCTTTAGCTCTCTAAAGGTCATCTCCAAGGCGTTGTAAAGCAGCAGGCGACCGCTGAGGGTGTTGCCTGTGCCCAAAATCACCTTGATGGTCTCGTTGGCCTGAATCACGCCGATCATGCCGGGCAATACACCCAGCACGCCGCCCTCGGCACAGGAGGGCACGAGACCTGGCGGCGGCGGCTCGGGGTAGAGGTCGCGGTAGTTGGGGCCATCTTGGTAGTTAAACACCGTGGCCTGGCCCTCAAAGCGGAAGATCGAGCCATAGACGTTGGGCTTGCCCAGCAGCACGCAGGCGTCGTTGACCAGGTAGCGGGTGGGGAAGTTGTCGGTGCCGTCGACCACCACGTCGTAGGGTTCGAAAATGCCCAGAGCGTTTTCGGCGCTAAGGCGGGTCTCATAGAGATCGACCTGGCAGTGGGGGTTGATCTCAAGAATGCGGCTCTTGGCCGACTCAATTTTGGGCTTGCCCACCCACGACTCGCTGTGGATGATTTGGCGGTGCAGGTTTGACTGGTCGACTGTGTCAAAGTCGACAATGCCGATGCGGCCAATGCCAGCGGCGGCTAAGTACAGCAGCAGCGGTGAACCCAGACCCCCGGTGCCTACGCAGAGCACGCTGGCGACCTTAAGCCGTTTCTGCCCGTCGAGGCCCACCTCCGGCAAAATGATGTGGCGGGAGTAGCGTTCATACTCCTCCTTATTGAGCTGAATATCGTCCAAGTTTGGGTTAAGCATGGCCTCGGCGGAAAAACTGTGGCGGCAAAAGCAAAAAACGGTCTGGGGCACGACCGTTTTTTATATCATTTCAGCTTAGGACAAGAACGGGGCTTTGTTGGCAGATGTTCCGATCATTTTCACAGGCTCACTCTGAAACTGCTGTTGGTCGTCGAGCCGCCAGCTGGTGAGGTCGGTGACCTGTCCTCTTACCACAGAGACAATTACGTAGGAATAGACGGGCCAAGCGAGGGCGCGATCGCACTCCGACGGCACCGCCGGATGGTCAGGGTGCGAGTGATAGATGCCGACAATTTCTAGTCCCTGGGCTCTGGCGGCTTTCTGCACCCGCAGCAGGTCGGCGGGGTCAATGCAGTAGCGATCGCCCAGGCTGTGCTCCCGCCCGCCGTCACCATCGGTATAGCCCAGCAGCGAGGGTTCCCAAGCATTTTCCGTAGCCACAACCTGCACTACGTCACGGCAGACCTCAGCGCCCCCAACATCGGCCTGGGATGGACCAAATTGTCGTCGCCCCACCAAAATGCCGCAGCACTCGGCCGGGTAGCTAACCACTGCTAACCGAGCAATCATCTGGCGGTGTTCTGTAGATAGGTGCAGTTCAGCCATCCATTAAACCTTTCTCAGCCCGGTGCCCTAGAGATCGCCGGGGCTGTCAAGATTGCTAATCGACCGCTCTAAGCGAGCCAGGGCACGGTTGTAGTTGAGCACGGCGGTGACCAGGTTGCCCTCGGCCTCAGTCAGGTCTCGAATGGCGTTGATCACCTCTAGCTGGGTGCCCACCCCGGCGTTAAATCGCAGATCAGCTAGCTCTAACGCTTCCTCTGCTTGGTTTACCGCCACAGAAGCGGTGTCAATATTGGCCTGGTTGGCCACTAGGGTGTAGTAGGCCTCTTCTACCTCAACCCGAATGCTGTTGCGGGCATCTTCAAACTCGGCCTCGTCGATTTGAAGATCAATTTCGTTTTGGGCAGCCCTGGCTCTGGCCCCGCCGCCGTCAAACAACCGCCAGCTCAGCTGTGCCCCGATCGCAAACCCGTCGTCGATACTAGAGCCTACCCCCGTCGACGAGGTGAGCAGGCTTTGCACCCCGTACTGGCCAAACACCCCTAGATTGGGGCGTAGAGTTGCCAGACTGATCTGACGCTGGGTATCATTAAACTCCCGCTCGACCAAAAACTGCTCTAGCTCAGCCCGGTTTTGATAGGCCAGCACAATACTTTCTTCCAGCGAGAGCGGCCAGGCCCCAGCAATATTGACCGCCAGGGTCGTGAGGTCAATGGAAGGTTGGATGTTGAGCCGCCGGGCCAGCTGGCGCTGGGTAATTTGTCTCTGGCTGATGGCCTGGGTCAGGGTTTGGCGAGCATTGGCCACCTGCACTTCGGCTTGCAGCACGTCAAACCGGGTGCCGACGCCGACCTCTTCTCGCAGGCGAGTATCGCTGAGGTTGCGCTCGGCGGCGGCTAAAAAAGCCTCGTTGATGCGAATTTGCTCCAGCGACTCTTGTACCGCGTAGTAGTCGGTGGTGGTGGCCAGCTTTAACTCTTCACGAGTTTGCTCCACTTGAATTTCGGCCAGGCGCACCTGACGCTCTGCCGCCTGAATGCGGGCTGATCGCTCCCCCGAGAGGCCCAGGTCGTAGTCAGTTCTGAGGGTGCTTGAGAGGCTGGTGCTCGTTGAGTCGCCGCCGCCCCCAGAAGACGAGTTACTGGTTTGCAGGCTGCTGCTGAGATCTACCGTGGGCAGCAGCTGCGATCGCTCTGCCCGCAGACCGGCCTGGGTGCGATCAAGCTGAAACAGAGCAATGCGCAACTGCTCGCTGTTGGTAAACGCCAGATTGATCGCCGTCTCCAGAGATAGGGGCTGGGTGCCAACAATTTCGACCTCTTCGGGCTGTGTGGGCACCAGCAGGGGGTTCGGGTCGGGCGTCAGATAGTCGGGTGGCGTGCCGAACCCCTCATCCGTAGGGCGCTCAGACTGAGGCAGGGCAGCGCTCCCTGCGCGCGACGATGCCGCTCCAGCGCTCCCTCCATCAGTAGATAGGGGTACGGCGGCCTCCCCTGGTTCTAGCCCTGAGGTATCGACCTCTGGCATCAGCGCTTCGCTTGGGGAGTCAGATTCAACCTGGGCTACGTCAGCCCCAGACAAATCCCCAGACAAATCTTCAGGCAGTGCAACTGATTCAGGAGCGGCCAGTCCTGCAGCAGACCAGCTAGACAGGGCAATACCCAAGCTCAGCGGTAGAAGGCGGCGGCGATAGGAGTAAAACATAAGCACCATGGGCTATCACTAGCAAACTTGAGTCACCAACGAGAAAAATGGAAACTTTCTACCCCAGCTACCTAGCATATCGGCATCCGGCTTGAGTTTAGCCCGCCCGAGACGATCTATACCCTAAGACAAAGGCAGCTTCTGCCCAGAGAGGGAAGGCCAAGGAGAGAAGGGGTTAGCCACAAAATTTTCCGCCAACAGCTTAGCAAACTAAACGGTTTAGTACAATCAAGTGGGTGTCCAGTAGCCTGCGGCGGGCTGTAGGTCAGCAAAATCATGGGTGGGTAAATCGCCGCAGCAGGCCTTGACCAGAGCATCGGTGTCATCTACGGGCAGTACCGGGCAGCCCAGCCTGCGGCCGACCTCGGCGACACTCATATCGTCTAAAAACAATGTGT
Organism: Phormidesmidales cyanobacterium; assembly: GCA_038256265.1. Classification (GTDB taxonomy): domain Bacteria; phylum Cyanobacteriota; class Cyanobacteriia; order Phormidesmidales; family Phormidesmidaceae; genus Nodosilinea. The sequence goes on from JBBSKN010000040.1 coordinate 12,909, forward strand.
CTCGGGGGTCGCCTGAGTCGCTGGGCTTGAGCATGACGGTGGGCAACAGTAGGGCATCGCCGAGGGGTATGCCGCGCAGCCCCAGCAGCAGGTCGTGGCCCGTCAACAGGCCGGTAACAGTCATATCTCGGCCCCAGTAGTCGCTGGCTAGGGCCGCCAGTTGCACCGTCAGCCCATCGACGGTGTTGAGTCGATCCACAATGGGGCCAAAGGCGTGTTCTACCGCATTGCCGACCACCCAGGTAAGTGTGCGGGGCGAGCTGACCGCCTGGGGTAAATATGCTTCGGCAGACTGGTCAAATTCTTTAAGAAACTGGCGAATGGAGCCAACCCCATTGCCCAGCTGAGGATAGTCTTCGTAGTGGCTCTCAGGCGGCACTGACTGCTGGGCTAGCAAAAACCATTCGTCAGCCAGCCAGACAAAATTGGTGCCAAACCGCTGCTGGCACTCGGATTGAAATGCCTGCACTTGACCGATCACCTGCCGCGCCTGGGCCTGGGTAACTGGCGTCAGCTCGTCGTCAGTAGGACGAAACCGGGTGAGGCCCACGGGCACCACCGCTGCCGAGGCCACCGCAGGCAGGTTGCCCTCGTGGAATCGAGCCAAATCTTGCAGGGTGGTGGCGAGATGGTCGCCGTCGTTGATGTCAGGGCAGACCACCACCTGGGCGTGAATTTGCAGCCGTTGGGCTTGAAACCAGGCCAGCTGGTCGAGAATTTGGCCAGCCCTGGGGTTTTTTAGCAGGCGCGATCGCACCTCAGCCTCCGTCGCATGCACCGACACGTACAGCGGCGACAGCCGCAGTTGGGCGATGCGCTCCCACTCCTGGGGCAGCAGGTTAGTCAGGGTGAGATAGCTGCCGTAGAGAAAGCTCAGCCGATAGTCGTCGTCTTTGAGGTAGAGAGTGTTGCGCTTGCCGGGGGGCTGCTGGTCGATAAAGCAGAAGGGGCAGGCGTTGTTGCACTGCATCAGCCCGTCAAACAGAGCCGTCTCAAACTCCAGACCCAGATCTTCGTCGATGTCTTTCTCAATGTCGACCCGGTGAGTTTTGCCCTTGGCGTCGAGCACCTCTAGGGCCAAATCTTCATCGGCGCAGAGAAAGCGGTAGTCGATCAGGTCGCGGGGCGGCTGGCCGTTGATCGAGACCAGGGCATCCCCCGGCTCAAAGCCGATGTCTTCGGCGATGGAGTCGGGCAGCACGGCGGTGATGCGGGCGGGTCGAATGGCCTGGGTGCCCATGGGGGTAAGGGTTGAAAATCTGCTTTTCTATATTAGGAGGTGGGGGACAGGTGTTGGGTGTCGGGTGTTGGGTTCAGGGGGGCTGGCCAGTTGGGAGCCGTAGGCCGTAGGCTCAGGGCCCATCCCCTCCAAGCTTCGTTCTCCCTAAAAATTTGGCGTGCGGCCCAGGGCGATCGCTACCAAAATCGCCACCCCAAAGGCCAATCGATACCACACAAATACCCAGGTAGTGTGGCGCTTCAAAAAGCCCAGTAGCCAAACAATGGACACGTAGGAGGAAATCACCGTGGCAATCAGGCCCGCCACCAGCGGCACCGTACCCACAGAGGCGGTATCGGCATCGAAGAAGTCTTTAGCTTCCACCAGCCCAGCCAAAACAATGGCCGGAATCCCCATCAAAAACGAGAACCGAGCGGCGGTGGCTCGCTCTAGGCCCATAAACAACCCGGCGGTGAGGGTGGCCCCGGCCCGCGATACCCCCGGAATAATCGCCAGGGCCTGGCCAAACCCCATGGTGATGCCGTCGTGAAACTTGAGGGCTTCAAAGGTACGAATGCGGCTGCCGACCATCTCGGCTATGCCCAGCAACCCAGCCATCAGAATAGAGACAATGGCAATGGTGGCGCTGCTGCGCAAAAACGAGTTGTCAAAATCAGGAATAAAGACCTTGACGAAAATGCCGCCTGCGATCAGCGGTAGGGTGCCCACCAAAATACCCATGCCCAAGCGAAAGTCGGGGGCGTCGTAGTTGCGATCGCGCACCGCCCGCACCATGCCCGTAGTCACCTGCACCAGGTCATCCCAAAAGTACCAGAGAATAGCGGCAATGCTGCCCAGCTGAATCACCGCTGTGAAGGCCACCCCAGGGTCGCCCCAGCCCAGCATCACCGGCACAATTTTGACGTGGGCAGTGCTGCTGATGGGCAAGAATTCTGTAAACCCCTGCACCACGCCGATCACAATGGCCTGCCACACCGACATATCGGTCAGCATCGCCTCCTGATCGCCGCCGACTTGGGCCAGCCAGGGCAAGAAACCCATAAAAAATAAAGCCATAAAAATCCTAGTTGACCGCTTGCATTTCGCCGTCCAGTCCCGGCTCGATGACCGAATCTAGCTGCCTATTTGCCCTAAATCTATCTCTAGGATCTACCTCTAGCGATTGCCAGACCAGCCCTCCCAGGGGGTGGAAGCCTTTACAAATAAACACATATACTAAACCAGAAACTTGCATCAGCTAAGCCGCAAGTTCCCTTTTGAAATTGTACGGAACCCTCCGCCGGTCTACGCTGAGAAGACAAATTCTTTGTGCAGGCTTAATACCAGAGCAAACTGTCTTAACAGAGGCTGACCTTTGGCTTCCGGGGCTCAGTGTCATGGCAATGCCGGGGGGGGGCATGCTATCTTAACAACAGTTAACCAGCTCTCAGGATTCCATTGAGTCTTTCCTATTCCAAAAAAGTATCTCCCCTGTGGCTAGCCCCGGCCCTCGACTGGGTGGCGGATTCTCGGCTGCAGCTTCAGGTCTTTGCGGCATCCCTGCTGTTGGTGATCTTGCCCGTCTTTGTGCAGGCTCCCCTGGTGCGCTACTTTCCGTGGGTGAGCCTGGCGATGACCCCCCTGTGGTTGTGGTTAGGGGCGTGGATGATGAAGCGTCCTCGTCTGCATCTCTGGGGCGACCTCGTTGTTGGCTTTGGCTGGATCTGGCTCACGGGTTCGCTCTACTGGGGTTGGTTTCGGTGGGATCCGATTATACATTTGCCCATTGAAGCCCTAGGGTTGCCGATCGCCCTGGCCTGCTTATATCGGGGCTGGGGTCGAGTGGGCAGCTACTTTTTTCTGGGGTCACTTCTGGGTACAGCCGTTACTGACCTCTACATCAACTGGATGCATCTATTTCCTACCTGGCGGCAGTTAATGTTGGCCGACCCCGATGTGGCTCCGCTAGTGCTGCGTGCTGCAAGTGCTTCTCTAGAGTCTGATGTGGCCGCTTGCCGAGCGATTGTCTTAGTCTTGTTTTTGCTGGTGGCTACAGCGATCGCCCTCACCACCTCAAGGCAGCTAGCCTGGTGGGCCTTTGGCGGAGCTGTGTTTAGCACTTTGATAGTAGACGGGCTATTCTTCTTGACCGCCTCTCTGGCCTAGGCAGGGTAAGGAATAGGCATCTCTGGCATAATGGGGGCAGATCAGGAATATCTTGGGATGCCTACCGCGCTCTTTTTCTACGATATGAGCGATCACGGCCTGTGACTTTACTTCCCCACACCTTAACGCTGTGACTTTTTCCTCTGGCCCTTACCTTACGCTTAAAACAGGCTCCGGAGATCGTCAGCTTTCGTTGGTAGGCAGCAACTACTGGACGGTGGGGCGCGGCGACGACAACAGTTTTGTACTGCCCGACCGCTGGATTTCGCGCAACCACGCCATGCTTCAGGGCACCGACAACAGGCAGTTTTATTTAATTGATTTGGGCAGTCGCAACGGCACTTTTGTCAACGGTCGCCGGGTCAGCGTGCCGATAATCTTAGAAGATAGTGACCTGCTGACCTTTGGTCAAACCGAGCTGCGGTTTCTCTCGCCCACAGATACTGCTCAGGCCGCAGATGTCACTCTGGCTAGGGGCCAGGAGGATGCTACCGCCATGCTCCACATGCGGCGGCTGATTTCGGTGATGGTGGTCGATATTCGCGACTTCACCGTCATGACCCGGCAGCTCAATGAGCAGGTGCTTTCTGAGGCTATCGGCACCTGGTTTCGCCGGGCTGGAGAGATTATTGGCCAGTACGACAGCTGGGTCGATAAGTATATTGGCGATGCAGTCATGGCCGTGTGGGTTCACGGCAAAGAGGGCGCTGATCGAGCTAGCATGGTGCAGATTTTGCAGGCGGTGAGCACCCTGGCCGAAATGACCGGCCAGCTCCACGAACAGTTCCCGCTGCCGTTCCCGCTGCGGATTGGGGTGGGCATTAACACCGGCTATGCCATGGTGGGCAACACGGGCAGCGGCGATTCTCGCTCCGAGAGGCTTCGCCAACGCCCCGACTATACCGCCCTGGGCGACACTGTCAACTCTGCCTTTCGCCTGGAGTCAGCCACCAAAGAGCTGGGGCTTGACATGGCCATGGGCGAAACCACCTTTAACCACCTGCAAAAGGCTGGGGTCGATGCCCAGTGTTTTAAGCGCTTCACCGTCGACCTGAAGGGCTATGAAGACCAGATCACAACCCACGCGGGCACGTTTACCGAATTGAACCAATTTTTAGCCGACTATTGCTGATGTTTCGAGCCGAGTAGCCGGCAGATAGGGGATCGATTTATGGGGTCAATCATCTAAACTCCCCAATGGGGCTAAGATCGGTAGGCAACTTTCCCAGCAACCCCATGACCGCTTACTCTACCGCCCCCTTTAGCCCTGCCGAAATCGCCTCCGAGGGCATCAAGCCCGAGGAGTACGACGACATTGTGCAGCGGCTGGGCCGTCACCCCAACCGCGCTGAGTTGGGCATGTTTGGGGTGATGTGGTCAGAGCACTGCTGCTACAAAAATTCGCGCCCCTTGCTTAAGCAGTTTCCTACCGAGGGGCCACGGGTGCTGGTGGGGCCGGGGGAAAATGCTGGGGTGATCGACGCAGGCGATGGCCTACGGGTGGCCTTCAAAATTGAGTCCCACAACCACCCGTCAGCGGTAGAACCCTTCCAGGGGGCCGCCACCGGGGTGGGGGGCATTTTGCGAGATATTTTCACCATGGGGGCGAGGCCAATCGCCGTGCTCAATTCCCTACGGTTTGGCGATTTGGCCGACAGCCGCACCCGTCGCCTGTGCCAGGGGGTGGTGTCGGGCATTGCCCACTACGGCAACTGCTTTGGGGTGCCCACCGTAGGCGGCGAGGTCTACTTTGACGCCGCCTACAACGGCAACCCCTTGGTCAATGCCATGGCGATCGGGATTATGGAAACCGACGACATCGTCAAATCTGGGGCGGCGGGTCTGGGTAACCCGGTGGTGTATGTAGGCTCCACCACCGGGCGCGACGGCATGGGCGGGGCCAGCTTTGCCAGCGCTGAGTTGACCGATGAATCTGAGGCCAATCGCCCCGCCGTGCAGGTGGGCGACCCGTTTCTCGAAAAATCTCTGGTGGAAGCCTGTCTAGAGGCATTTAAGACGGGGGCGATCGTCGCCGCCCAGGATATGGGCGCAGCGGGCCTAACCTGCTCCACCGCCGAGATGGCGGCCAAGGGCGGCGTCGGCATTGAGCTAGACCTCGACCTGATTCCGGTGCGCGAGACCGGCATGGTGCCCTACGAGTACCTGCTGTCTGAGTCCCAGGAGCGGATGCTGTTTGTGGTCGCCAAGGGCCGCGAGGCGGAGGTAATCGAAATCTTTGAGCGCTGGGGTCTCCATGCCGTGGTGGCTGGCACCGTGATCGCCGACCCCATCGTGCGGATTCTGTTCCAGGGTGATGTCGCCGCCGAAATTCCGGCCCTGGCCCTGTCAGAGAATACGCCCATCTACCATCGCGATCTGCTGAGTGAACCGCCCGACTATGCTCAAAAGGCCTGGGCCTGGCGCGAAGACAGTCTGCCTATCTGCTCAGCATCAGGGATAGCATTACCTGACACAGGAGATACGTCCTGGACTGGCGTGCTCCACCAGCTCTTAGCCCAGCCCACGATCGCATCTAAAGCCTGGGTCTACCGCCAGTACGACCACCAAGTACAAAACAATACCGTGCAGTGCCCCGGACAGGGAGACGCCGCCGTGATTCGCCTGCGCCCCCTGGAAACAGTGCCGGGATATCAGCCCGGTGGCACCTCTCGTGGTCTCGCCGCCACGGTGGACTGCAACGCCCGCTACGTCTACCTCAACCCCTACGAAGGCGCCAAAGCCGCCGTAGCCGAAGCCGCCCGCAACCTCAGCTGCGTGGGGGCACTGCCCTTGGCGGTGACCGACAACCTCAACTTTGGCAGCCCCGAAAAACCCATCGGCTACTGGCAGCTGGCTGAAGCCTGTCGAGGTTTGGCCGACGCCTGCCGCGAGTTTGAGACCCCCGTAACCGGCGGCAACGTCTCCCTCTACAACGAGACCGTCGATAGCCAGGGCAACCCCCAGCCGATCTATCCCACTCCCGTGGTGGGCATGGTGGGCTTGATTGACGACCTGAGCCGCACTTGCGGCCAGGGCTGGCAGCAAGAGGGAGATTTCATCTACCTATTAGGGATTTCGGTAGACCAAACCACAATGGCCGCCATAGAAGGTCAACCGCTGATCACCCTAGGGGGTTCAGAATACCTAGCGGCATTGCACGGGCAGGTCACTGGGCACCCGCCCGCCATCGACATGGCCCTAGAAAAGCGGGTGCAGGTAGCCTGCCGTCATGGTATTGCCCAGGGCTGGGTGCGATCGGCCCACGACTGCGCCGAGGGTGGCCTGGCTGTCGCCCTGGCAGAGTCTGCCATTAGCGGTCGGCGCGGTGCCGCAATCCATCTGCCTATAGAGGCCAGCCAGACCGCTCAGCGGTGGGATCGGCTGCTGTTTGGCGAAGGCGGGGCCCGAATTGTGGTCTCCGTCAGCCCTGACCACCGGGGGGAGTGGGAGGCCTGCCTCAACGATCAGCTGGCAGGGTTCTGGCAAGAAATTGGGGCCGTACAGGGCGATCGCCTATCGATCACCAGCCAGGATGGCCAACCGCTGATTGACGATGGGGTTGAGCTTTTAGCACAAACCTGGCAAACCGCCATTGAGCAGCGGCTAGCGACCTCCCCAGCGAAAGTAGGCTAGCAACCCATCGCTAATATTTCCTCATCGCCTCTATTCCTTGCTTCTGGCTCTATCTAGGGGAAACTGGGGAAAAGAAGTAAGGTGCTATGATCGTCATACATTAAGGAACCATTAAGTGGGTTAAGGGTTCGGTAGTCTCTAATGCTGTTTTGAAAACGCCCACTCTATGATGAAGCTAGGTTCGCATTAGGGCATACCTATTATGAAATAGAGCTGCCAAATGCGTTTTCCAGACGTGCCTTAAAGTCTTGCTCCGCTGCCATTAGCATTCCTACAGCCACCCTGCACCCACAATGACGTTCCCCTCCGATGCTTGCTTTGACGAGTCCTGCGACTCTGCCTCCCTGGGCGATCGCCCCGACAAGCCCGAAGAAGCCTGCGGCATCTTTGGCCTCTACGCCCCCGACGAGGAGGTGGCTCGGCTAGCCTACTTTGGCCTATTTGCCCTACAGCACCGGGGCCAAGAGTCGGCGGGCATCGCCACCTTTAACGCCTCGGGCAGCCACTGCTACAAACACATGGGCCTGGTTTCCCAGGTGTTTGACGACCAAATTCTCAAGACCCTAACCGGGCACATTGCCGTGGGCCACACCCGCTACTCCACCACTGGGTCTAGCCTGGCTTGCAATGCCCAGCCCGCCATGGTGCCCACCCGCCTAGGCGATCTGGCCCTGGCCCACAACGGCAACCTGGTCAATGCCGCCGACCTGCGCGAAGAGCTAATCGACCGCAACCACGACCTGGTCACCACCACTGACTCTGAGATGATTGCCTTTGCCCTGGCGGAGGCCGTCAACGACGGGGCCGACTGGGTGGGCGCCGCCGAAACTGCCTTTAACCGCTGCTACGGGGCTTTTAGCCTAGTGATTGGCACCCCTAACGGCATTCTCGGTGCCCGCGACCAGCAGGGCATTCGCCCCCTGGTGCTGGGGGTGCTGGGTCAAGAGGTTCCTGAGGTGGGGCAGCCCGCCCACTACGTGCTGGCCTCAGAAACCTGCGCCCTCGACATCATCGGCGCGACCTACGTGCGCGATATCGAACCCGGTGAACTGGTGTGGATTACCGCCGAGGGAATTATCTCCCACCAGTGGGCCGCCGCCACCGAGCGCAAACTCTGCGTGTTTGAGATGATCTACTTCTCGCGGCCCGACAGCATTGTCAACGGCGAGAGCCTTTACAGCTATCGCCGCCGCCTAGGCCACCAGCTGGCCAAAGAATCGCCCGCCGATGTGGATCTGGTGATGGCGGTGCCCGACTCAGGGGTGCCAGCGGCGATCGGCTTTTCGCAGCAGTCCCAAATTCCCTATGCGGAGGGATTGATCAAAAACCGCTATGTGGGGCGTACGTTCATTCAGCCCACTCAGTCGATGCGGGAGGTGGGCATTCGCATGAAGCTCAACCCCCTGCGGGATGTGCTAGAAGGCAAGCGAATTTTAATCGTGGATGACTCGATTGTGCGAGGCACCACCAGCCGCAAGATCGTGCAGGCCCTGCGCGACGCCGGGGCAACCGAGGTACATATGCGGATTTCGTCGCCCCCTGTGACCCACCCCTGTTTCTACGGCATCGACACCGACAACCAAGACCAGCTGATTGCGGCGACCAAGTCGTTAGATGACATTGCCAGACAGATCCATGTTGACTCTCTAGCCTATCTGAGCTGGGAGGGCATGCTGGAGGCAACTTACCAAGACCCCAGCAGCTTCTGCTCGGCCTGCTTTACGGGCAAATATCCGGTGGAAATTCCGGAGCCGTTTAAGCGGGCCAAGCTCAAGTTTGAAGCCAAGCAGCCAGTGGCCACCTAATGTGATTACCCCGGCTTGGGCGAACTTATTCGCCCAAGCCGGGGTAATTGTCTGACAATTGGCCGCCGCATCAAGAAAGTCTTGACCTACTCACATAAAGTCACCTAAAGGGCTGACAGCACTGCCCCTAGGACAGCGCCGGTCACGGGGTTGACCACCACAATGTGGTTGCCCAGCATCCCCAGCGCGGTGTTCCTTGGCTGTCGAATCAGCGATGCGACCACCTGAGGAAGGCGCAGCCGCCTGACTAAACCAGTCGGCAACCAGCGACGGCGGCCCACCTGTTGCGCCACCCCCAGGGCGTCGAGTTGGGTCAGTACCTCAGTGGGTAAGTTTGCAATCAGGCTAGGACTGGTTGACGCTTCAGCGGTCAAGATGATCGATGTGATCGCATTCATCTGATCCTGAGAGAGATTTGCTAAAACCTCGGTGGGTACTGGCGTGATGACTTCGGCAACCGGGGCATCGACGGCTGCGGTGTTCGCTGAGTCTGCGGCTGAGGCAGGCGGCGTGATTTCCACCAAAGTTTCGATCAGATCATCCGTCGCTGTTAGCTCGTCTGTCGGCTCGCCAATCTGCGTGTCGCCAATTTCCGTGTCGCCAACCTGTGCGTCGTCAATCTGCGTATCGTCAACTTGAATCAGGATGGGCGTTTCTAAACCCTCCAGCTGGGCCGGATAAGCCTGGGCTACAGTCCACAGGCTGCTAGCTGCCACCAAACCCAAACTGATGCCTATCGTCCGCCGCCAAAGAATCATGACCATTCTCCAAAGAGTAATTGTGTTGAGTTGTTGTGTGCGCACAGGGGATCGAGTCCTCGCCAGTAGCGGTGGAGTGAACGCCCAGCGACGGCCCTAGCGTTGAGGCGCTAGAGCCAGCCCGTAACCATGCATTAAGCCAGATCCCCCAGGCACCCTGACAAGATCCAGGTTCAGTTTCTTAACTGGCTGAGAGTGACGCGGGTGGCGGCGATGACTTCGCAGCGCACATTTGGGTTATGAATTGGCGATTACCGCTTCTGGCACAGCCCCTTGACCACTGTGGCCTGCCTCTAGAGATTCATCGTTGAGGCCCTGACTGTTACGGATGGCTCGCTCTAGCAGGAGGTTGAGTGCAGTGCGCACGGCGATGATAATCACTAAACGCAAAATATCTTCCCACTGGCTCGACAGCATCGTTTTCATGATGCTGGCCCCAACCAAAAAACTGAGCCCGAGGGAAAAGGAATAGCCCATGGCCAGGCGGCTGCGCTGAAAGGCGATCGCAGTTTGCGGTTGAAAAAGGGACGAGCGCAGAAAAACGAATAAAGCGCGCACCACACCGACTGCAATCACGAAAATAGCCAGCAGCTGGCAGGTGTTGATCAAAATTCCGCTGCAGGTCTGCACCAGACCAGCTAGATTTGTCTCAAGCAGTTGAATATCCATAATGGCGATCTTAGGAGAAATCTCCTGCCATCCAAAGTTGCCAAAGCTAGATCTTTACAACGCTGACCCGTTGGCTAGGGCAACCAGCGCCAACCCTGGGACAGCGAACTGGCGTTAACCTACCAGCCAGTACTAGGGCTTCAACCCCAGCCAGTGCGGGAGCACCCGCCAGCGGTGGGCGTGGGTGGGCAGCCGCAACCAGTAGGCCCAGCGGCGCGCAAAGCCCCCCAGCCGCCCAGTGATACATAGCCCAAAACCACAGACCACGGCTTCCCCCTGGCCGAGGGTAAGCATGTCGCCCAGGTGGTTGTAGACAAAAGGCTTGGGGGATCGTTTGGCGATCAGCGCCAGCACGTTGGAGGCGACCGCCGGGCCAGCCTGGTAGGCGGCCTGGGCCGTGGTGGGGGCGCGATCGCGGCCGGGGGCGGGCATGGCGGCCATATCGCCCAACACAAACACGTTGGGATGATCGACCAGCTGTAGGGTGGGGCGCACCGGGCACTGGCCGAAGGGAGTGGGCGTGAGGTCGGCACTACCGAGCCAAGGGCAGGGCACCGTACCCACCGTCCAGAGGGTTAAATGGGCGGGGCAGTGGTGGGTTTGGTTCTCATAGCCAAAGGTGAGGCCGCTGGCGTCGACCGCCTCAATCGCCACATCGAGATACACCTCTACCCCCCGCTTGGCCAGGGCACGCGCCGCCGCCCGCTGGATGCGCTGAGGATGAGATCGCAGAATTTCTCCCCGGCGGTCTACCACGGTGATCTGGCCCCGGCTACCGAGGCGATCGCTCAGTTTGCAGGCCAGCTCGACGCCGCTGGGGCCAGCCCCGGCCACCACCACCTGCACATTGGGTAAGTGGTCGAGGTCTGCCAACCGCCGCTCTAGCTGCTCGGCATCGGCCAGGGTGTTGAAGGGCAGCGTGTGGGTTTGACTGCCGGAGGTGGCGGGCGGCCGCATTTGGCTACCCAGGGCCACCACTAGATAGTCGTAGGTGAGGGGTTCCCCATGGCGCAGGGTGACGGTTTGCTGGGCAACGTCAATATGCTCGGCCCAGTCTTGGTGCAGGTCGACGGCGGTGTGCTTGAGCAAATCTCGGTAGGCGGGGGCGATCTCCCAGGGGGCTAGCTCGTGGGTGAGCAGCTCGTAAAGCAGGGGGGTAAAGTTGAAGCGATCGCGCGGCTCCACCAGGGTAATGTGCACCTGGGCCGATTTCTTCAACCGCTGGTGTAGCGAGAGCGCGCAGTAAAGCCCGCCAAACCCCCCGCCCAAAATACAGACCCGTACAGCAGGTGCTGTGGCAGAAGGGCTAGAACCCTTTCTAGAACGCTGTGAAGACATAGAGTTAAAGAATACGGGGGGCTGTGCCAAGGGTGCCCAGTTACTGCACAATAGCGCTAGATTGCTTGGCTAAGATAGCCCTTTGTTGTTAACCCCATGCCCGAGTTCTATCAGGGGCCGCCGCCGATTCAACCACCCGCTATTGACCTTTGGCTACTGTCTACCGAGAGCGTTGCCGCAGCAGATTTAGCCACGCTCAAAGCCTGCCTCGGGCCACCCGAACAGGAGCGGCTCCGGCACCGACGATTGGCCCAGGCCCAGCGGCAGCTGATTACCAGTCGAGGCTGCCTGCGCCACCTGCTCAGCCGATACATCGATCAGCCGCCCGACTCGCTCAGCTTTAGCTATGGCCCGCGCGGCAAGCCCGCGCTAGATCTGACCGAAGCTCTAACCGACAAGGGGAAGCACCAGGCTTTGCAGTTTAACCTGTCTCACAGTGGGGAGCGGCTGCTGGTGGCGGTGAGTGGGGCCGCTGGGGTGGGGGCGATCGGAGTTGATCTAGAGGTGCTGCGCCCCATTACCCAGCTGCCGGGGCTGTGTCGCCGCTACCTTACCCCTGCGGAGGCTGACGCGGTACTCGCCTTACCCAGCGCCAAGACTGACCACCAGTTTTTGCGCTACTGGACGGGCAAAGAAGCCTGCCTCAAAGCCCTGGGCTTGGGCATTGCCGACTCACTGCAGAGCTTAGAGCTAGCCTTAACCTATTTAGAACTGACCTCCGAGCTGACCCCAGTGGGGGTGACGGTGCAGGGCGATCTAGAGCATCCAGGGCAGCTTTACCAGTGGCAGCCAGAGCTGGGGTATGTGGGCGCGATCGCAGTCCAGCTTGCCCCCCAGATCACCCCCGCCTTTCGCTTTTATCAAACCACTCCCGCCAGGCTCATTAGCGATCAGCGGGAACGCCACCCTGGGGTGAAATAGCTACACTAAAATTTGGCTCTTGTTTGCGGCTGGTCGGGCGCTAATGTAGGGGTTCAGTATGCTAATGACTATGTTGTTTAAGATTGCCTGTACTTAAATCTGCTCAATCTGCCCTTAGAATCCGTCCTTAAATATGGACTGTTGCTGCCCATGGTTATGCCCACTTCCGCCAATTTTCAGCCTGAGTCTAAACCCATTGGGGGCCGCTATCGGCTGATTCAGCCATTGGGGGCGGGGGGCTTTGGGCAAACCTTTAGCGCCCAAGATCTCCACCTGCCAGGGCATCCTCTCTGTGTGGTGAAGCAACTCAAGCCCCAGGTCACCACGGCTGAAGAGCTACAGACGGCGCGGCGGCTGTTTGATACCGAGGCCCAGACCCTCTACAAGCTGGGGACGCACCCGCAGATTCCGGGGCTGCTGGCCCACTTTGAAGAAAACCAGGAGTTTTACCTAGCCCAAGAATATATCCAGGGCCACTCTCTCGCGGATGAGCTGGGCGCTCCCTGGAGCGAAGCCCAGGTGGTCGCGTTTTTGGGCGATCTGCTAGGAATTTTGGCCTTTGTCCACGGCCACGGCGTCATCCACCGCGACCTCAAGCCCTCAAACCTGATTCGCCGTGCTGGCGACAACCGCATCGTGCTGATCGACTTTGGCGCAGTCAAACAGGTGGCTGAGGCCACCGCCCTGCGCTCTGGCCTCAGCCACACTATTTCTATCGGCACCCAGGGGTATATGCCCAGTGAGCAGGTGGCCGGGCGGCCCCAGTTCAGCAGTGATATCTATGCAGCGGGCATTTTGGGCATTCAGGCGCTGACTGGGTGTCCGCCCACTGAGCTGCACCCCGACCCCCACAGCGGCGAACTCGATTGGCAGCACTATGCTCCCCAGGCGCATCCTGCGCTGGTGGATGTGCTGGATACTATGGTGCGCTATGACTTTCGCACTCGTTATACCACCGCTGCTGAGGCGCTGGCGGCACTGAGAAGGTTACCGCCCCAGCTGAGTCGATACGTGCCGGGGGCAATCGCATCTCCCGGTCAGTCTCCCCAGTCTCCCCAGGCAAACCCAACGGTAGCGGTGGGTCGCCGCCGCAGTAAAACTCAGCTCACCGCCGCCCAGCCACTACCTCGAACTCCAGCCCAGCGGAGAGAAAAGTCGTCATCGTCGACCGGGCTCTGGCTACCGCTGGCAGCGGGGGCTGCGGTGGTGATCGCCGCCCTGCTCGGCTGGCAGATGTGGCGCTGGGCCGCTGCCCCCGATACCGAAACCTCTCCAGTGGTAACGGCCCCTGCGGATGACGTGCCCCCCAACGCCGAGCCTGAGTCGCAACCTCAATCGACGACCCCACCGCCTGAAACCAGTGCTGCATCCCCCGAGGTCGCGCCAGAGGCACCGGCCGCCCCCGAGCCAGAGGTCACAGCCTCCCCAGAACCTGTCGTTGAGCCTGAAGACTCTCCTGCGCCATCCCCAGAGCCCCAGGGCGAGCTGACCCCGGCGGCGGCTCAGGCGACGGTGAGCACTCTCTATAGCCACGTGTCTAATGGAGCTTGGGATGCGGCGCGATCGCAGTTTGGTGGCTCCCTAGCGCAGCAGTTTGACCCCGGCTTTTTTGCCCAGTTTGATCGCGTCTCAGTCGAGAACCTGCGGGTGACGGGGCAAACTGCCGACACCGTAGAGTTTGTGGGCGAGAACACCTATGTCTACCCCGACGGCTCAACCCAGCGAGAAGAGCGTAGCTTCACTGTACAAATGAGCGATGGGCAGCCCCGCATCGTGGGCTCTAGCTTTAGAGGCGTGTTGCAGTCTCGGTAGGAACAGAGCTATGCAGTCTGCGAAGCCGGAGGGTGAGAGGTTGGTGGGGTGTACTGTGTACGGCCTACCTTTAACCGTATACTTTGAACCCTGCACTACAAGCTCGGCCGATGCCTAGGTGAGCTGTGAGCGAGATAGATTCAATCCTGCTCTATTCTCAAAATTTTCCGTAGGCTAGGTAAACCAACTTTTGTATCCAAAAACAACCTTTTTGAAAATTATGCGTAGATTCACCTTCCGCCTTTCTGCCCTGCTTCCTCTGGGGCTCACCCTGCTGCTAACGACCGCAGCCTGCACCCGCACCCCAGAGGCCACTGATGTCAATGGCACAGACCCCATGGTCGACCCCGTTGACCCCGCCCCAATCGATCCCGTTTCCGGTGACCGGGTTGAAGATACCGAATCTCTGATCGCGCTCTCAGGCGAAGGGCTTCGGCTGGTGGGCGATCAGACCGGCTCTACCAATGCCCTGGAGTTCGGCACCGAAATGGCCTTGGTCGAAGGTGTTGTCACCAACATTTTGGGCACCCCCCTAGAGTCATACATGAATGAAGAGTGCGGGGCTGGCCCCCAGATGATCACCCAGTGGCCCGGCGGCCTGTCACTGCACGCGGCTGGCGGTGAGTTTATCGGTTGGTCAGTCAGCCCCGACACCGATGCCACCCTGACCACCATGGCCGGGTTGGGGGTCGGCTCTACCCGTAGTGAATTAGAATCTGCCTACACCGTTGAGGTGAGGGAGAGTTCCCTAGGCACAGAATTTTCTACAGGCGATCTATTCGGTATTCTCAGCTCTGCTGAACCCGATGCCACCGTCGATTATCTGTGGGCTGGCACCACCTGCAATTTCCGATAGATTGTATGCAAGGGCGAACCAACCTTCGCCCGCTCCCAGATTCATGCCGTGCATCACAATCTAAATAAGTGCCCCCTATAGTCAGAGGGCAAACAACCGTTTTCCCCCACGGGAGTGCGCAATTAGCGCCGCACTGGAATTTGTACGTCGCTGCGCTTGAGGGCATCGGGCAAAAATGGCCCATCGTAGAAGAAACGCCGGGGTGGGCCAACCACGGTGTAGTCGGGGTGCGCGGCCAGCCACGCCTGAAGCCGCTGGATGCTGGCCTGGTAGGTCTCCAAGCTATAGCGGCCACGGGTGCCAATGCTTACCACCGTCATGGGCGGGATATCTTCAATTTGAATATCCTGGGCGACCTCTTGAGGCACGATATCCAAACTGCGGTAGAGAAATGAGACGGTGGCGTCGCCCTCGGGGACGGTGCTGCCCTCCAGGGTGGTCGCCGGGTAGCGCGTCTCGACCGGGGCGGTCATCGAAATGTCGTTGCTGCTGATGTGGCGAAACAGCGGGTTAAAGCCTCGGGAAGGGGCCGAGTCTAAATTGCCGGGGGTCTGCACGGTGGCGGCCCGATACTCAGGGTATTGCTTGATCTCAATTTCTCCGTCGGGGCTAGGGGGCGGAAAGCCCTCGGGCAGGGGGGCGGAGGCGGCGCTGTAGGCACCTAGTAGGAGTGCGCCCGTGGCTGCGATCGCAACCACCACCCCAATCACCAACCAGCCCTGATTAAATTTCATCGCCAAACATCTCGCATACTACCCTCAGTCTAACGATCTCATCGGGCGATCCCGTCGGTCTAGAGACCGACAAAAAAGCCGCCCTGACCTAGGGCGGCTTTTTTGCTAATCGCTAATGGTGGGCAGTGCCCACCCTACAGCTTTTTTCCTAGAAATCGCCTTAGTAGTCGAAGTCGCCGCCCATGCCAGCGCCAGCGGGAGCGCCTTCTTTGGGTTCGGGCAGGTCGACCACGATGCACTCGGTGGTCAGCACCATGCCAGCGATGGAGGCCGCGTTCTGCAGGGCAGAGCGGGTCACCTTGGCGGGATCCACAATACCGGCGTCAAACATATCGACGAACTCACCGTTGGCGGCGTTGTAGCCGACGTTGAAGTCCTTCTCTTTGACACGCTCGGCGATCACAGCACCGTTTTGACCAGCATTCTGGGCAATCCGCATCAGAGGAGCAGCCAGGGCGCGGGCGACGATCGCAGCGCCAGTGTGCTCTTCGCCGGTGAGGTTGGCCTCAAGCCAGGTGTTGAGATCGGGCACCAGGTGGGCCAGGGTGGTACCGCCGCCGGGGACGATGCCTTCTTCAACAGCGGCCTTGGTAGCGTTGATAGCGTCTTCAAGGCGCAGCTTGCGGTCCTTCATCTCGGTTTCGGTGGCGGCACCGACCTTGATTACAGCCACACCGCCAGAGAGCTTAGCCAGGCGCTCTTGCAGCTTCTCTTTGTCGTAGGTCGACTCGGTTTCATCGATCTGGCGACGGATTTGCTCGCAGCGGGCCTTGACATCCTTCTCGTTGCCTTCTGCAACGATGGTGGTGGTGTCTTTTGTAATGGTGAGGCGGCGGGCCTGACCCAGCATCTCGAGCTTGGTGTTGTCGAGCTTGAGGCCGGTGTCTTCAGAGATCACCTGACCACCGGTGAGCACGGCGATGTCTTCGAGCATGGCCTTACGGCGATCTCCAAACCCAGGAGCCTTAACGGCGGCCACGTTGAGCACACCGCGCAGACGGTTGACCACCAGGGTAGCCAGAGCTTCTTTCTCAATGTCTTCAGCGATGATGATCAGGGGGCGGCCAGAGCGAGCCACCTGCTCCAGCACGGGCACCAAGTCTTGCACCAGGGCAATTTTCTTATCGGTGATCAGGATGTAAGGCTCGTCGAGCACCGCTTCCATGCGCTCGGTGTCGGTGACAAAGTAGGGGGAGACATAGCCCTTGTCAAAACGCATGCCCTCGGTGACCTCTAGTTCGGTGGTCATCGACTTGCCTTCTTCCAGGGAGATGACGCCTTCGCGACCGACTTTTTCCATGGCTTCGGCGATCATGGCACCGACTTCTTCGTCGTTACCAGCGGAGATGGAACCTACCTGAGCGATAGACTTAGAGTCGCCAACGGGGCGGGCGTGCTCAGCAATTTTCTCGACCAAGTAAGCGGTGGCTTTGTCGATGCCGCGCTTTAGAGAAATCGCGTTAGCACCAGCAGCAACGTTGCGCAGACCTTCTTTGACGATCGCGTGGGCTAGCACGGTAGCAGTGGTAGTACCATCGCCAGCGGCGTCGTTAGTTTTAGAAGCGGCCTGACGAATCAGGGCGACACCAGTGTTCTCGATATTGTCTTCGAGCTCAATTTCTTTGGCGATGGTGACGCCATCATTGACAATCTGAGGTGCGCCAAACTTCTTTTCGAGCACCACGTTGCGGCCTTTGGGGCCAAGGGTGACGGCCACGGCCTCGGTCAGAATGTCCATACCCCTTTCGAGGGCGCGACGGGCATTTTCGTTGTAAACAATGCGCTTAGCCATAAAGTCAGATTTCTCCGAAAGAAGAATTAGAAAAGAATGCGAAAAGAAAAAAATCAGAATTTAGAAATTTAGCGGGGTAGGTTGGGTGAAGCGGTAGCGGAACCCAACCAAACCTGTAGGGTCAATGGTGGGCACTGCCCACCCTACCCAGCCAAAATTCCAAATCTAAAATCCACAATTGATTTAGCCGAGCACGGCGAGAATGTCTTTTTCAGACAGCAGCACAAACTCGTCGCCGCCTAGCTTGATGTCGGTACCGGCGTACTTGGAGTAGAGCACCTTGTCACCGACTTTGACTTCCATGTCTTGGCGAGAGCCTTTGTCGTCGGTTTTACCGGGGCCAACAGCGGTGATCTCGCCCACTTGAGGCTTTTCCTTGGCGGTGTCAGGGAGCAGAATGCCGCCAGCGGTGGTCTCTTCGGACGCACTTACTTTAATCAAAACTCGATCGGCTAGGGGCTTAACGCTAGATGCCGCCAAAGTGATAGCTGCCATACAATGCTTC
>JBBSKN010000041.1:0-30898 GCA_038256265.1 Phormidesmidales cyanobacterium
ATAATTGCCAGTGACAGCGCCGTCATCAAATACACCGCCACGGGTACATTGGTGAGCTGAGGCAGCTGGGCTAAGAAAATCAGCACCGCCAGGGCGTTGATGTAGCCCACCATTACGGCCCGAGGCACGTAGCGCATTTGGCGGCCCAGCCTCAGCACCCCAAAAATCACCTGAAAAATACCGGTCAGCAGGGTGGCCACCAGCAAATACTCCAGCCCATAGTCGCGCACCAGGTCGATCATCAGCAGGGCCATGGCCCCGGTGGCGGCGGAGATAGAGCCGGGTCTGCCGCCCAAAAACGCAGTGGTGACAGCGATGATGAAGGAGGTATACAGCCCCACCTTGGGGTCGACTCCGGCGATGATCGAGAAGGCGATCGCCTCCGGTATCAGAGCCAGCCCCACCACCGCCCCAGCCAGCAGATCGGCCTTGGGGTTGGCCAACCATTCCCGCTTTAGGTGGCGCAGGTTAGGGGTACGAAATTTGGTCTTATAACTATTCAATGATCCTCCTCTAGGCCCTAGAAATATGAAACCCTTACAAAACCTAGACTGGCGGGGGCAAGCCCAACCTGCTCTTTGCTGATCGGCTGCTTGCAGATGGGGGCCACCTGCGTAGCTTGAGACCAGCTGCCCCGGAAGATGACAGCGGATCAAAGGCAAAATAGCCGCTGGGGGCCAGGGTTTTGCGATCGCGCCCCGTCTCTGGTCAACCCGTCTCTAGTCCAATAGAGACACACTGACTCATGCGGCGCAACGAGCCTTTACAGAAATAGTAAAAATCCAGGTCAAGTATTAAGAACCCATTGTCAGAGGCTGCTTCATCTGGTGAGCGGCCTAGCTCAGCGACAGATATTTGCAGTCCTACGCGCATCGCCGACTAGCGACTACGCCGCAGCGGCCCTAGTCACGAGGGACAGGCTGCCTGCCAGCGGCAGTGAAATAATGGTTGAAAGAGCACCATAGCCCGTGAGTAGATCTATTCAGGCGGCAGGGAAAAGGGCAGCGTTGTTTAGCTCGGCTCACTAAGTTAAGTTAAGTTAAGTTAACTTAAGGAAGCGCCTGTTGCCACAACCATTGCCACAACCATCCAATGCCGCGACCTGAGCCTGATCCGCAAACCATTGACCGCATAATCGAGATGGCGTGGGAAGACCGCACGCCCTTTGAGGCGATTGAGCTACAGTTTGGGCTGTCAGAAAAGCAGGTGATTGCGGTCATGCGGCGCTACATGCAGCCGTCGAGCTTTCGACTGTGGCGCAAGCGGGTGACGGGGCGCAAAACCAAGCATCAGCAACGGCGCGACTTTGGCCTGGGCCGATTTAAGTCATCTAACCAAAAATAGGAGCAGGCCAAGCCCCCGGCAGGCTAAGCCCTGCGACCTGTGCCAAACCCCGATCCCATCGCTCCAGGGGGATCGGCCATGGCCTAGCCGTTTTGGCGATGGCTGTAGATATTCAGGAATACTACTATTCAGGAATATTACGGATGCAATCCAGCTTCTCGGCATCCTTCACCCGCCAAAGCAGCCTATTTCTTAAAGTAATTACTGAAATTTTAGGTTGATCCGGATGAGACCTTTATTTCGAGGGAACTATAAAAGTAGATTGAATTCTTATCATTCACCGGCCATGAAAACCTCTACAGTGCTCGTGCAGTCAACCCTTGCCCAAGCCCCACCTACCGGCCAGTTGCCGGTTGACAACCCCTGGATGCTGGCGTCTGGAGGATTACTGCTGGTGCTGGTGGGGCTGGGCGTGTATTCTCACCTGCAAACTCGCAAGCTGCTGAAACAGCTTAAGTTTCAGACCTATAAGAATCAGGAGATGCAAAAAAAGGTCAAGCTGGCGCTCAAAACCATCAGCAAGATGGAGCAAAACCCTGACCTAATTCACTCCCGCGAGTTTAACCTCGACTACCTGCGCATGCGCATGGATGAAGACCATTTCCATGCGTCAATCGTCAACCAGCTCAAGGTCAAGGTCAAGCAAAAAATCTCGGTGGCGCTGCGCCCGCGCCAGGCCGAAGAAGGGCTGATTGGCGTCGCCAGTAAGCCCCGCGTAGTCGATGAGATTTTTGACGTTGAGTACGCTCCCCACGATCAGCCGAATGCGAAACAGCGGGTGCTGTTTCGCATTCAAATCAGGCTGGCGAAGCTGCCAACCCAGGCCACCTCATCTACCATTGGCCAACTGGTTGACTGCATCGAGCACTTCATGAGCCCCGATGCCGAAGAAACCCACTGGCAACCCACCATTCAGGGCCGCATTGGCAACATGCACTGGGATCAAAAAGCTAAACCCACCCCGCTGCTGGTGATTGAGCAGTCGAGCGAGGGGGCCAACGTGACCATGCGCAGCCGCAACACCCTCCCGGCCAGCACCAGCACTGTGGGCAAGAAAAAACTGGCTTAGCCCACAGCTGAGACAAAGACACCGGGGGCATCGGCCACTGGGTCGGGGGCTGAGCGGGCCTGGGCCATGTCTGAGAGAATGGCGTCGAGCAGCTGTTCGCGCAGGTCGGGGATGACGGCGATCGCCCTCGTCCAGTCGGGGATCTGGGTGCCGGTGGGGTCTTCGAGGTACTGGGTGCCCGCTTCGAGAATCACCTGCTCGAAGGTCTCGATGGTCATTTCTTCTTTGTGGCGATCGTACTCCAGGCCGTTGAAGCGGGCGTCGACAAAGTATTGGCGGGCCAGGTTTTGGGCCTCGCGGCGGTACTTGATCCGCAGGGCGCGAATGTGGTCGGCACTGATCACCACCTGCTCGGTTTCGGTCAGGGTGCGAAACACCGATTGCAGAATGTCGCGGCACATTTTTTGCAGCCCTGAGTTGGTCGAGCTACCCAGGGTCTGGTGCTTGTGCTCAAAGATGCCCAGGTCGATCTGGGCGATGCGCTTGAGGGCGACATTGCGGTAGACCTCGGCCAGCAGCCCCACCTCTAGGCCCCAGTTGCCGGGGATGCGGGTGGTGAGGGCCAGGTCGGCGGAGAGGGCAAACTCGCCGGAGAGCGGGTAGCGGTAGGCGTCGAGGTAGCGCAGATAGTCGCGGTAGCCAAACAGCTCCATCAGCGAGGTGATCAGCGGCGTGACAAACAGTCGGGTGACGCGCCCGTGCAGGCTGCGGGGGTTGTCGCCAATGCGGGCGTAGTAGGCTTTGCTAAAGGCGATGCCAAAGTCTTGCTCCAGCAGAGGGTAGAGCAGCTTGAGGGGGTAGGCGCGATCGTAGGTGACGATGTCGGCGTCGTGGAGGGCGATCGCCGCAGCGTGCAACGAGGCCACCCCTAGCCCCAGCCACACCGCTCGGCCCTTGCCCTTAAATTTCAGCAGGTCTAGCCCCTTGTCTTTGAGGGTTTGCAGCGTGGCGGTAATGCGCGGCCCGTTTTCCCACAGGATAAAGGTGGGCTGGGGCAGCGGCTCAAAAAACTGCACCGCATGGCGGTACTGCTCAAAGGTGTCGGCGTAGAGGCAGACAATGACGTTGTTGACGAAGGGGCAGTGGCTGAGGTGATCGCGAATGGTGGCTAGGGCGGGGCGCTCAAGCTCTTCGTAGAGCGACGGAATCAGCACCGCCGTAGGGTTGGTTTGGCTTAGCTCGGTGAGACGCTGCTCTAAGCGCTCGGAATCATACCCGAGGTCGTGGATGGTGGTGATTAGCTCTTGCTTGTAGTCCATACCCTGGATATCCCTAACGATTAGGTCTAATCATAGGGATAAGTGGCGATCACAATATGTCAACGTCACTACTCGCTGCGGGGCTCAGGGGCACTATAGATTCCCGTTTTCACGGGAATGACAGCCTTTGTGTTCTATGGGCGTGACTCATCTAGGCTAGGCAAAGTCGTGGGCGAGAATGGCCTGGCCCCGGCGGTAAAGCTCTTCGGCGTAGCCCGTCCAGGTGCCCTGACCCCAGTAGCGAAAGCAGCTAGTTTGCAGCAGCAGGCTGTGAATCAGAGCATTGCGGTAGCGGTGCTGACGTTCTAAGGCATCGCCCTGTTCGCTCTGGTGCCCCATCACCTGGTGAAACTGGGCCGAG
This sequence comes from Phormidesmidales cyanobacterium, assembly GCA_038256265.1. Classification (GTDB taxonomy): domain Bacteria; phylum Cyanobacteriota; class Cyanobacteriia; order Phormidesmidales; family Phormidesmidaceae; genus Nodosilinea. Next base: position 4,034 of record JBBSKN010000041.1, read on the forward strand.
AGCCGCTGCATGGGGTCGAGCACGTTGTCGTAGCCCTGCACCCAGCTGCGATCGCCCGTCCAAGAACCGCCTTCCATGGAGAAATTGCTGTCTTCGGCGCGGAGAGCGGCGATCGCACTCGTCACCGCCTCCGGCCCCTGGGCATCGCCCATCGCATTCCACAGCCGCGCTTGCCCCACCGCCTGACAAGTCGGGAAGCTCTCTGAGCCGCACCCCGCCGCCTCCAGCAGCTCCAGGTATTCGGTGCCGTTAAAGCCCACCACGCCCCGGCGACCACCGCCGCTGTCGCGCATCTCGTACCACGATCGCATGAACGCACTGGGAAACTCATTCATCATCACGCCGCCGTTTTCGCCGTCGCTGATCTGGCTCACCAACGGGGGCACGGTGGCGCTGCCCAGGGAAACCTTGCCCAGGGTTTTCGCTTCCCAGTAGGGCTGCATTTGGCCCACCAGTTTGGTGTCTGACCCCTGGGTTTTGGCCAGCACCACAATCTCGACCACCTCGCCCTGGGCATTGCGGGCCACCAGACGGTGGGGCAGGTGAGGCTGCGATAGACCATGACCGTCGAGGGATTCTACGGTGTGCTCTTGCACCAGCAGCCAGCGATAGCCACAGTCTTTGAGGGTTTTGACAAAGGCGTAGAGTACGTCGGGGTGGTTGGGTAGGTGCATTTCTGGCGGCGAAAAGCCCCGCACCCGAGCCAGCGCCTCGGGGCCAAACAGGGCGGCAAAGTGGTGCTGCCAGGCGCGAATGTGCAGCTTCAGGTCGGGTACGGGGGTGGAGGGCACCACCGCGTGGCCCCAGCAGGTGCCGAGCCACTCGACGTGGGGCTGGTAGGCGGGATCGCAGGCCAGGCGGCGCAGCTTGGCGAGAATGTCTTGCCGGTCCATCTGTTGGAGCCCCCAGAGCAGGGTGCCCGAGTAGTCGAGCATCACCCGGGGGTTGCAGCCGTTGGCCACCAGCTCGGGAATGAAGTCACCTAGGCGGGCGTAGCAGTAGGCGAAGGTGCCGGCGTTGTGATTGTCCCCCTCGTAGGGGTGCTCAAACATGTATTGCAGGTGGTTGACCAACTCGCCCTTGACCCCGGCGGGGATGGTGGGCTGGTGCATGTGGAGGGCGATCGCAAAACCCGCCGAAATATCCTGCAAAGATAGATTGGTGCGCGGCAAAAACACCGGCTCCTCGCTGGCCATCACCGCCGCGATATCGGCCTCTCGACCCGACAGGGGAGGCAGCCCTTGCTCGATGGCTGGCCAGTCTGTAGACAATTGAGGAGAGAGCACGGCACCGGTCATAGACACCTCCAGAATGGCTCACCCCTTTGCACCGGGAAAAGCCTATGGTCACTATTTAGTGTTGCACCGACGAGAGCGCATTTACCACGACTAGTAACATTTCGTGGTCAAAAGAATCGTGCGGTACTGTCCCTATTCTCTGCTAAGATATAAAACTGCAAATGCAGCCCGGGCGATTAGCTCAGTTGGTAGAGCGCCTGCCTTACAAGCAGGATGTCACTGGTTCGAGTCCAGTATCGCCCATACATGTTGTACAGTGACCTACCGAAGATCTAAATGTAGCTTTAGGGCAGCCTCTATGTTTTGCATGGGGCTAACCCCCAAACGCCCTACCTGACGTCCTAGAACACGCTGTTTTGAAATCGTGCGGATTTGCTGCACTTGGGCTTTGGATGGTTCGGACAAACCTGTTTCATCCACAGTTAACATCACCTCAAAGGGGTATACCCGACTCACTTGTGAGGTTAGCGGCACCACTGTAACGGTAGATGCGGCTCGATTGTTCGCATTATTGCTGACAATCAGCACCGGGCGCTGCTTGGTGATTTCCGAACCTACGACTGGGTTCAGGTCAGCAAAATAGATATCACCACGCCTCATCGGTCATTCCATCCGCTACAGTGACCTCCCAAGCTGGATCTACCTCCTCAGCAGCTAGGGAATAGGCGGCTTCTAGTTCCTGCTCACGCAGTAGCTCCAGGGCTTTTTCAATCACCTGCGATCGCGATTTGAAGGCATGGTTATGGCGATAGTTTTCCACAAAGGTAAGCAACGGTTGAGGGAGAGAGATAGACACCTTAGCTACCTGCATAATCTTCACTCAGTAGGAAACATGGTCATACTTATCATGCCACCAGTTTAGCGCTAACATTCCACCCGCTAAATGCAAAGTCTCGTTCAGTCCTTAATTCCCCCCTCTTTGAGCCAATCCCACACGCGATCAACCAAGTCCTGGGCATCGGCATCAAACCACTGCACCGTGGCCCGGTTGCGAAACCAGGTGCGCTGGCGCTTGGCGAACTGGCGCGTGTGCTGCACAATCTCCGCCTGGGCCGCTGCCAGGGAAAGCTCCCCCTGCAGGTGGCGCAGCATTTCGGCGTAGCCCAGGGTTTGCAGCAGCGGCAGGTCGGGGCCATATTTCTCCGCTAGGCCGGTGACCTCATCGACCAAGCCCGCGTTGACCATGGCCTGGGTGCGCTGGGCGATGCGGCGCTCTAGGGCCAAAGCGTCGCAGTCAAGGGCCAGGTAGAGCACTGGATAGGTCGGGGGGGCTTCGCCCTGGAGATCTGTCATGGGCTGGCCAGTGACGTAGAACACCTCTAGGGCGCGCACCGTGCGCACCGGGTCGTTGGGGTGAATGCGCTCGGTCGCCCTGGGATCAAGCGCTTTGAGTAGGGCGAAGCAGTGAGGCTGACCCAGCGCCCCTAGCTGCTGACGTAGATCGGGTTGGGGAGCCACCGGAGGAATTCGCAACCCCTTTGCGATCGCATCTATATAGAGTCCGGTGCCCCCCACCAGCAGCGGTGATGTGCCCGCCCGGTGAAACTGCTGGATTAGCCCCTGAGCCTGGCGTTGGTACTGGGCCAGGGTGAGGGTTTCGGTAGGGTCGCAGATATCGATTAAATAGTGGGGAATCTGCTGCCGATCAAAGGTTGAAGGTTTGGCGGTGCCGATGTCAAACTCTCGATATACTTGGCGGGAGTCGGCGCTGAGGATGGCGCTCTGCTGATTTTGGGCCAGGGTTAGACGCTGGGCCAGGGCGATCGCCAGGGCCGACTTACCCGTGGCCGTAGCACCGCCGATCACCAGTAAAAACGGTACAATTGAACTATCTGGGCCGCGATTTTGGGGAGATAGCTCTAGTTGAGGAAATTTTGGTGGTTGCATCCCTAGTTCATTCTTTGCCTGACGCTGCCTTAGAACGCGCTGTGGCCGCTTTATGCTATAATCTTCTAGCGTTTTAGCCTGTCGGGCAGTCAGGCGGCTTAAAGCCCATTTTTGGAGCGTACAACATGACAACCGATTACGGTGCTGATCAGATCCAGGTGCTTGAGGGGCTGGAGCCGGTTCGTAAGCGCCCAGGCATGTACATTGGCAGCACTGGGCCGCGTGGTCTTCATCACCTAGTGTACGAGGTTGTCGACAACTCCGTAGACGAAGCGCTGGCGGGTCACTGCGATCACATCGATATTTCCCTCAACGCCGACGGCTCGGTCAGTGTAACCGACAACGGGCGCGGCATTCCCACCGACATTCACCCCCGCACCGGCAAGTCGGCCCTCGAAACGGTGATGACTGTGCTCCACGCCGGGGGAAAGTTTGGCGGCGGCGGCTACAAGGTGTCGGGCGGCCTCCACGGCGTCGGCATTTCGGTGGTCAACGCCCTGTCGGAGTGGGTCGAAGTCACCGTCTGGCGCGAGGGCAAAGTCCACAAGCAGCGTTTTGAGCGCGGCATCCCCGTCGGCGAGCTGTCGGCGGAGCCAATTGCCGAAGTGCGCCAGGGCACCTCGGTGTCGTTTTTGCCCGACACCCAAATTTTTCACAACGGTACCGAGTTTGACTACGATACCCTATGCGGGCGGCTGCGAGAGCTGGCCTACCTCAATGCGGGCATTCGGGTCGTTTTCACCGACTATCGCTTAGATGTGATCAAGGCTGCCCAGCCCAAGGTGTCGACCTACTACTATGAGGGCGGCATCAACGAGTACGTGCAGTACATCAACCACGACAAGCAGCCAATCCACGACGAGATCATCCACATCTCCTCCGAGCGCGACGGAGTGCAGGTGGAGGCGGCCCTACAGTGGTGCATAGACGCCTATTCCGACAACCTGCTGGGTTTCGCCAACAACATTCGCACTATCGACGGCGGCACCCACCTAGAGGGGCTCAAGGCGGTGCTCACCCGCACCCTCAACACCATCAGCCGCAAGCGCAACAAGCGCAAAGACGCCGACTCCAACCTGGCGGGAGAAAACATCCGCGAGGGGTTGACGGCGATTATCTCAGTCAAGGTGCCTGACCCCGAGTTTGAGGGCCAGACCAAGACCAAGCTGGGCAACACTGAGGTGCGCGGCATCGTTGACTCGCTGGTGGGCGAAGCCCTGACCGAGTACCTCGACTTTCACCCCAACGTGGCTGACGCCATTCTCGAAAAGGCGATTCAGTCGTTTAACGCCGCTGAGGCGGCGCGGCGAGCGCGAGATTTGGTGCGTCGTAAGTCGGTGCTAGAGTCGTCGACCCTGCCCGGCAAGCTGGCCGATTGCAGCAGCCGCGACCCCAGCGAGTCTGAGATCTTCATTGTGGAAGGGGATTCTGCGGGGGGCAGTGCCAAGCAGGGGCGCAACCGCCGCTTCCAGGCCATTCTGCCGCTGCGGGGCAAGATTCTCAACATTGAGAAAACCGAAGACTCAAAGATCTACAAAAATACCGAGATCCAGGCGCTGATCACCGCCCTGGGCATGGGCATTCGCGGCGAAGAGTTTGACTCGTCGCAGCTGCGCTACCACCGCATTTGTTTAATGACCGACGCCGACGTGGATGGAGCCCACATTCGCACCCTGCTGCTGACCTTCTTTTACCGCTACCAGCGCGATCTGGTCGATCAGGGCTACATCTACATCGCCTGCCCGCCCCTCTATAAGGTTGAGCGGGGCCGAAACCACTGGTATTGCTACAACGAGCGCGAGCTGCAACAGCTGATCACCAACGAGTTTCCGGCCAACGCCAACTACACCGTGCAGCGGTTTAAGGGTCTAGGCGAAATGATGCCCCAGCAGCTGTGGGAGACCACCATGGATCCTACCACCCGCACCATGAAGCGGGTGGAGATCGAAGACGCCGCCGAGGCCGATCGCATCTTTACGATCTTGATGGGCGATCGCGTTGCCCCCCGCCGCGAGTTCATTGAGACCTACGGCCCCCGCATGAAGCTCGAAGACCTCGATATTTAAGCTTAATCTAGACACAAAAAAGGACTCCTCAGGAGTCCTTTTTTGTGTCTAGATTACATTTCTACTTCAACATTTCCAGGTTGCGAACCGCCCCTTTGTCAGCGCTGGTGGCCAGTAGCGCATAGGCCTTGAGGGCGGCTGTTACCCGTCGCTGGCGTGGCTCAGCGGGCTTCCAGGCGTCGTCGCCCTTGGTTTCCATGGCGACCCGGCGGCTGGCCAGTTCGTCCGCCGAGATATCGATATTGATGGTGCGGTTGGGGATGTCGATCAAGATGCGATCGCCCTCCTCCACCAGGGCAATATTGCCCCCCGCCGCCGCCTCCGGCGAGGCGTGGCCGATGGAGAGGCCCGAGGTGCCGCCAGAAAACCGCCCGTCGGTGAGCAGGGCGCATTCCTTGCCCAGCCCCTTCGACTTCAGGTAGCTGGTGGGGTACAGCATTTCCTGCATCCCCGGCCCGCCCTTCGGCCCCTCATAGCGAATGATCACCACGTCGCCCGCCTGCACCCGGTCGTTGAGAATGCCGTTGACCGCCGCATCCTGGCTTTCAAAAATGCGGGCCTTGCCCTCAAACACTAAAATGCTCTCGTCTACCCCAGCGGTTTTGACAATGCAGCCTCGCTCCGCCAGGTTGCCGTAGAGCACCGCCAGCCCGCCCTCGGCGCTGTAGGCCTGATCAGCGCTTCGAATGCAGCCTTTTTCTCGATCTAAATCGAGCGTGGGCCAGCGGGTCGACTGGCTAAAGGCCTGCTGGGTAGGAATGCCCGCCGGGCCAGCTTTAAAGAAAGTGTGGACGGCTTCGTCCTCGGTGAGGGTCACATCCCAGCGATCAAGCGACGCTTTCATGGTGGAGCTGTGCACCGTGGGCACATCGGTGTGCAGCAGCCCCGCCCGATCTAGCTCGCCCAGAATAGCCGGGATGCCCCCCGCTCTATGCACATCTTCCACGTGGTAGTCGGGGATGTTGGGAGCCACCTTGCATAGCTGGGGCACCTGGCGCGACAGGCGATCGATGTCGGTGAGGGTGAAGTCGACCTCGGCCTCCTGGGCCGCCGCCAGCAGGTGCAAGATCGTGTTGGTGGAGCCGCCCATGGCGATATCCAGCATCATGGCATTCTCAAAGGCTTTGAAGCTGGCGATCGCGCGGGGCAGCACCGACTCGTCGTCTTGCTCGTAGTAACGGCGGGTGATGTCGACAATGGTGTGGGCGGCGGTGAGAAACAGGTCTTTGCGATCGAAGTGGGTGGCCAGGGTGGTGCCGTTGCCCGGCAGCGACAGGCCAATGGCCTCGGTGAGGCAGTTCATTGAATTGGCGGTGAACATGCCCGAGCAAGAGCCGCAGGTGGGGCAGGCGGAGCGCTCGTACTCTTCGACATCTTCGTCGCTCATGGTGTCGCTGGCGGCGGCCACCATGGCATCGACCAGGTCGAGCTTGTGCTCTGAGAGTTTGGTTTTGCCCGCTTCCATCGGCCCACCCGAGACAAACACGGCGGGGATATTGAGCCGCAGGGCGGCCATCAGCATGCCGGGGGTGATCTTGTCGCAGTTAGAGATGCACACCAGGGCGTCGGCGCAGTGGGCGTTGGCCATGTACTCGACCGAGTCGGCAATGATTTCGCGGGAGGGCAGGCTGTAGAGCATGCCGTCGTGGCCCATGGCGATGCCGTCGTCGACGGCGATGGTGTTAAATTCTTTGGCGACGCCGCCTGCGGCCTCGATCTCGCGGCACACCAGCTGGCCCAGATCTTTGAGGTGTACGTGGCCGGGCACAAACTGAGTGAAGGAGTTGGCCACCGCAATGATGGGCTTCTCAAAGTCTTCGCTCTGCATGCCGGTGGCGCGCCAGAGGGCGCGGGCACCGGCCATGTTGCGTCCGTGGGTGGAGGTTTTAGAACGGTAGGTGGGCATAGCGCTGCTGGTGTGTAGGGAATCGTATTACCTACAATAATAGAGAAACTTGACCCTCCGCCTAGAAACCAGGTTGCTGTGGCTGGAGCAGGGCAAGCGGTGCATTACGGCCAAGAGGGTGAATCGCACACTTGCTAAAGAGGTTTGTGCCGTGGATGCACCCTACCGGTGACGAATCCAGATATTGTCTGTCAGCGCCTGACTGGAAAATTCGACCTAACGATTAGTGCCAAGTAAGGGATCTCCAAAACACATAGTTTTTCGCAGAGAGGAGAACCACAATATTTTCTTTAGATCGGGCTAAAGCGCTTATCGACTACACTTTACAACTCTCTGTGCGATAGAAGAGAGCCCCCCCCCAGTTCCCCTCAGCCCCCCCACAGGGAAATTCTCCAGCGGCAGATAAAGAGGGATTCGCCGTAAGGTCTTGGTAGTCCAGATCCTTCCCTGCCTTGCGCCAGCCGACGCGATCACAAAACTCATGCCAAACTTTATCACCTGGGTACTCGCCGTCGAGATTGGCTCCGCAATCCAAATAAATTTGCTTCTGCACACTAAACCCAAACTTGCCGTTGCTGTGCTTCACCCACAATCGGTCTATCGTCAGCAGGTCTGCACAGGGGAAATTCAGCAGATCATCCCGAGTAAACCTATCATCCGACTTTTTGCCCACGGCCCGAATCATGGTTTCGTAGGTTTCGCTATCTGCCTCTCGCCATTGGCCAGCCTTTAGCAAGTCCCGCAGGTTGCGGTAGTTGATTCCTTTCTCAGAACTTAAGTCGTCTGGGGTAAGGGGTGGATCAACAGGTGGTGAGGTGGGCGGTGCCGCGCCTGTGGAGTTTTGGTCTAAGGTATTGCTCGATGTTTGGAAAGTGCCGTATTATCGGGTGGGTTTGCGCCTGGTGATGCCCCATTCGAGAGAAAACAGAGCCTTCTCGTCTTCGATACTGTCTTGAAACGAGACGGCATGAAATTCTTGAAGGAAAATGAGTGCTTCTGGAATTTCCTCGACCTCTGGAAGCAGCACCGGAATAATGGGAATGTCGCGGTTGACGCACTGGCTGATAAACGACTTTAGCTCTAGCGCCTGCCAGCGCCCCAGCCCATCTGGCCCAAAAAAGATAGCCGCTGTTTTGATGCGCCCGATCGCCTGCTGAATCTCGTCTTGAAATTTGGTGCCGGGGGCAATTTCTTCTTCATCGAGCCAGGGGCGCAGGCCTAGGTCTGCTAGTTTGCAGTAGATACGGCGAATCAGCGGCTTGTCTTTGCTGCTGTGGGCCAAAAAAACATCAAACTGCTGCTCTGTCATTGATCGTTTGCCCTGCTGGCGTTAGCCCTTGCCTGTCAAGAGTTTAGCCCGAATCACTAACCCTGTCCTTGCCACGTTTGGTCAGGTGCTTGCGCTGGGGCAAGTCAGCCTACTGTTATAGCCCATGGTATTCGCAAGCTCAGGAAGTCTGTAACGCGGGCAGAGCCTAGAATGGAGCCAGATCTGCGATCGCCTGACTTCAATGGCTAGGTTTGCTGCGAGAGGTGGGGGGTGGGGGTGTCAGAATGGATATTGGAGAGATTAAGGACAAAATTTGCAGTGATGCCTATGTGTATACATCCCATGCCGATATGGAGCGTCAGTCCGATGACCTGACCTTAATGCAGCTTGAGGAAGCACTATTGAATGGGGAAATCTTAGAGCAGTATGCGGATACAGGATGGGGCGAAAGCTGCTTGATTTTGGGCTATTCCAGCGATGTACCTATCCATATTGTCTGCGGCTGGCGGGGTGAACAAGTAGCCATCATCACGGTCTATATCCCTGGGCCACCCAAGTTTATTGATCCACGAACGAGGGCCTGACCGATGCGAGCGATCAAATGCAACACCTGCGGCAGCACGGAATATACAGAACGTCGCGTTACCTATTTGTACAGTCACCAGGGCAAGTATCTGATTGCGCCCAACACTCCGGTAGAGGTTTGTAGCCGCTGCGGCACCTCATACTACAGCGCCGCAGTCCTCAAAGCGATTGAGCGACAGTTCTTCGCGATCTACAACAACACAGCCAGCCCCGACGAATTTCTCCAGGTGCCCGTTAAATCGATGTAATGGATAACTCATCCACGCGTCTAGGAAATCTGTAGGGCTGGCAGCGCTTAGAACAGGGCGAGAGCTGCGATCGCATTTACCCTTGTGCCCATGAGCGCCCCGTACTTTTGAGTAAACCTCAATTGCCCATATAGTAGGACTCGCCCGACAGCGAGCGTAGCAACAGCAGCCCCCACAGCAGCAGAAAGATGTACAGGAGCAGCGCTGCGCTTTGCAGCAGCAGCTTAACCAGCGCCTGACGCTGATTTTGTCTGCGGCACATGGCCCCGATCAGACCGAGGGCGGCGGCAATTATCAGTATCAGAGTAGCGATCGCAGCGACGACCCAACTGCCATAGAGCACGGGCAGCGACTTAGCCCCCAGCAGCGCTACCCCTGCGGCCACCGCCAAAAACCCTGCACAGACTAGCTCTACGTTGCCCAGTACCGGGCTAAACTCAGCCCTGCGGCTCTGGTTCAAGACATTTTTGGCAGTCAAGGCCCCCTGCACGCCAGGGAAGGCCAGCAGCGCTATGACTCTAAGCATGTGAGCCCAATGGGCTTGCACCAAGATAAACGGCACCACTATTGCGCCGAGGAAGGTCAGCCCAGAAAGGAGCTTGGTCTTGGCAAATCTAGCTTTACGCAAGGCGTTTTCCTCTAGGGTTATAGGTCTAGATCCGTCGATATGGTGTGCACTGCCTGACCTGAGGGCAATTCCGGTCTGCGATTTCCCTATGGTATTCGCAAGCCTAGGAAATCCGTAGCGCTGGCCGATTCTAGAATGGAGTTATACCAGCGATTTCCTCCGCCGTTCCGCCTATGTCCGCCAAAGACCTATTTCACGATGTCGTCAAACGCGCCCTCGAAAAAGACGGCTGGACAATTACCGATGATCCGCTGTTTCTCCGCTTTGGTGGGCTAGAGATGTACATCGACCTGGGTGCAGAACGCATTTTTGCCGCCGAACGTGACAACGAAAAAATTGCCGTTGAGGTCAAAAGCTTCGTGGCTCCCTCCACCGCTACCGAATTTAGTACCGCCCTGGGCCAATTTCTCAAATACCAGCTTGCCTTAGAGGCCGTCGAAGCCGACCGACTGCTTTATCTGGCAGTTCCGATGGATACCTACCGCGATTTCTTCACGCTGGAGCTGCCGCGGTTGTTAGTAGAGCGTTACCGCGTGCATCTGATTGTCTACGATCCAGAAGAGGAGGTGATTACCCAATGGCAGATGTAAACCACTACCGCCAGCTCGTTCAGGAGCTGTTACAGGAATACAGCAATATCGTAGCCAACCATGAAACTGTGGAAGCTGAGGCGATTTTCGATCTTCAGCGAGACAGATATCAGGTCGTCCATGTGGGCTGGTCAAACAAGCGGCGGGTCTACGGCTGCGTGCTGCACCTCGACATCAAAGACGGCAAAATTTGGATACAGCACGACGGCACAGAGGGCGGCATCGCCAACGACCTGGTCGATCACGGCGTGCCCAAACACGACATTGTGCTGGGGTTCCACTCACCCTTCAAGCGTCAGTTCACCGACTTTGCCGTGGGTTAGCGAGTTGAGCGGCAGTTTCTCTAAACGGTTCAGCGCTGACGCGACTGACTTGGGTTTCGATCAGCTGCTGAAACTCTTGCAGTGCCTCACGGTGGCGATCGCCCGCCACCCAAATGAAATCATTGTGCTCAGCCTCTGCCACCCACAGCGATAGCTTAGGCCCTGAGGCCGCCTCGTACAGCGCCCTGCCGTGGTCAATAGGAATAATTGAGTCGGCCTCCCCATGCATCACCAGCACCGGAGCTTGCACCGCTTGAATGGTGGCTAGATTGGGAAACTTGTCGAAGGGCAGCAGCGAAAACGGCACCAGCACCCGAAAGGCAGAGGTGAAGCTGCTCTCTAAGATCAACCCGGCAACAGAATACTGCGCCGCCAGTGCCGTGGCCGGGCCGCCGCCCACCGATCGCCCGTAGACGATGATGCGCTCTGAGGGAATGCCAAGCTGCTCGGTCAAGTAGGTGTAGGCGGCAATGACTTCTTCGTAGGCGTTGGCTTCGCTGGGGCTGCCGTCGCTGGTGCCGTAGCCCCGGTAGTCGTAGGCAAACACGCCAAACCCCCAGCCATATAGCCGCTCCAGCACGGGGCGAATATCCCCCAGATCTTCGGCATTGCCGTGGATGTAGAGCAAGACGTAGTCGGCCTCGGCATTGGGTAGGTAGGTGGCCGAAATGTCTTGATCGTCGGTGACGGAGACTTTGAGAATGGCTGCGGTGTCGCTGTAGCTGGCCGCCGGGGGCAAAAAGATCATACCGTCGGCTCGAAAGTACACCAGCAACGCCAACGCTGCATAGATAAAGACGACTGAGCGAGCCAGCCTGAGCCAGCTAAGCTCGCCAATCAGCCATCGTCTGAGGGGTGTTTGGGGCATGGGCCTACGGGTCTGACGAGGGGAAATTTGGTTTTTCTAGAACGGCTAGCACATCGGTACAGTATGGCTAAAAACCCGGTTTCTTCGTCGCTACTCTAACGGCATGACTCGCCTTCTAGCCCAGAAACCGGGTTTTTGTACCGACGGTTTTTCTAGAACTGCTAGCACCATAGCGGCGCAGCGGGGGAACGGCAATGGTTCCAGATGTTAAGCGGCCCCGCTCGACCCTCGACCTGTGGGAGAATCGGCTCTAGCCACCCTCATCCACCCGTTGCCCCATGCCCACCGTCACCTTTCCTCTGGCCTACCTGCGGCGGCTGACCGCCACCGACCCCCAGCGGCTGGCCCAGCAGGCCTTTGACTACGGCCTCGACGCCACCCTGGGCGACCAAACCCTAGAGGTCGAAGTCACCGCCGAGCGCCCTGATTTGCTGGCGGCAGAGGGGTTTACCCGCGCCATCAATATCTACAACGGTCGTTTGCGAACGGTGCCCGACCACCTGGCCGCTTCGGGTCGGCGGGTGACGGTGCTGCCCGAGGTGCTGCCCCTGCGGCCCCACCTTGCCGCGCTGGTGGTGCGGGGGGCTGACCTGCAAGGGGGTGGCCTAGAGGTGCTGGTGCAGTTTCAAGAAAAGGTGACTCAGACCTTTGGCCGCCAGCGCAAAAAAATTGCGATCGGTGTCTACGACCTCGACCAGATTGACGGCGATCTCACCTACGGGGCCGAGCCGCTAGACGAGCTTAGGTTTGTGCCGCTGCACGGCGATCAGGCGATGACCGCCCGACAGATTTTGCAAGAGCATCCGGCGGGGAAAATCTACGGGGCGGCGCTGCTGGGGGGAGAACTGGTGCCGGTGCTGCGCGATCGCAGCCACACCATCCTCTCTATGCCCCCAATCCTCAACGCTGCCGGAGCGGGGGAGGTCACCGCCAACACCCGCAACCTGCTGATTGATGTCACCGGCATCTTGGCTCAAACCGTCAGCGAGACCGCCAACATTTTGGCCCACAACTTTCTCGACACCGGGGCCGAGGTGCAGACCGTGGAGATTGTCACCGCCGAGGGAACCACCGTGACGCCGAGCCTGGCCCGCCGCCCGGTGCAGTTCTCCGCAAAGTACCTGAACGAGATCATGGGCACCGCCATCCCCAAGACGGGGCTGGGCCAGGTGCTGGCCCGGATGGATCTCGACGTCAGCGGCACCGATGTGGTGCATGTGCCCACCTACCGCACCGATATTTTTAGCCAGGTGGATTTGGCGGGCGACCTGCTGGTGGCCCTGGGCATCGACAGCCTGCAAGCCGAGCCGCTGGCGGTGAAATTTCACCTGGGGGCGGCTAACCCGCTGCGTCAGACGATGTTTAAGGTGGGCGACCTGGCCCAGCGCATGGAGCTGATGGAGGTGAAAAGCTTTGTGCTCACCGACCCCAGCATTCTCGACCTGTTTGCTGCCCCCTACGTACAGACCGGCAACGCCAAAAGCCGCACCTACAGCGCTACCCGCACCACGCTCCAGGCGGGGCTGCTGGATATTTTGGCCCGCAACATCAGCGCCCCCAAGCCGATCAACCTCTACGAAACCGGCGAGGTGCTGCGGTTCACCCCGGCGGGCGACATTCGCGAAAGCCAGGGCTGGGCCTTTGCCAGCCTCGATGCCCGCGCCTCATTTACAACCGCCAAAGCCTATATGCAAACCATGCTCAAGGCCCTGGGCCTGAGCTACGAGCTGGTGGTCTGCGATGCTCCTTACTACATCCCTGGGCGGGCTGCCACTGTGCTGGTTGATGGGCAGGCGGTAGGAGAATTTGGCGAAATTCATCCCCAGGTGCTGGCGCATTTTTCGTTTCCGGAGCCGGTGTGCGCTGGGGAGCTAGACTGCGCCGCCAGCCTGGGCACGGGTGCTGCTCTCTAGAGCTGCGCTGGCGGTGGCGAACCCTTCCAATACCGAGCAGAAGGTAATCACTCGCAACAACGTGCCCGCTGAGGTCGAGAAGGCGGTGACTTCGATTCAAGACTTTCGCTTTGAGGTGTCGCAGTACGCCCAGGTGACGCTGCGAGACGTAGTGGGCGGGCTTTCGCTCGACGATCTGCTGTCGGAGCGGGAGCAGATTCTTCAACGTGAGGGACGCTGCTTCCCAATGCTAAGAATATCGAACATCGTAGGGCGCATCCACCCGGGGATGTACCTTAGCGATAATCGACCGCTGTGCCAATAAGGGTAAATGCGGCCCAGTTTAGGGGGTCGGGGTGACTTTGACGAGTGATGAGTATGGCCTGCCGCAGTGCGGCGGCGTAGTCTTGCCCCTGTTGCTGGGCGCGGTAAAACTCGACCATGAGGCTGGCGGTGGTCTCGTCGGGCACAGGCCAGAGGGAGACCAAAACCCTGGGCGTACCTGCGGCCATAAACGCCCGCGATAGCCCAATCACGCCATCGCCGGTAATTTGCCCCCGGCCAGTGTCGCAGGCGCTGAGCACCACCAGCCTGGCCCGCAGCGAGAGGCCCAGAATGGTTTCGGCGGTCAGAAAGCCGTCTTGGTTTTGTTTTGAGAGGGAACTCGACGCTGATTCGGGAGCCAGGGCGATCGCCCCCTGGAGCGGATTTGCCTCGTTAAAGAAGCCATGGGTAGCGAAATGGACTACACCCGCATTAGGCAGCTGCGCCTGCACCCGTATGACAGTGGCCTCTGCCCCAGTTAATGGGGTGACTTGCAGGATCTGGGCAATTTGCCTGGCTTCCTGCTCGGCGTAGGGCAGGGGCGATAGGCCAGCGGGCATGGGGCTGGGGTTACCCACAATCAGTGCCGCCAATGTGGGGGCCGTCTGGGGCTGGTTGACCAGTCCTAACACCTGAATAGAAGGGGAAACCAACACCGTGTGGCGTTCGATCAGGGCATGGCTCTGGGAGTCTTTGAGGGCTGCAAAGGGTACCAAAAATAACTGATCCTGCGGAATGAAAATAACCCTGGCATGAGGATCCTCGGGCAGAACATCGACGATAGGGGCAATCAGAATCTCGTGGAGCTGTTGCCAGCGATGGTCGGAGACCGGCCTAAGGCCATCGCGCTGACCGGGCTGCTCTACCCGATACAGCTCAGCAGTGGGCACCGGGCTGGGTACCGTGAACTCTGGATGGCTGAGGGTCACGCTGCCGTCGGAGTTGACCTGCTCGACCCGGTAGGGTGCCCACCCGACAGGCTCCTGATTGCGGCGCACAAAATCTCCCACCGCCAAGGGGGCAATAGGCCGGCCTCTGCTGCCCAGGCTCTGGCGCACCACCGTAACCAGATCTACCAGGGTTTCACTGGGGTCGAGGAGAGGGGCCAAGAGCTGCCGCCGAAAGGTAATCTCGCCCGTGGGGTTCACTACCCAAATATAGAGCTCTGCCGCCTTGCCCCGCTGCCGGCCCTGTACCTTAAACTTGTCTTCCGGAACGAGGGAATAGGTCACCAGGGTCGCATTTTGGGTGCGCGCCACAGTGCGAATTTGAGCCAGGCTAGGAGGCTCAGCGGCGGCCTGCCCTGGGCCTATCGGCTGTCGACCGGCCAGCAGTTCGGCAAATGCCCTGGCCCGACCTCGCTCGGCCACGATCAAGGCCTCATCCGTATTGCCCTGGGCTACCAAAATTTGCTGAAGTAGGTTGTAGGTGAGCACGTGGGTGTCAAACAGCGACACGTTATAGGTATCGGCTAGCCCAGGCCGCAGCGACTCAAGCCGGTGAATAGCCCGGCGCAGCTCGATTTCAGCGGCGGTCAGCCGCCCGGCTTTGAACAAGGTATGGCCGAGATTGTTTTGGGCCGTGCCGATGAGCTGAGGATTTTCTAAGGATTGAGCTAGCGCTAGGCTCTGGCGTTGGGCGGCGATCGCCCCCTCCACATCCCCCTGATCTTCATAAACTAACCCCAGGCTGCCCAGGGCTTGAGCTTCGAGCTGAGGGTCAGAGATAGTCTGAGCCAGGGCTAAGCTTTGGTGGTAGTAGCCTAAGGCTGCCTCCAGATCGTTTTGGACATGGTAGGTCGTGCCTAGGTTGTGTAACACATAGCCGATGATCTGCTGGTCATCGGTAGCTCGGGCCAGGGTGAGGCTAGCGCGGTAGGCGGCCATCGCCCCGTCCGTATTGCCCAAATTGCTGTACAGCGCCCCCAGATTCCCCAAAACTGAGCTGGCCCCAGCGCTATCGTCCAAGTCTTTGGCAATGGCCAGGCTTTGCTGGTAGGTCGCCTGTGCCTGGGAGTAGTCGCCCAGGGCTTCATAGCCGTTGCCCAGCAATTCGAGGAGAATGGCCTCGGTGGGGCGATCGCCCTGGTGTTGTACGAGCTCTAGCGCTCGCTGGTACGCCGTGAGCATTGGCTCGTAGAGGCCCAGCCCCCGGTAGGCAATACCCAGATTTCCCAGCGCCTGAGCTTCTAACCCCGCCTCCCCCACCGCCTGGGCCAGGATCACTGCTTGCTGAGCAGTGTTAGATGCTAGCCGATACTCCCCCAACGCCAGGTGGGCTGCCGCCAGGCTTGTGAGTACAGCACTGCGATCGGCGCGATGCTGTTCTCCCTGGTAAAGGGCCAACGCCCGCTGCCAGGTCTGAACCGCCTCAGCGAACTGGTCAGCTTGGTAGTACTCCAACCCTCTTTGGAATAGCACCTCAGCCGTCGATGGGGGCTGCTCGGAGTACAGCACAGCACTGTTCAATGGGGTAACAGCGGGCCGAGGCTGCCCCATCAGGAGCACCATCAAGCAGCAGCCCCCTAGCGTGACCATGATTCGCAGCCCGCAAGTACATAGCGGCCATCTGCCGCTATGGTCAGTTCTGAAGCGCTACAGGGCTTGGTCAGTACATCTTCAGCAATCCTCAGCAGAGGAGCATTGACTCGATGAGAGGATACGGTGGGCCCTTGCTCATCGCGATTGATAACCGATGAACTGCTCTCTTCTAACAAAATCAGCGTGACCACAGCTGGAGGTGACGTCACCACAGCTGGAGATGGCGTGACTACAACTGGAGGTGGTGTGACTACAACTGGAGGTGACGTGACCGCAACCGATGGTACAAAAGGCCGGTTGAGAATGCTGCGAATGACATCAGCATTGGAAGAGGTAATGAAAATGCCCCCGACGGTACCGCTTGTATCCGGTGGTAGTTCAGTGCTTAGATTCAGAGCACTAAAGGATGGAGAAACAGAAAGAATAGAGCTTTGCTGAGACGGATTAGGGTAAAAACTAGGGTTGCTAACTGATAGTGATGGTCCCACCACAAAGGCAGGCGTTGACTCACTGTTTGAGCCCTGAGCGGTAATGCCATTAGCTGTAAGAGATTGTCCCCCGTGCTCTATACGGATTAAGCTTTCAACGGGTAATTGAGACTGTTGAGCGTTAGAAACCCAAAGACTGATGGGTATCGAACAAGAATTAAGCACGCAATCTGGAAAAACTACCGGTATAGTGCCGGAGTAGAGTTCGTTGGTTATTGGGTCGTGTACTGCTAGGCCTCGGGATTCAAGGAATGTAACCAACTCGGGATGATCCCTCAGAAATAGGTCAAAAATTTCAGGTGATCCGTCCCGGTTTGGGGGTTTAAAATCTCGCCTATCAATAATGATCGCACTCTCAGCTCTGAATAGCCCCAAAGGTGCGCTAATGCTAATGCCCCCTGGTCCACTTTCAATATAGTGAACAGTAATATTACCGTTAGTCGAGGTTAGTGACACTCGGCCAAAGGGCGGAGAATCGTCAACTGCAGAAGAAAAGCTTGTGGAAACTTCAATTTCTCCCGTCCTGATATCTCCAATACTTGTTAATACAACTGAGCCATCCTCTACCCTGGGTGAACCATCTTGGTAATAGCCTTCTCCCTGAGTAGAAATATTACCTGTGATAATGCCGCCTGCGATCGCCTCTAAGGTAACCGTTCCACCCGGCTGACTATCGGTATTAATGTCGCCAGTGGTAATGCTGTCGGCAAAAATAAAAATGTTGTCGCCTGGGGTTATTAAATCTCCAGAAACAAATCCGTTATTTTCTAAACGGATTTTAGACCCCAGACTAAACGGTATAGATCCATTATCCCTAGGCGGTCCATTGGGATCTCCTACTGTAAGGACAACACTGTTGGGGTTGTTTTGGTTAACAAAACTGTTTTGGTTCCAGGTGGTGAGCCAGTCGTTGCCGGTGGCGAAGCGATCGCTAGTAGAAGCCGTAAAGCTACCTCCTAAATTCAGCAATGCATTGGGGCCAAGAATAACTCCTGATGGGTTCACCAAAAACAGGTTAGCGTCACTGTTGAGCACTTGCAGCGTGCCATAGATTTCAGAAGAATTGCTGCCAATGACCCGCCCAACGATGTTTTCAATGTTCGGGGTGACAATAAAATTGGCTACCTCCCCTTCTTTCACATCAAACTGCTCAAAGCTGTGGAACAGATTTGTTCCGGACGGGTGGCCACCGGTAATGTTATAGGTGGGCTCAACTATGGGCTCAACTATGGGCACTATGAGATCAACTATTGTGTCCGTGCCGTCGGCACGGGGGGTAACCTGGGCGATTTGACTAATGGGATAGGTGGTGGCGGGTTCAGCGGGCAACGATGGCATTAGGGACAGCAGCATTAGCATGGGAAACTCCTGAAGAACTGTAAAGCCAAGACCATGGGAAGATGAGAAATCCTTTTATTTAGGGATTCTCAACAGAGCAGCAGGGAATCAGCGGTATTTCGACCATGTCGTCAAGGCCAACGATCGGGTGCTGGAGCAAGTCAGCCCAGGCCTCGGCATACTCGGGATTTTGCGGATCGCTGGTACGCAGCTGGGCCAGATCGGTGAGGGTGTCGTACCAGAGCCCGTGGGTAGCAAGTAAATCGACTCGCTCTGTGGGCAGGGCCGTTTGTAATTTGGCAGCAAGCTCTGGGTCAGCCTGCCGCCGCACCACAATGCTGTTGACGGTGGGGTCTGAGTCGGTGTGGGGGCAGTCAAGGGTAAGCTGCCAGCGGTAGAGGCGATCGCTCTCCAGTGCCGGAGCCGTCTTCGGCAGGGCGAAACTTCCAATGCCGGGGCCAGCCAGAGCCGCAAACTCGGTTGTGAATACGCTTTCCCCGGTCATCTCATCGCGCAGCTCAAAGACCATGCGTTCTGCTGGGTTGGCCACGTAAAACCAAAACGTGGGGTGCGGCTCTAGGGTTTCGCCCCAGTGGGTTTGGGTCGGCACCAGTGCCACCAGGCCACAGCTGCGGCTACCAGCATCGCGGGTGCGGCCTGGGGCCCCGCGGTTGGGTGGGTTGTAGGGGGAGAGGGAGAGGGTGCTAGGGGAGTGGGGGAGTGGGGGAGTGGCGGAGATGGCGACAGGGGGAAGAATGAAGGCGAGAGCGAGACCGGTGGCCACCGGTAGGGTGGGCATTGCCCACCCATGCACCTGCGCCATCAACTGACGATCGCGATGATAGATCATTAGCGGTTCTCCTTCCCAGGGGGGCTGGGGGCTAGCGATTTTCCTGACAGAGTGGTTAGGGGGGCAACGCTGCTGGCGGCGGCCAGGGCCAGGGCCGCAGGCACCAGGGGTACCCACCAGCCGACGATCAACAGACCCCAGGCGCTGGTGTAGAGGGCGAGCACTGCTAGGCCCAAGGCCAGGCTCCAAAGGCTGAGTCGGCGCGATCGCTCCGCTACCCCCGCTCCTACAAATCCCCAAGCTACGATCCACGCCCCATCGGCCCAGCTCGGCCAGGGCCGCAACAGGGGACGACCATCCAACGCGGCACTGAGCAACTGGTGCAGCATCTGGGCCTGTAGGCGCACTCCCGGTACCGGTTCTTGGGGCCACTGGCCGATGCTCTCGGGGGTCAAAAAATAATCGGTGGGGTTAGAAATGGGGGCGGTTACGCCGATTAGCACCGCTGGGTGGGTCACTCCCTCGGGGGCAACGCCTGCCTCTAGCAGGGTCGAGAGGGGGATGGTCTGAGCGAATTGGGCCAGGTCGGCGTAATGTAGCAAAACTTGAAAGCCTCGGCTGTCGAGGTCTTGGTAGCCGCCACTGGTTGGCCCCAGGGCCTGGAGTTGGGCCTGTCCCAGCTGAATGCGATCCTCGTCTAGGGTTTTGGGCTCAATTCCCTCGGGGGCCAGGTAGTGTAGGGCCATCAGCGCACTGAGGGAAAAGCGGGTGGCGCAGGCGGTGTTGGGGTCTGGCGTCAAAAACAGGAGCTGTCGCCGCAGCACCTGGTCAGCGTCGATCGCCACATTGCTGAAGCCAAGCCGCAGCTCGGGCACCCCCTCCGGTGCCGCAAGGCCAGGGCGGTTGGGGTCATTGGGCTGGCCGACGCTGCACAGGGCCACCAGGTTGTCTTGCTGGGCCAGTTGCGATCGCAACGCGGGCGAGGTGATGGGGCGATCGCGAAAAATATCCAGCCCGATCACCCTCGGCTCCAGGGGGGCGAGGGCGGCGATCGACTTTGCCAGCACTTCATCGGGCAGAGGGTAGCCGTAGGTGTTGATGTCCGCTTCGGTCGCCTCCACCAGCAGCAGGCGGCGGGGCAGGGTTTCTGCCGGGCGCTGCCGTTGCAGGCGGTCAAAGGCTTGCAGCTCCCACCGTTGCAGCACCCCCAGGCTGCGCAGGCCCAGGGTCAGGGCGGCGATCGCCAGGCTGGCCAGACCGGCGGTTTTGAGCGAACAGCGCAGCGCCGGGTCAGCCCAGGCTCGGGACGTTCCGCCTGAGAATTGTGATCGGGGCTGGCGCAGGGTTTCCCAGGTAGGGGGTGGGTCGGCGGCAGTCTGGTACAGCACCGGCAACCAACTGGCACAGGGAAACTCCCCCTCTAGCCCCTGGAGCCGTTCCCGCGCCTCCCGCAGCGCTAGGTGCAGCGCATTCCCCGCCGCAAATGATTGCAGCAGCGACTTGAGAAAGGTCTGGGCCACCGGGTCAGGGATCGGTTCGCGCATCACAATCATGTGGGGCAGGTGCAGCGGGGCCAGGGCGTGGGCCAGACCCAGCCCGTCGCAGGAATTAAAAATGGCCAGTTGTAGCCCCTGGGCCACGGCCCGCCGCAGGCCGTAGGTCAGCTCGTCGAGGGTGAGGTGGTCGGTGGGGTTAATGCTAATGCGGCCCTGGGCGGCGGTAGTTTCGCTGTGGCCCGCAAAAAACAGAATATCCCAGGGCTGGTTCCACAGCTGATCGGTGAGCTGGCGACGGTGGGGCTCCACTAAAAAGGTGACGGCGGTATTGGGTAGAGCCTCTAGGAGGGCGCGATCGCAATCCACATCAATCCCCTCCCGATGGCCCAAAATTGCCAGAATAGCCACCTTCGCCCCATGGTCTTCGCCGGTTGCCACCGCCACCCGCTGAAACTTTGGGGCGCTAAAAGAGACCTCTGCCTGGGGATACTGCTCCACGACATTCCACAGGTGCCATGGCAGACTGGGCAGGTGGGGGCTATCGGTGCGAATCAAAATACGGGTGGGGTCTTGCTGGCTGAGGCTTTGCCGCAGTTGTTGATCGACATCGCGAAAGCCATCGGCCTGTAGCCAGGCATTGAATTGCTGGGTCAGAGCAGCGGCGGCCTGGGCACAGGCGATCGCCGGGTTGATCTCGCCGTCGTAGTAGACGCCCTTGGGCGTGAGCGCCCGCGTCACCGGGTTAAGGCGGTGGTAGCGCCCCTGCCACCGGGTTAGCGCCTCTGCCAAAGCCGGATTGGGCGGCAGGGTGCCGCTGGTCGCCACTTCAGCAGATCGCCCCTCTGGGCCAATTTCCAGCCCGGCGCGAAAGCCATAGGTGACCCAGTCACCCTCCAGTCGAAGTACCGCAAGCCTGTTCATAGCTGGGGGATAGCTCAGAACTGCTAGACCATAAATGTGGTGGTGATCGCCACATCACCGTACACCACCCGCGCCTTGAAGCGATCGCCGGGTTCACCCTGAAAGCTCAGCTCCACTACCTGGTGCTGGGGGCCAGGCTGGGCCTGCATCACCACCACCCCGCTCTCATCCAGCAGGTACAGGCTGAGGCCGGGAGGTAAGTTGCCCTCGGGGGCCAGAGAAAACAGCTTGAGTCCGATATCTATCCCACCTCCCATGGTAGACGTTAGCTCGGGGTTCATCACTTCCACCGCCAGGCCCAGGTCGGGCTGTAGGGAGGCACCATCGGCCATCAGCCGCTTGCCCCAGGCAAACCCCGACGATATTGACAGGGTGGTGGCACTTCGACGCCACTGCCATGCCACTGGGCGCAGCCCCAGCAGGTCTTCCAGGGTTTGCCAGCCTTCTTCCACCTGGTTTTGCCAGCCAAGGCTGAGCCGGGTCACCTGCTCAGCGATCGATATGGGTGGCGCTACTCGATCAAGATAGGCAGGGAATTCGTCGAGGGGGCGCAGGCTGGTTAGGGCGAGCTGTTCATTCTCGACCTGGGGAGTAAACCCCAGCAGGGTGGCGGTGGCATCGTCGACGTTGAGCTGCACTACGAGATAGCCAATGCGATCGTCGTGAACCTCTGAGGGCACGTAGCAGACAGGATTTTCAGCGGCTAATTCCGCCTCGGGCAGGGGCCGACACTCCAGCCGCCCTCGGCCCACCACTTCCAAATCCGCCACGTTAATCACCGATCGTATCAGCGGGTTCCAGCTGTCGCAGGGGCTTAGGTCGGTACGAATACCCAGCAGCCGCAGGTAGTTGTTGACCAGGCATACCGCCAGGGTATTGCAGTACACCTGCTTGGCCTTTTGGGGCGTGGCCTGCTGGCGGGCAAACCCCTCGGCCAACTGCCGAGCATCGTGGGTAATCCAGAGGGGGGCCGCCGTAGCGGTGAGGGTATCGAGGGAAGTGGTCATAGAGTCTAGGTTCTCGACTTGAGGGCAGGGTTAGCTATATATCCCTGCGAGAAACCAAAATTTCGCAGCAGTGGCAAGCAGTTGCGGTTATAGAACTTGGGCAAGTCTTGCGCCTCTGCTGAGTTGAGGCCAAACCGGCCAGCGATGGTCTGCCACGGCGTTTCGTCTGGGAAGCGCAGCAAAAACAACGCCTGGGCATTAATCTCAGGTCGTTTGCGAAAACAGGTGGCCCGCAGCTTGCCCTCTGAATCAGCCTTTACCCAGTTCAGGGTGGTCTCCAGAATGTCGATCGTGGGCTCAATGCCAGGGCGGGCGGGCAGAGTATCGACCGGATCGAGCAGTTCGCCGTCGTCGGTGAGCCTGGGGTTGGCCTTGCGATCGCGCGCTCGAATCCAGCGATCGCGGTGCCGTCTGAGCTGCTTCTTTAGGCAAAAATTTAGCCAGGTGGTCACCCCGGCGATCGCGGGGTCGTACTCGTCTAAATGCTGAAAACAGTACTCCCACATGTCTTGCAGAGCATCGCCGTAGTAGGGCTCGTGCTCAACCCAGAGCTTCTTGGCGGTCATCACCCGGCGGTAGATCTCCTGCAAAATCTGCTGCCGCTGCACGCTAGCGGGTGGCAGAGCACTGGCCTCCGCCACTAGCGTTTGCAGGGTCTGATGAAGCGATCGCGCTTCCGGTGGATCCACGAAATCACCTTTTTTGTCGTGACATAGCCGTGGTCAAGCTAGCCCGCACATGGCTTTCATATCGCCACATCCCTTACTTATACGAGCCTGTAGCCAGAGTTTCGCAAATTTGTGAAAAAAGTTTTTGTTGCCAATATTCTGCGAAAACATTCTCACATCGAGTCTATAGGTAACTACCAGCAATTACAACTCTCAGGTGTTGACTGGGCGTATTAAAAAGTCCACAGGTTCTTGAGAGAATCCCAAAAATCCTAATTTTAGGAAGGAGCAAAAAATGGCTGACTTCTATGGACCAAACAGTTTCTATGGCTCAATCAACTCAGACCGTTTCTTTGGATCGTCGCTAAGAGACTTTTTCTACGCCGGAGCAGGAAACGACTTTTTATATGGCTACGGTGGCGCTGATTTTCTGCTTGGTGAGGAGGGGAACGACGTTATTGATGGCGGTGATGGCGACGACAAACTGTGGGGTGACAGCGCTCACAACACAAGTGTTGTTGGGCATGACACCATCTACGGTGGTTATGGGAACGATGAGATATTTGGCCAAGCTGGCAACGATATCCTCTACGGTGACAACTCATACAATGCATATCATGGCGGCAACGACAAAATTTGGGGTGGTATCGGTAACGATAGAATCTATGGCGGTGGCGGCCACGATATCTTGTATGGCGAAGGGGATGACGACCTGATTTTTGGTCAGGCTGGTGACGACTACCTGAATGGTGGTACCGGCAATGACACCATGTATGGCGGTATTGGAAACGATCGCTATGTGGTTGATAGCCTCGGCGATCGCGTTATCGAGCATGCCGGTCAAGGAATTGACTGGGTTGAGGCATCTATCAGCTTCACCCTGCCAAACCACGTTGAGAACCTTCAACTCACTGGCACCGCCCGCGCTGGCACCGGAAATAACCTGGCTAACACGATTGTTGGCAATGGAGCCAGCAATTTTCTGCGGGGCTATGGCGGCAATGATCATCTTCGGGGCGGTGGCGGCAACGACTACCTCTATGGTGGCGATGGTGATGACATTCTAAAAGGAGATTCAGGTAGAGACATTCTCTACGGTGGTAATAATCGAGACACTTTCTACGGCGGCTACGGAGACGACTATCTATTTGGCGAGAGCGGTAACGATCGCCTCCTTGGCGGTAGCGGAAAAGACACCCTGGTCGGAGGCTTGGGCAATGACACCCTCATTGGCGGCGCTGGGGCCGATACCTTCTACTTTTTGCGGCCCAACGAAGGTCGCGATTTCATTCAAGACTTTAACCGCGCCGAGGGCGACAAAATTCAGGTACTGGCCGCCGGCTTTGGTGGCGATCTAACCCGTGGGCAACTGAGTAACAGCCAGTTTGTCCTTGGTTCTACCGCTACCAGTAGTGCCCATCGCTTCATCTTCAACACCAGCACCAATATTCTGTCTTTTGACCCCGATGGGGTTGGGGGGAGTGGCGCTCAAGAACTCGCGAAAGTAAGCTCTGGGGTTTCTCTCAGAAGCAGCGATATTTGGGTTCTTTAAGTCTGCTAAGCAGGGTCAACCACTTGCTCTCCGGTGGTTGGCCCTTTTTTGCATTTCGCCATTGCTAGACCGCATATCGATAGTAAATCTCACCTCGGCGACGCCTCTAAGGCCAAAAATCGTTGAGTACACTGCGCTGTCAACATCCACTACTTATACGAAAACCAGATCTGGTTTTCGCAAATTTGTGGAAAAAGTTTTTGCGGCAACTTTTTTGCGAAAAGCCCATTTTAGAAACGCTCATAAGTAATCACAAGCCCTGAGGCCTTTCCTAAAGCAGCTTTCAGCAGCACATCAGCTAGCCTCAGCCACCAATTACTTAAGGAGTCAGAAAATGGCTAACTTCATCCGACACTCATCTCCTCTCGCCGCTCGCAGTTTCAACAGGGTGAGCACCCCCTCGACCGTGCTACCCGGTTCAGGGCCACGCACCATTCCAGCAACAACCTCGACTGTGCTACCCGGTTCAGGACCACGCACCATTCCAGGAACAACCTCGACCGTGCTACCAGGTTCAGGGCCGCGCACCGTTCCATCAACAACCTCGACTGTGCTACCCGGTTCAGGACCACGCACCATTCCAGGAACAACCTCGACCGTGCTACCAGGTTCAGGGCCGCGCACCGTTCCAGGAACAACCTCGACCGTGCTACCCGGTTCAGGGCCGCGCACCGTTCCAGCAACAACCTCGACTGTGCTGCTAGGTTCAGGGCCACGCACCATTCCAGCAACGACCTCGACTGTGCTACCCGGTTCAGGGCCGCGAATTATCGCCCCGCATCCTGACTCTCAACCTGTGATCGCAATCCGTGGGGGAACTCCTGTCGTGCCCGAGCCCGCTGTTGCTATGCGGGGTGGTACCCCTGTCGCACTACAACCCAATATCAGTGGCAGTCAAGCTGCGCCGATGTACGATCTTACGCCGACAACCTATGCATCGCAAATTTTGGGTGACGAGCGCAAAAACCATCTACAAGGAACAAGCGGGAACGATTTCATTCAAGGTTTTGGTGGAGACGATAATCTCAATGGAGGGGATGGTAACGACCTCCTAGACGGCGGAGATGGAAACGATACCCTCAATGGCGGTAGAGGAGACGACATTCTGCTGGGGGGAGATGGGAACGACATCCTGCTGGGTTTTGATGGCGACGACATCCTGGTGGGTGGCGCTGGCAACGACATTCTTATCGGCAGCCAAGGCAATGATCTACTTATCGGTGGGTCGGGGGCCGACACCTTTGAATATTGGCGACCCAACGAAGGGATGGATACTATTGCAGACTTTAGCCGGGCCGAGGGCGACAAGATCCAGGTTTTAGCTCGTACTTTTGGGGGTGGGCTGAGCGTTGGTCAACTCAGCGACAGCCAGTTTGTGCTGGGGTCTTCAGCGACCACGGGTGACCACCGCTTCGTTTTCAACCCCCAAACGAGCGTTCTTGCCTACGATGCTGACGGCACAGGGGCGATCGCCCCTCAAGACCTGGCAAAATTTGGCTCTGGCGTCGAGCTTAAGAGCAGCGACATCTGGGTGAGCTGAAACCAAACTCGGCCATACCACCGATTGAGAAGAATATCCGCAGGGGTAAATCGCTTTGCCCCTGCATTGCTGTTTTTTAGCAAGCTCAGCCCATATCTAAATCTTCAGGTTTTTTGCAT
Organism: Phormidesmidales cyanobacterium; assembly: GCA_038256265.1. Classification (GTDB taxonomy): domain Bacteria; phylum Cyanobacteriota; class Cyanobacteriia; order Phormidesmidales; family Phormidesmidaceae; genus Nodosilinea. The sequence continues at coordinate 30,378 of JBBSKN010000041.1, forward strand.
AGCCACGGATGTGACTCCAGTGAGCCAGCGCAACGCTGCAGGGGTGGAGATGACCTCAAGTTTCGACTTTCGGCTAATTAGATCCTTTACTGTGGGCTGCGAAAAGCTGCGTTCAGTAATGCCTATAGAGTATGGGGAGAGCCATCACCAATGAACTCCAACTAGTTCCGAGTTAATCTCACGATGGGCCGCTCTCCTGGTCATCATAAGGTGAGTGCCATGACTATTAAGACAAAACACATCGGCTACCGTTTGGCCCTCTGGCTCGTTACTGAACTCTGGCTGGGGTTTTTAGGGCTAGACGAATTGGCCGACTACAGCGAATTTTTGTCTGACGATAAGTTTGCTGCCCAACCCACAGCCAGCATAGCCCTGGTAATGGGTATCAACGTAAGGCGGGACAAAGGGATATTGGGTGCAATGTATCAATGAGCACTTTCTTGAGAAGAAATAAAAGGCTCTGCGGCAGTGCCCAGAGCCCGGTATCGTTACCGGTACGAATTCAAAACGGGAACGATGAC
>JBBSKN010000042.1:0-30280 GCA_038256265.1 Phormidesmidales cyanobacterium
CTATCCTCCATAATTTTGACCTTAAGCGCTCTGACAGTACGACGGCGGCTCAGCGACTCTTTGGCCATCCGTTTCCTGACCTCTTTGAGTCTGTCTTGAGTACCTTTACAGAGTTACCTATACCTAGACGGTCTTCTTCGTCACAACAGCCTAATCCCTGGTACGGACAACCTGTCCCGGCTTAAGTTGATACCCCTGGTAATAATGGTAAAAGCCAATAGCGAGAAGACTTCACCATGCGACTACTACACACCATGCTGCGGGTTGGCGATCTAGATCGCTCCCTCAAGTTTTACTGCGAGCTGCTGGGCATGCAGCTGCTGCGCAAAAAAGACTACCCCGGCGGCGAGTTTACCCTAGCCTTTGTGGGCTATGGCGACGAGGCCGACCACACGGTGCTAGAGCTGACCTACAACTGGGGCACCGAGTCCTACGATCTGGGCGATGCCTACGGCCACATTGCCCTCGGCGTTGACGACATCTACAGCACCTGCGAGCAGATTAAGTCCCAGGGCGGCCAGGTGGTGCGCGAACCCGGCCCCATGAAGCACGGCTCGACGGTGATCGCCTTTGTGCAAGACCCCGACGGTTACAAAGTAGAGCTGATTCAGCTGGGCAGCTCTGAGGGGCACCGGCAAGCGGCGCCACCCGAGATGGCCGTCAATTAGACCTTGATCTGGGCGATCGCACCTTGGTTTAAACCATAAAAGCTCTAACACTGAACCCGCCTTGGCTAGCCCCGGTTGGGCTGGGCAAACACCGTTTGCCCCTACGCCAGCCGCCTGCTTGGAATCGGGGTTATAGGATTCGGATTTGGTCTAAACACCAACAGAGGCCAGACACCAAAAACGGATGGTTGCGTCGGCGCTGGTGCTGACCACCATGCGGCTGTCGGGGGTAAAGGCCAGCGCGCGTACGCCCCAGGCGTGGCGCAGCCGGATGGTTTGGTTTAGCCCCTGAAGATTGATCAGGGTGAGCTGGCCATCGTCGGCCCCGATCGCCAGCCAGTCTCCGTTGGGGCTGATCGCCAGGGCGGTCACTGGGCTGGGCGATTGGTGAATCACTAGGCCGTCGTCGGGGCTGTCGGCGCTCCACACCTGGCCATGACCCGCTCGGTCGCCGCTGACGATGCGGCCATCGGGGTGGCAGGCAATCGCAGTGATGGGGGCCTTGGGGGCGGTAAGGGTGCGGGTCAGCCGTCCCGAGGGCAGCGACCACAGGCGAATGGTGCGATCTCGCCCCCCGCTCACCAGCAGATTGCCTGCGACATCCACCGCTAGGGCCGTCACCTGGTCTTGGTGGTGTACCAGAGTTTTGGCCGCCTCTCCCTGGCCCAGTGACCCCAGGTAAATGCGTCCATCGCCGCTGCCCACCGCCAGGGTGTCGTCGGGAGCGATCGCCAGGGCAGAAATTTGCCAGCCCGACACCGGCAGTTTCTCACCGCTGTAGTCGACTAAATTCCAGCGGATCAGCTGGCTATCGTCGCCGCCGCTGATGATAGCAGCGCCCTGGGCCGTAAACGCCACGGCGTTGGCCGCGCCCCGATGACCAACGCCAAACAGCCCCAACGATTTGCTGAAAGTGTGAATTGGCTCGCCGTTGGTGCAGTCCCACAGGCGCACCGAGCCATCGGAACAGGCGGTGGCGATCGCCCGACCCTGGGGGCTGACCGCCAGCCCGTTGGCCACATACCCCGGCAGGCTCAGGGCAAACCGCTGTTCCCAGGTGGGCCGGGGAGAGTCTGAGGCTTGAGCCGGGGGCGATCGCTTGGCCCCGCCCTCTACCGCCAGGCCGCTCCAGCGCAGGTCGGCCCGCACCGCCTGAGCCGTGCCGTAGCGTTCTGGCAGGCGGCGGTTGACCATGCGATCAAGAACTCGCCCCAGGGCCTGGCTGACGGACGTAGTGACGTAGGACCGCCACACCCAGGCGTCGTCGCTGACAGCATAGAGGTCAAAGGGATGCAGCCCAGTGAGCAAGTGCAGGCAGGTTACCCCCAGGCTAAAAATGTCGCTGGCAAACACCGCCTTACCCAGGGCCTGCTCGGGGGCGGCATACCCGGCGCTGCCGATCACTGTAGCGGTGCGTTTCAGTTCTTCGGGGTCGGCAACGGCCTTCGCTGCCCCAAAGTCGACCAACACCAGCGGCTGCGGGGCCGGGGGCGCAATGATATTAGCGGGTTTGATGTCGCGGTGGATCACGCTGTGGCCGTGGATATAGGCCAGCACCGGCAGCAACTCGTAAAGCACCCGCCGCACCAGCGCCTCGCCGCCCAGGTCAGGGGATAGCTGAATGAGCTGATCGAGGTTGGGGCCAGGGATGTACTCCTGCACCAAAAACTGGCCCTGGGCGCTGTCAACAACAGCCAGCAGCGCCGGAATTTGAGGATGTTGCCCTAGGGTAGCCAGGCGATCGGCTTCGCGGTGAAAGCGATCTGGATTGGCGGCGGCGGGGCGATCACCCCCAGCAACCATCTGCTTAACAACACAGACCACGGCAGGGCTGTGGCTCTCATCCACTGCCAGATAGGTGCGGCCAAAGCCCCCCTGACCCAGGAGCCGCCGACAGCGATAGCGATTACCCACTAGCAGCGACTGACTACAAGCCGCACAAACTAGCACATCGTCCAAATTCTCAGGCCGAGGGCAGGCCGGGTTAACGCAAAGAGTGGTCAAAGGATGGCTCGATTCCCTAAGTCGGCACCAGCTCGCCAGGGCGCAGCTTGGCCCACTTGCCCTGCTCTTCGGCAAAGCTCTCGCAGCCAACTACGTCGAATTCTTTTTCAACTACGTCGCCAACGACGCGGAGGTTGGCGTTAACCGTCGGGTTCACCGCCTCAAAGCTGGGGGAATCGGTTAAGTGGAGCTGCTCATGCAGCTCCTCCACCGCGTGGTAGGTGGTGCAGCGATCAACGTAGTGGCAGTTTACACAAATGCACATAACACGCCCTCAGGGGGAACACCGTAGGCCCAATCTCTGGAGCCAGACCCACATCTCCAGTCTAGCCAGCCCTCGCCCCAATGGCCGTCATTCTCTAGTCATAAACGCTCTGGTAATCAAAGGCTCTGGCAGTAAAGGGGCTGCGTTTTCTGGTAGTCTAGCTCAAGTTTTTTGAATGTCTTGGGCAGCCCAGCTTAGATGTTGCAAAATGAAAACCTTATGGGGTTTTTGGGTTGCGCGCGGCGGTGGCCGGGTGTCAAGACTTAAAAACCCTGTTGTAATGAATTAGATGAGGGTTGATTGAATCCAACGCTATCACCGATTTCCCTGGCAGTGGCTACTGAACAATCGGCGCTTTCGCCAAAAACCTGGCCCTTCAGCGTGTCGCTACTGCCACAGCAAGCCTACCTGGTGGGGGGAAGTGTCAGAGACGCACTGTTGCGCCGCCAAGCCGACTATTTAGACCTCGACTTTGTGTTGCCAGAACGGGCGATCGCCACCGCCCAATCTATCGCCAAACAGTATGGCGCGGGCTTTGTGGTGCTCGACCCCGACCATCAGATCGCCCGCGTGGTCTTCCCCAACGCCACCGTAGACTTTGCCCAGCAGGTGGGGCCAACCATCTACTCAGACCTGCATCGGCGCGACTTTACCATCAATGCGATCGCCTACAGCCCCCACCGCGAGACCCTGCTCGACCCCCTCGACGGCTGTGCCGACCTAGCCCGCAAAACCCTCTGCATGGTGGCCGCCGAAAACCTCGAAGACGATCCCCTGCGGCTGCTGCGGGCCTACCGTCAGTCGGCCCAGCTGGGCTTTAGCCTCGACCCCGCCACCCAGAAAATCATTCGCAGCCTGGCTCCGGCCCTGGGGCGCATGGCCGCCGAGCGGGTGCGGGGCGAGCTAGACTGCCTGCTCAGCTTGCCCGAGGGGTCAACTCTGCTGGCCCTCGCCTGGCAGGATGGTCTGCTGCAAACCTGGCTCCCCAATATTGACGGTGCTCAACTAGAGCGCCTAGCCACCCTCGATCAGCTGGCTGCCCAGTACCACGAGCGCTGGCCCGCCTACTCGCAGCTGCTGCACAGCTGGCTCAAAGAGCAGACCACCCCCGGCCTGCACCGCAGCTGGCTCAAGGCAACTAAGCTCAGCCAGCTGTTGCCCACTGAGCTAGGGGCGGCAGAGGCTACCTTAGTGCGGCTTAAATACAGTCGCGCCGAGCAGCAGGCGGTGCTGAGCATGCTCAAGGGCTGGCAGCATCTGCACCAGCATCAGGGCGGCGCCCTAATGCCCCTCGGTGAGCAGTATAAATTGTTTAAAGTGGCGGGGGCTGCCTTTGGCGGCGTTGCTCTGCTGGCCTTGGCCCACGGCCTGCCCGAGGCGTTAATTCTGCCGCTGGTTGAGCGGCACCTGACTCTCAATGACCCGGTGGCCCACCCCCAGGCCCTGATCACGGGTAAAGATCTAGTGCAGGGCCTGGCTCTAAGACCAGGCCCCAAAATTGGCGAACTGCTAGAAGCGGTTCATTTGGCTCAGGCCGAGGGGCTGGTGAGCAGCCGCGAAGAGGCCCTTGGGTGGGTCAAGCAGCAGCTCTAGCCGCCTCGGCGGTTTCTCCGGGAGCTGTTTTAGCTGCCGGGGGTCTCGGCGGCGGGTTCTACCAGCGCTTCTTCACCGGCTTCGAGAGCCGCAGCCTCGGGGGTCTCTGCGTCTTCAGGGGTAGTCGCTTCGGGGACTTCGACTTCCTCAGGGGTAGTCGCTTCGGGGACTTCGAGCTCCTCGGGATCTACGGCCTCAGGGACTTCGATTTCCTCGGGGGTAGCGGCCTCAGGGACTTCGGTCTCTTCAGGATCGACGGCCTGAGGGATCTCCGATTCCTCAGGGGTTAGGGCTTCGGGGGCATCGCCATCTTCCAGGTCGGCGGCCTCAGAGGATTCTGCTTCGTCAGCCATTTCGGCTTCGGGAGCATCGACTTCCTCAGCGGTCTCGGGGGTCTCAGCTTCGGGGGTCTCTTCGACTATAACCCCAGAGTTAGCTTCTTCAAGGGCGGCTTCGATTTCTGCCTCCAGCTCGGCTTCGAGGGCGTCTACGTCAACGGCAGGGGCAGCGGCTTCGGTTTCAGCGGCTTCGGTTTCAACGGACTCGGCTGCGATCGCCTCGGTTGCAGAGACCGATTCAGCCTTGTGGTCTTCAGCCTGGACGGGGGCAGCCAGGGCAATACCAGCCAAAGTCAGGCTACCGGCAGCGAGGGCAAGCTTACGGTACAGTGACATAATTTTCTTCCTCAAAAAAAGCGTCTTTGATGGGGCTGAGGGTAGTGCTACAGATGTGCTACAGAAACTACCTTCAACGTCTGGTGAGACTAGCACGGGGTCTGGGGCGAGACCAGCGGTGTTTAGGAAGAAGTATGAAGTTTTGATTAAGCGATAGGAATAACTTTGGTTAAGGCCCCGGCGGGGAACTTTCCCCGCAGTCTTGGCATCTAGGCATGGTTTGCCGCGCGACCGTTGGTTAGGGAATCTAGAAAAACGCTACATTACCCAATGGGATGAGACCGGCCAAAGGCTATGTAGCTCCATCAATATTCTCTCTGCTTTGAATTGCTCACTCTTTAACTGCAATTGCCGCCCATGACCATCGCACCAGCTCCCACCTCTCAGTACGGCGATCGCGCCATCCATCAGGCGGCTGTAGATCCGCTGGAGAAGTGGCCCAACCCGTCGGAGAATGTCTATACGATTCACCTAGAGCATCCAGAGTTTACGGCGCTGTGCCCGCGCTCGGGGTATCCAGACTTTGGCACCATGGTGGTGGACTATTGCCCAGGGCCGTGGGTGGTGGAACTGAAGGCGTTTAAGCTCTATATCAATGGCTTTCGCGACCAGCGGGTGAGCCATGAGATGGTGGCCAATGCGATCGCCGATCGCCTGTGGGATGAGCTTCAGCCCCGTGGACTGCGGGTGATTGGTGACTACACCCGGCGCGGCGGGGTGAAGACGGTGATCACGGTGAAAAAGGGAGATTGCTCTGCGTTTGAGCCTTACACCGCCAACCTTTTATAGCGTTTTATAGGTAGGGGCGCATGGCATTCGCCCTAGTCTTTTGTCCTTGCCGATATTCCGTAGGGTGCATCCGCACAGCGATGCACCACTACAGCTCACCCATCATGGTGCTGCTCAACGTGGGGAATCAGCGAGTGGGGCTTCTCTAGGCCGTGTTTCTCCATTAGCGCCTGGTCGCCCATGATTTTACGGGGGCAGCCGTCGGCGATGATGTGGCCTTCGTCGATGAGGATGACGCGATCGCATACCTCCAGCACAAATTCTAGGTCGTGGGAGGAGATCAGCACGGTCTCGGTGGAGTTTTGCAAAAAGCGGATCAGGCGGCGGCGGGTGCGCAGGTCGAGGCTGGCGGTGGGCTCGTCGTAGAGAATGATCTGGGGGGTCATGGCGAGGAGGCCAGCGATCGCCACCATTTGTTTTTCGCCCCCCGACAGGTGGTGGGGCAGGCGGTCGAGCAGGTGGGTGATGCCCGCCATATCGGCGGCCTGGGCGACGCGAGCGCCCACTTCGGCGGGGTCAAAGCCCATGTTTTGGGGGCCAAAGGCGAGGTCGTCGCGCACCGAGGCCGAGAACAGCTGGTCGTCGGGGTCTTGGAACAGCAGGCCGACCTCAGGGCGAAACTGGCCCGGATTCAGGGGGGCGTCAAACAGGTGAATGTCTCCGGCGGCGGGGCTGAGCACGCCGCAGAGCAGCATGAACAGGGTGGTTTTGCCGCAGCCGTTGTGGCCGATGATGCCAACGCGATCGCCCGCCTGCACCGTCAGCGAGATCTGACAGAGCACGTCGGGCTGATCGGGGTAGCCGAAGGAGAGGTCGCGGGCGGCGATCGCAATCGGTGGCTCCTCTCTGGCCTGGGCCACCGGGTCAAAATCGGTCGATACCATATCCATCATCGCAACCATCCCATTTCTGCTACTACCAATGCGATCGCCGTAGCCAGCACTAGCCCCGTCAGCCCCCAGCTTAGAATGCAAGGCTGGGCCGCAGCACTCTGCCCCACGACTGACTTTGTGCCATAGCCGTAGCCCCGCAGCCGCATGGCCCGGTAGACCCGGTCCGACTGCTCATAGCTGCGAATCAGCAGGTTGCCCGCCAGCATCGCCAGCTGCTCCATGGTTTGGCGGTTGGCCCGCAGCCAGCGCTGGCGCTTTTGGCCAAAGCCTCGCAGCCGCATGGCCTGCTGCATGGTAGCCAGCATGGCGGCAATCTCAAACAGGTAGCGGTACGACAGCAGCGTCATATCGGCCAGAATGGTTGGCAGACCGAGCGATCGCATGGCGTGCAGCAGGGTCAAAAAGGGCGTCGTGCCCAGCAAAATAAACCCCAGGGTCAAAATCGACAAAAACCTCCCCACGATCAGCAGCGTTGCCATCAGTCCCTCCTGGCGCAGGGTCAGCCAGCCCCACTGGGCCAGCACCGTATCGCCCACGGTCAGCGGCAGCACCACCACCAGGCCCAAAATAAACAGCCCCGGATAGCTTAGCCGCTGGCGCAAAAACGCCAAAGGTAGCCCCGAGAGCAGATAGAGCACCGCCGCCAGCCCCAGCATCCAGGGCACCAGAGCGAGGTTTTGCACGGTGGCGAAGGCAAACATCAGCACCCCCAGGCTGACCAGCTTCAGCCGAGGCGACCAGCGGTGGATCACCGACTCACGATGGACATAGGTATCGAGACTTGCAGCGCCCACAGCGTCTAACCCTCCAGCAGCTCAGGCTTAACCCGGCGCAAAAACAGCACCAGCATGGCGGTAAAAATGCCCTCAATTATCGCCAGGGGCACGTGGCTCACCGACAGCGCCAGCACCGCCGTGCGCTCAGCCCCCGCGTCTAGCTCTGCGGGAATGTTGAAAATAATCAGCGCTAGAAAGATCAGGGCCGCCACCCCCAGCCCGATCGCCCCGCCCAAAAAGGCAAACACCCCCGTGCGAGCCGGTTCTTTGAGCGCCTTACCCACCGAGCCGCGCAGCTGAAAGATGTGGTAAGCCAGCAGCGCCGGAATACCCATCATCGCCGCATTCACCCCCAGGGTGGTGATGCCGCCGTGGCCAATCACCAGGGCCTGAAAGCACAGGCCAATCAAAATTGCCGGAAAGGCAAAGTACCCCAGCACCACTCCCAGCAGCCCATTCAAAATCAGGTGCACGCTGGCGGGCGGCACCGGAATGTAGATCGACGAGGCCACAAAAAACGCCGCCGTCAGCAGCGATGCCTTGGGCACCGCCGCCGTGGGGTCGGACTTATGGTTGATCTGTCGCAGAGAGTACCAGGTCGCCAGGCCGGCGACGGCGTACCCCGCCGCACAGACTTGGGCCGGTAAAATTCCGTCGGGAATATGCACTAGCGCTTGCCTCGGGCGAAAAATAGAGCGGTGCCGATAAGGCCCCAGATCACAGAGCCAATGGTAATGCCCCGCTGCACCGGAGATAGGCCAGTACTCGGAGAGAGTATAGAACTGGCCGATGGCTCAGTCGTCGCTGGGGCGGGTTCACCTGTGCCATTATTGGTTTCGGCCTCGGCCTCAGCCGCAGCGGTCACGGGAATGGTGGCGATCGCCCCGTGGCCCGCCTGGCGGACTACCACTTCCCAGCTGCCCGGCAGGGTTTCGTCTGGCACAAAGCTAAACCGCCCCTGGTCGTCGGTAGTGCCCTGCTGCCAAATCTCAGTGGGGTCGTCAGGGGCGTAAACCCGCACCTGGGCCTGGGCCATCGGTTCACCCGTCTCAAACTGGGCTTGCACCTCAACGCTGCTGACCCGCCGATGCTCCATTTCAACCCCGTGGCCCAGCACCGGCAAGGCCCAGCCGATCACCCCCAGCGCCAGCGCCAACCCAAGGTCTAGTCTCATAGGGCCGTCAACCTCACCTCTTCACAATGGCCCTCGCCCACGTGGCCCAGGCTGGGCAAAATAGCTAGAAATGTGGTGTAGTCTGCCTCCGATAGACCGGCCTGGAGGGCCGCGCTGTCGACATCCACCGTGCCGTTGGTGGCCAGGGCCGCCAGTGGGTCAAACCCCAGCGCCCCAGTGTTAATGCTGTCGTCGGGGGGCGCACCGCCATCACCAAACAGGTGGTCAAAGTGGAAGGTGGCCTCTAGGTCAGCTTCGTCGTCCGCCGCCAAAATGCCCTTGCGCTCGTCGCCGACAAAGTCGCCGCAGCTAAAGGCCAGCTCCTCATTTACCTTGATGGTGAAGGGAATGGTTTCGCCGTCTTTGCTGGCTGTGCCCTGCATCCAGACGGTGTAGTCCTCAGAGGGGCCGCTTTCGGCGGGCACCATGCGCCAGGCCAGGGCATTGAAACGCCCCGCCGGAGCCTCAACCTCGCTCACCAGCACCGGGTCGGCGTTCTCATCGCCCTCAGCCAGGTCCACCACCTGGGTGCCCTCGACCTTGACCTCGGCCTTGGCCTCTAGGGTGCCGCCCGCCTCGGGGTCAAAGGGTGGGTCGGTTTGGGCGGCGGTAATATCGGCCAGCGACACGTAGACATTGTCAAACTCAACCTCCCACCCGTCTTTGGTGGTAAACCCTTCGCGCACAAAATCTTCGCCGTTGGCGCGAATCACCAGGGTGCCACTTTCGCCTTCGGCGCTGGCGATGGGCTCTGCCTCAGGAGGAGTAGCGGTGGGGCTTTCGCTACCGCAGCTCGCTAGCCCCACTAGGGCTAAGCCGCCCAGCACGCCGACAGTAAAAGCTTTGAAAGAATTACGCTGCATAGTAAAGGAGGATCATAGATGGCTTAACGCCAGGGGGCCAGAGTTGCGTCTTTGTCGCGTCAGAAAGTCGAGCAGCTTTGGGCTTTAGCCCAACCAAACCCGACCTGTTTACTTAACCCCGAGACCCCAAAAATTTGCAATGCCCAGGGGGGGGACTAATCCTAAGATCAAAAATTCCCCCCTTGGCTAAAACGGTAGGATGAGATCAGAGAACCTCAGCATGCTGGCAGCACTGACTAGGCCCCCAACCTTGCCCCTCCTATGACCTTTATTAATCCATCTACCGAGCCGAGAATCTAATGTACGACGTCATTGTGGTGGGGGCTGGCCCCGCCGGAGCGGCTACCGCCTACCACCTGGCCAAGCAGGGGCACTCGGTGCTGATCGTGGAGAAAGAGTCTTTGCCCCGCTACAAGCCCTGCAGCGGCGCGGTTTCGCCCAGCGTAGCCGAGTTGTTTGATTTTGACTTTGCCTCTGTGGTGTCTCGTTCGATGCGCCGGGTGCGCTACACCTACAAGCTGGGCGACCCCATCGAGGCCGAACTCACGACTGAAGATCCGATCTGGATGGTGCAGCGCGACGTGTTTGACCACTTTTTGGTGCAGCAGGCCCAGGGCCAAGGGGCACAGCTGAAGGATGCTACCACCGTGACGGCGATTGAGAACAAAGGCGACTACTGGCAGGTCAGCACTACCGATGGCGCGCTAGAAGCCGCCTACCTAGTGGCCGCCGACGGAGCCACTGGGCCACTGGCCCGGTGGCTGGGCTTTCCCGATCTCACCCTGCGCACCGCCAGCGTGCTAGAGGTGCCCGCCCCGGTGGAAGACAACTGTGCCATCAATTTTGAGTTTGGCCTGGTCAAGCAGGGCTGCGCCTGGAACTTCCCCAAGGCCGAGAGCTACTCCATTGGGGTGGCGACGTTCGTGGGCCAGGCCCCGGCCGACTACCGCAAGGTGCTCGAAAAATACAGCCAGTCCTTTGGTGTTAGCCCTGGGGCGGGCCAGGTCTACAGCCACCCGCTAAAGCTGTGGGACGGCAACCACCCGTTGCACACCCATCGGGCGGTGCTGGTGGGCGAAGCGGGGGCGATCGTTGACCCCCTCAGCGCCGAAGGCATTCGCCCCGGCATGGTCAGCGGGGTGCGGGCCGCCGAGGCGATCCATGCCGCTCTCGCAGGGGTGCCCGATGCGCTAGCCAACTATACCGCCACCATGCACACCACCTGGGGCGAAGACATGCCCTGGGCCAAACGCATCGCCGGGCTATTCTTCCGGGTGCCGGGGATCGGCTACCGAGTGGGCATCAAGCGGCCTACCGCTACCCAGCGACTGGGCCAGATTTTGGCCGGGGAGGTGCGCTACGCCGACATCGCCAGCCGGGTAATGAAGCGCATGAGCGGCGGATTGCTGTCGGGATAATTGGGTAGACAGTCATGCCAACCAAAGTGTATTGACGTTGTCATTACGACCTAGCTATGATTTAAGTCATGGACGTTTATTTCGTACTCAATGGAATTTCCTTTGTCTGGAATGATGACAAGGCTCAGGTCAACCCCCAAAAGCACGACGGTATAACGTTTCAGCGGGCGGCGCAGGTCTTCTTTGATCCACTGCTGGTGGTAGTTGATGCCAGCCGTAACGACGAGGCCCGGGACGCTGTCATTGGTCTAGATACTCGCTGGAATCTCCTATACGTGGTCTACATTGAGCGAGAAAACGACACCATTCGAATTATTTCGGCCCGAAAGGCCACAAGACAGGAGCGTGAATACTATGAAAGCTGATGCCTTAAAGAAGCGGCTGGATCGAAATCGGCCCATGACCACGATCACCATTCGCATGCCAGAAGATGTGATTGAAGACCTCAAGCGGATCGCGCCTCTGCTGGGATTCTCTGGCTACCAACCCTTAGCCCGCGCCTATATCGGTCAAGGGCTGCGAGTTGATCTAGAACGTCTGGAAGGCGATACGATCCCTGCATTAATTGCCAGCTTGAAGCGTTGCGGGGTCAGCGATGAGGTGCTGAAAGAGGCTCTCAGCGAGGCCATGTCCCACTAGTATTAGGGCGGAAATTTCTACTCAGGAATCGCTACTGTCGGGGTTTCCCTAGATCTCTGTACCAGCGGGCCAGTTTATGGGGATCGATGCCGAGGAAGTATCCGGCGATCATGGCCTGATTCGCCAGGGTGGTGCGGAGGATGCCGAGGGTGCGCCAGCGCCGATCGCTCGTCAAGACCGCACTGGGAGTGATCGCCACCCGTCCCACCTTTCGCAACCGCCGTACCAGCTCAAAGTCTTCCATCATCGGCAGGTTGGGGAAGCCGCCCATTTTGGCAAAGACCTCGGTTTTTATAAAAATTGCCTGGTCGCCGTAGGGCATTTGCAGCAAGCGCGATCGCACGTTCACCCCCCACTCCACCCAGCGCAGCCCCCGATCGGGGCCATTGATGGCGAGGCGAAAGGCTCCGGCCACCACCCCCGGCTGAGCCAGGGTATGACGAATAGCCTGGTCAAACCCCTGGGGTAGTCGAGTATCGGCATGGAGAAATAAGAGAATAGAGCCTGTGGCCGCTGCGGCCCCACCGTTGAGCTGGTGCGATCGCCCCGGCGCCGACCCTACCACCCGCACCGCCAGAGCTTTGGCCACCGCTGGGGTCTGATCGACGCTGCCGCCATCGACCACAATCACCTCCGTCTCGGTCGCCGCCGGGAGGGTGGCCAAGGTCTGCGGCAGGTTGCTCGCCTCATTGAGGGTGGGGATAATAATCGAAATGCGGGGCAACGGCATAGCGGCATAGCCCTAGCGGTAAGAGAGAGCTAGAACATCGAAAACGCCACTGTAGCCAATCTGAGGGGCGATTTTGCTGATGAGCGCCTGAGAGTTTGCTGAGCCACGGCGGCTAGAACCATCTAAAACGGGTCAAAAATATAGTTGTCGGCGTACTGGATGGCGCGATCGCACTCGGCCTGGCTGCGCACCGTCCAGGCCAGCAGGGGCCGGTTAAAGTAGCTGCGGGCCAGGGTAGTGGGTAGGTTAGGCAGCGCCTTGACGTTGTAGGCAATAAAGTGGGGCGCGCTGAGACAGGTGAGCAGCAGGTTGCTGCGCAGAAATTTTTGAGGTCGCCGGGCCAGCTGCCCCCGAGGGATGTGGGGCGCAGCCTGCCTGAACCAGTGGAGCGATCGCGGGTTAAACGACTGCACCGCAAACTCGCCCCGATAGCCCGCCAGAGTTTTCACCAGGGCCTGCTCCGGGGGGCCAACCCGTTTCTCATTTTTGATTTCGATCAGCAGGGGCACCCGGCCATCAATGCAGGCCAGCACCTCGGCCAGGGAGGGAATGATCTGCTCGGTATGGCAGAGGCGATAGTGCTTGAGGGTAGCGAGGGTCTGGTCGGCGATGCGGGCTTTTTTGCCCGTCAGCCGCTTTAGGTCGCGATCATGAAACACCACCAGATGGCCATCGGCCAGCAGCTGCACGTCTAGCTCGATGGGGTGGTCGGCGGCGATCGCCGCCTCAAACGCCGCCAGCGAATTTTCTGGTGCCGCCGCATCGTGATGTAGTCCCCGGTGGGCAATGGGTCGAGTTGTAATCCACTCCGTTGTCATCCACTCCATCGGGGCATCCTTTACCCTGTTAAGCTGGGCTAACTTGCACGCTGGTCAATCAAACTGTATCAACGTTTAACAGTATGACCTATCCCCTAACCGCGCCAAAATTCTGCCCCTATGCCCCTTGATACCTGGTTTCCCCTCGCGGTTTACTACGCCGACCTGCCCGACGCCCCCCAGCACAACCCAGCCCTAGCCGAGGCCATTCTTGACCTCGAAGCCAGCGGCAGCGAACCCCGCAACTTTCCCGAAATGGCCTGGACAGGCGACCTGCACGGGGTCGAAAAAGTCCACACCGACCCCCGCTTTAGCTGGGTAGTGAGCCAGGTTGAAACCCATGCGGTGCTCTACTTAAAAGAACTTGGCCTCGACCTCAGCCAGGTCGATCTCTACATTCAACGGGCCTGGCCGGTGGTGTCGCGCCCCCAGCAGGAGGTCGGTGCCCACTGCCACAACACCGCCCACGTCAGCGCCGTGTACTATGTCGCCGTGCCCGAGTCGGGCACCGATGCGGCGGGCTGCCTCACCTTTTTAGACGATGCTCGCCCCAACGAGGTCAGCCCCGGCCTAGGCAGCGAGAATACCGACATTATCTCGACCTGGAACTACTTAAACCAAGACCAGGCGCTCTACCTGCCCACCGAAGGGCGGCTGATTATCTTCCCGGCCAAGCAGCGCCACGGGGTGACGCCCAACCACACCGACGAACTGCGCCTGTCGGTATCGTTTGACATTGTGCTCACCGCCGCCCCAGGACAGGCTGCCGGAGCCTACGAGTTTCTCATGCCGCCCCCCACCCAGTGGCAGCGATTTGGCGAGGCGGGATAGAGTCCAGAAACCCAAATGCACATTCCACAACGCTACATCTAGATTTGTCTTAAAATAGGAGGTCCTGTCTTGAGGGCATGGCTAACGATCACCCTCAGGACAGAATGCTTGTACTACAGCCTGATTGAGGCCATACGCTATGCCCAAGTGGAGTGTCAAAACAGAATTTTCCTTTGATGCCGCCCACTACATCAAAGACTATGACGGCCCCTGCGGACGCATGCATGGGCATACCTACCGGGTGCGGGTGGAGGCCACCACCTCTCAGCTGAGGGCGTCGGAGTTTTGTCCTCATCCGGTGATGGTGGCTGACTTTCGCACCCTGCGCTGGGCGAAGAAAGACCTGCTCAAAGGTGGCTTAGATCACTGTCTGCTAAATGATGTGCTGCCTGAAGGCTATGAAACCACCGCCGAGATGATCGCCCAGTACATCTACGAAAAGACAAAGAAGTCTCTTCCTGACGGCATTCAGCTAAAGGTGGCGGTCTCTGAAACGCCAAATTCTTGGGTTGAGTATGAAGATGATTGAGCGCTCAAGCCAGAATCTGAGTCGGGTGCTGTTCACGCTGTAGATGACAATGACCTCCCCGATCGCGATCGCCCCGACGGCTGACTTGTCACCCCTGGCGCTGCCTGTGGTGGAAACGTTCCACTCCATTCAAGGAGAAGGGACGTGGGCAGGCACCAGTGCCTTCTTTATCCGGTTGGCCGGGTGCGACGTGGGTTGCCCATGGTGTGACACTAAGCCATCGTGGAACCCCAAGCGCCATCCGCTGAGAACCCTGGAGGAGTTGGTGGCGGAGGCCCGATCCGCTAATCCTCAAATTGTCGTGATCACGGGGGGAGAACCCTTGATGCACGATCTTGCTGCGCTCACGGAGCAGCTCAAAGAAGCCGGTCTCCAGACCCACCTTGAGACATCTGGTGCTCATCCCTTTAGCGGCACCTTTGACTGGGTGACGTTTTCGCCCAAGCGATTTAAGCCTCCCCACTCAAGCATCTATGCCCAGGCCAGCGAGCTCAAGGTTGTGATTGGCGATGCGGCTGATTTGGCCTGGGCCGAGCAGCAAGCCGCCCAGCTATCGGCCACCGTGGCCAAGCTGCTGCAACCCGAGTGGGAAACACCTGGCAGTCTCGACCAAGTGTTTGCCTACGTCTTAAAGCATCCTCAGTGGCGCGTCAGCCTGCAAACGCATAAATTCTTGGGGATCCAATAGCAGGCCCCTGGCCCAAAGCCATTGTCCTGCGCAGAGTACAGTATCGCTGGCGCTGTCTTCAGCGCCGCCGGGGGTCAATCTTGCCTGCGGCTGCCCAGGCGGGGGCGCTTCGGCTTTGGCACGGGAGACTCTAGCCCCAGGTAGTCTGACAGCCAAAACACAGCCAGGTAAAACGGCCCCGTATCGAGCAGCGCCGCCACCAGCTTAAACACATAGCCATAGCCAATAAAACGAATCAGCTGGGGCCAGAGTTCTTGCCCGGCTTCAATGGGCAGTGCCCCGGCCAAAAAGTGGGTGATCAGCACTACGGCGGTGGTATCGACCAGCTGGCTAATCAGAGTAGAGCCGTTGTTGCGCAGCCACAGATGCTTGCCGTTGGTGAGCTCTTTCCAAAAGTGAAACAAGTAGACATCGACAAACTGGGCCGCCATATAGGCGATCATCGAGGCGGCTACGGCTCCAAAGGTGAGGTTGCGAATTTCAAAAAACACCGGCAGTCGCCCGGCGGCGTCGCGCACCAGCTCGCCTGTGACCGGGTCGATGGCCTCAAACCCCGGCAGCAGCCCCCCTAGCCAGACGATAAACAACACCCAGGCGTTGAGCAGCAGCCCCACCCACACCACCTGGTTGGCCCGCTGCTTGCCGTAGAGTTCTGAGATCAAGTCGGTGCAGAGAAAGGTGAGCGGGTAGGGCAGCACCCCCACCGCTACGGTGACGGCAAAATCGCCCCAGACAAACACATTCACAAAGCGGCTGATGCTGAGAATGTTGAGCATGCCCAGGGTGCCGAGAAACAGCCCCGACAGTACCAAGAACACAACCTCACGGCGATTTTGCAGATACTCGGGCACCGGGCCGTAAACCGCCGCAGTCGCTAAAGGCTCTGTTTTCATCGCTAGGATTTCTCTCCATAGAAAGATTGACTGAGCTACCCCAGCTCACCAAGAGAGTCTGGGACACGGCAGTCTAAGAATATTCCATCTAATCAAGTCATCGCCATAGTCGCGTTGGTGAGAACGTCAAGCAACCCTCAGAACGTTCAGAGGGGCAATGGCTCAACCGGGCTGGCTATGTCTATGTCTTGATCGCAGAGGCCAGGCGATCGCTAGGGGAGCTATCTACCCAAAGGATTCTCCGATTTGCAGGCGACTGCCGTTGGCAAAGTCGGCTCCGGCCTGGGCTTGCTTGCCGCTGGGCTTGACCTGGCGCAGCAGCAGCAGCCCGTCGCCCGTTTGCACTAGGGGGCCGTGGCCCTTAAGCAATCCCACCAGGGTACCGGGAGCAGCATCAGCGGCAATGCCATCTACAGCCCCTTGCCGTGCGGCCAGCTCTGGCGGCAGTGCGGCCCAGTGGGGCGCTCCCAGGGGGGCGGTGGCCATCACCTTTAGAGGCTGGTCCCTAAAGGCGGTAACGCAGTGGGGGTAGAAGCCGCGTATTTGGTTGTGGAGTGCGATCGCAGACTGCCCCCAGTCCAACAAAAAATCTTCTTTTTGAATCAGCGGCGCGTAGGTGGCCAACGCGTCATCTTGGGGTTCGGGGCTGAGCGTTCTGGCCTCTAGCCCGTGCAAGGTCTCCACCAGCAGGTCGGCGCACTGCTGAGAGAGCGCCGCCGCGACATGCTCCGCCGTATCCATCAGGCCAACGGGGAGGCGTGACTTCAGCAGCATATCGCCTGTATCCATGCCCAGGTTCATCTGCATGGTAGTCATGCCGGTGACGGTTTCGCCGTTGACAATGGCCCACTGAATCGGGGCTGCCCCCCGGTAAGCGGGCAGCAGCGACCCATGGCCGTTGATGCAGCCCAGCTGGGGCAGGTCGAGAATGCGCTGGGAAAGCAGCTGGCCGTAGGCCACCACCACAAAGGCATCGGCCCGGAAATTCTCAAGGGCTGTTAGGGTGGCCTCGTCTTTTTTAATGCGGGTGGGTTGCCATATGGGGCAGCCCGCTGCTGCCGCCACCTGCTTGACCGGAGAGGCATCCACCTGGCTACCTCGACCCCGACGGCGATCGGGCTGGGTGACCACGGCGGCGACCTCAAAACCCGGCTCGGCCAGCAGCCGCGCTAGGCTGGGCACGGCAAATTGGGGCGTACCAAAAAATACAAGGCGCATAGGTTACGGGTTAATTGCTGGGCACGATGCCAATCTCGACTCGCTGGTTGCGCTGTTGGTCGCCGGGGGTAGTGCCCCCGGTGCTAGGCCGAGTTTGGCCATAGCCCACGGCCACCCAGCGGGTGCCGCTGCCCTCTAGCTGCGGGGCGAGGTACTGCTCTACCGCCACCGCCTGCTGGAGGGTGAGTTGGCTAGCCTGGTCGGGGTTGGCGGTGCCGTCGGTGTGGCTCCCCACCAGCAGGGTGGCGGCACTGTAGCGGGCCAGGTCGGGGGCAATGCTGTTGAGCAGCTGCTGGCCAGGGGCAGTGAGGGTGCTGCTGCCTGGCTCAAACAGCAGCACGCTGGGCAAAACAATGCGATCGCTCACCAGGGCAAAGCGCGGCTCCTGGTAGGCCACCCGACTCGCGGTCGAGGGCGCGGCGGGGACTGCCTCAGCACTGTTGTTGGGATCTGGAGCACTGGTCTCGGGAGCGTCGGCGATCGCCGACGCCGGGCCAAGCCGCTGGTTGAGCTGCTGCAATCGCTCTTCGACCGTACCGCTGGGCGCAGCGCCTAGGGTAGTCTCTAACTCCGTCAGCCGCGCGGTAACGTTGGCCAAGTCCTGCTGCAAGCTGGTGAGATTGCCCTGAATCTCCTCCCGCTCCTCCTCGGTTAACGACGGCAGCTCCGCCGCCTCTGGCCCGGCAGTCTCCGTAGACTCTGAAACCGCAGCTGCCGGTGAAGCGCTATTGTCTGCGAGGTCATCTGCTGGGAGAGCGCTCCCCTGCCACCAGCGGGGCAGCTGCCGCAGCTTGCGCCGGGTCTGGCTGCCATAGCGCAGGACTACCTCCGTCAGCGGTGGCTCCGGGTTGCCAGAGGGCAATGCCTGGGCCACCAGCAGCCCAGCCAGCCAGCCCAGGCCGACCCCAGCGCCCAAAATAATCAGCCGTACTACCAGCGTCCAGAGGCTATGCAGCCCAGCCCCAAGACCTGATTGAGGCTGGGGCTGCTGAGGCGCAGGCGGCGGTGCAACCTTGCCGGGGGCCACTTGACCAGGGCCAAGGCCAGCACCGGGCGCAGCCGGGTCTGGGGAAATGGGCGGCAGGTTGGGGGAATCAGCCATGACGCGATCAGACTATAAACATCAGGCCAGCGTGACTCAGATCGTTGACGTTCAGGTTGAGACCACAAGAAAGGGCTACTGGGGCCAACCATCCCAAGGGCTAACCTGAAGCACGCTGCTCTCGGTAAACACTACCTGAAAGTCGGCCTGGCTGGCGGTGCTATTGGCCGCCGTCACCAAACCCGGTAGGGGGGTCTCTGCCGCCAGCAGACCAGCAGCAGCGTTGGCTGGCTCGTAGCCCACCACCTCGCCCGCCTCGGTCAACCGCACCCGAAACCGCAGGGCTTCATTGGCCGATAGCGGCTCTAGATCGGCCAAAATGCTGTCGTAGAGGGTGCGGTTGAGGTCGCGAATGTGATCGCTATCGCTCACCTGATCGCTCAGGGGCGGCAGCGATGCCGGGGTGGTGGCCCTGGCAGTCTCAGAACCAGAAGAACCAGAAGAACTAGAACTCGCCGCTGGCGCTGTGGGCTCTACCACTACGTCGCCAGCGGGGGTAAAGGTGGTGATAAACTGCGCCACCCGCTCCTGCACGGGCGCTGCCCCCGGCACAGAATCAAAGGTGAGCTCGGGCAGCGGCGTGTTGTCTACCTCCGCCAGGGCCAGGTCATTTTCGTACTTGTAGCCCAAAATATCGCCGTTCTCAGAGACCACCATGCGGTAGGCGAGGTCACCGCTGGGGCGAGGGGCATCGGCCCAGGCGTCTTGCAGGCGATTAGTTAGGTCAGTGCGCAAGAGGGCGATCGCCGCCGCATCGGTAATCGGCGGGGCATTGTCTAGGGCGTCGAGCTCGCCGCCGTCAGCGGCCAGCGCCGAGCTGTTGCCTTCACTGACCTCGGCGTTAGCCCCAGGTGCTGTCTCCCCGGGAGTTGTCTCTAGGGGGTTGGCGCTCGACTCCGCTGGGTTCGATGACTCAGACTCAGGGCGGGTCGGCTCAAACTCAGGAATCGGCACAAAGAACAGGGCCAGCCCAGCAGCGGCCAGGGCGACAGCGCCCAAGACCGCCGGGGCCGCTCGCTGGGTCACCGGCTCGGTGGGCTGCACCAGCCGCCGCGAAACCGCCTGAAACTGAGCGGTCAGATCAGGTAGGGTCTGCGAATCGACCAAGAGCTGATCCACCGCTTCCATCAGGTCGTAAAACTGCACCGTGGTCAGCTTCACATCTAGCGGAGCCTGGGCGTTGACGTCGCTCACCGGCTCTCCCAGGGGCTGCTGATGCACAATTAAATGGTGATAAGGGCCTTCGCCCGGCTTGATTTCCACGACCGCAGCTCCCCCTGTGGTGGGGGAGGGCACGCCGCTGAGCAACTGCTGACCGTAGCGGCTCACCGCCGCCACCAAACTGTCTAAAAATTCTCGACCGCCGGTGAGGCTGGCATCGGTGGCACCGGGCAGACGGCACTCGGCATTCATCAGCACCGAGAGGGGCGAGAGCGGGTCGTTGGCGTTGGCGCTCATGCCCTCTAGCACCAGGTTGCAGTGGGGCAGGGTGTATTGCCGTTGAACGGTCATGATACTTCTCCGTCAAACAGGCTATTCCAAAGACGTTGGGGGCCGAGCACCCCAGAGCAGAGCAGCAGCTGATGCAGCAGCTGAATCGCCAGCTCGTCGAGCTTTTCGTCGCTGCTGTAGGCAATCACCCCCGCCCGGCGCGGGTTCATGCGGGCGCGAAAGTGGCTGCGAAAGCGAATTAGGTAGTCGGCCAGACGAAAGTGGTGGTCGGGTGACAGCTGTTTGTCGGCCAACTGTTGATAGCCCACCAGCAGCTGCCTCACCAACACCGTTAGCCGCCTCGCCAGGGTGCAGATAATCACCACCAGGGCCTTGGCCTCTTCAATGTCGAGGGGGCGACGCTGGCTGTAGCGGCGCATGGGGTTGGTGCCCCGCAGCCGCCACAGGTGCACTCGGCCTTTGACTAGGCTCTCTAGGCCCAGGTCACGGGCGGTGGCCAACATGGCCTCGCTACCGCCGAGATCAAGGGCTTCGATCGCCAGTAACAGCAGGTCGAGCTGAATCCGTGCCCGGCGAGGGCATTCGTCGGTGGGAAGCCCTGGGTTGGTCAGGGTGTCGAGCACCAGGGGCGGCTGGGGAGCGGGCGGGCTATCTACTGGCATTCAGCTCTGGCTCTGGGTTTAATACAAACAGCATTCTATCAAAACACAGTAAGACCCCAACCGTCCGGAGTAATTGCCGAATCGGCGGGTGTTTAGGCTGGGGTTGATCGCTCCTATGACCAGCAACGGCTGCGGTGAAGAGATGTGATCCCACCCCGCTGACCATAGCCTCCGGTGACGGATGCCGCTGGGTCAGCTTTATTTCTCGCTGGGCTACCAGCGCTTACCCACTCTATAGATCTGCCAGCTTGTTCATACCCTGGATGTACCAGTTGCCGTCCTGGCGCACCAGGTCGTACTGCATTCTCAGGGTGTCGTTGTAGGCGGCCCCGACATTTTCGACCCCAAACTCAAACAGCTTAGCCTGCTCAGAGACCACCGCTACCACCTGGAGCTGGTCGGCAGTGGGGTCGTCGGGGGTGACCGACTCTATCTCAACGGTGTGCTCGTATTCCCAGTACCAGCTCTCGGCGGCGGCGGCATCGGCCCGGCGCTGCCACTGGGTGAGCACTGGCCCTAGCAAAATGTCGTCGAGGCGATCGCCCTGGTAGCTGTCACCCAGCGCCCCGCGCTTGACCTCTAGCCATTCGGTGATCACCCGACCCGCCATGTCGTTGACGCCGATTTCAGCGGGGGCCGGGGGCACCTCAGGAATCTCAAAGGCGGGCTGATCAACGCGAATCGCCAGGGGCTGGCCCGAGATCCGAGGGCCGCTAAAGGCCCCGACGACCCAGCCCAGGGCGCGCATGGTGCCAAAGCCCAGAATGCCCACGCCCACTACGCCCACCGCCCCTACTATGGCCAGCCGACCCCAGTGGGGCGAGGCGCCGCGATCGCGCTTGGTCGACCCCTCGGACGGAAACGTCTGCTCTGGGGCCAAGGTTGTAGGCTCAGGGGTGGGGGGACGGCGATCGCGGCCGGGGGCCGGTTTGTCGCCAGGGGCCGTCATTTTGCCCTGAGGAGACATCTGGGCCACCCGCTCCGCCACTGACAGCTCATCTCGACGAGGAGCATCCCGCCGCAGATCGCCGCGCTGAGAATCACCGCGCTGAGAATCAGCCCCTGGCCCATCGTCAGGGCCAACCCCTAAATCGGCGGGTTCGGGGGCTTTAGACCGGGGGGTGCGGCCCTGGCGATGGGTGGTCGTAGGGGAGGCCCCATTGCCGTTGCCATTGCCAGAAGGCCCCTGGGCCGGGGGTGGCTCTGACCGACGGGCCGTAGTCACCGGCTTAGGCATTGTGGGGGCACCAATGGGCAGCGACCCTTCAATGGTGGGAAACTGGCTGGCAGAGAACTGGCTGGTGGAGTATTCATTGGCCAACCCCTGGCTCCATTCTTGCGCCGACTCCTGTGCCGATCCCTGCGCTGCCGAGGCTGCCACCGGGAACTGCGGCGACTGCGGCTCTGCCGCCGAACCACCGGGCATAGTCTCTAAGTAAGTCTGCACCTGGGTATCGGCAAAGTAGTCTTTGAGGGTGGCCTCCTGGTCTTTAAAGTCGCGAAAGTGGGGAAATAGCTCGTCTTTGAGCCAGCGCTCGGCATAGAGGCACAGGCCCGGCAACAGGTCAGGCGACTGGCGCGAGTGCTCGCGGATGTAGGCCAGGGGTTCGTACTCCTGACTGAGTTCGAGGGCGCGATTGGCCTCTTCGGTTTGGCCGAGCAGCAGCGAGCACACTGCCTGCTCAAGATGCACATCTTGCTGGGCACCCAGGCGCAGCAGCAGCTGCTTGGCGCGGCGCACCAAGGCAGGTTGGTGGCGGGCAAAGCCTCGCGCCAGCAGGGCGTATACCGTCAGGTAGGTAGCCACAGGCGAGGGGCGGCGAGCCTCGTGCTCAAACAGCTCCTGCTGCTCAGAGGCGGTGAGGTAGTCGCGCAGCTGCTGAATAAACCGCAAAAAATCGTCGATCGCCAGGCCGGAGAGGTCGTCTTCGGTGCCCTCAATGCCGCCCCGGTCTTCGAGCATGGTCTTGAGCAGCTTGATACCCTGGCGACGCTCGCGGGTTTGGTCGAGGGGGCGGGCCAGCAGCTCCAGCACCCGGTAGGGCCGCAGCTTGTACAGCTCAGTCTGAATTTCTGCTCGAATGGCTGAGAAATGGTTGCCCTGGGCCAGCAGCTCGTGGCCGGTTTGTAGCGACTCGGCGGCGATTTCGTAGTGACGCTGTTGCCACTGCTCGCGGCCCAGCTCTAGGCAGGCCAGGGCCAGGGTGAGCACCACATCTGCTTTGCCGGGGTCAACGGGGGCACCGCTGTCGTAGGGGTTGCTGAGCAGGGGCTGGCCCAGCTGCAGCACCTGCTCGTATTCGCCTAGCTCTAGCAGCAGCAGCAGCGCGCCGACTAGATAGTCGCTCTCGATTTCAATTTTGGCGCTTTGGGCATCGCTGCCGCCGGGTTCGGTGGCCAGCGACCTAAGCGCTGCCTCGCCAGCGTCGGGGGTCACCTCTAGGCCAGGAATGTGCCCCTCGGGCAGCGGCTCGGGGGCCATGTCAACGGTGTAGGCACTGGCGAGAAACTTGCTGTCGTAGTCACGGCGGCGATCACGGTCAGACAACACCGCGTAGGCTTCGTCGATTAGCTGCTTGCGGGCCTCAATGGCGCTGCTAGAGAACTCGCGCCGGGGGAGCTGAAGGCCGCGATCGCGGTGGGCCTGCTGTAGCTGGCCGGCAGTCGCCTGAATCGGCAACCCCAAAATTCGGTAGTAGTCTAACGGAATCTGCACAGCTCACGTCCCCAACGGCGAATTCACTCGAAATAGTATCCAAAAAGATTTATTGCGGACGCTTAAGCTATCGAATCTATAAGCACCGCCACCCAGCACCTCGCCATTCTTTTAGCCAACCTAGGACTCCGAGCCGAAAGTTTTAACCTACAGCTCTGGTGGCCCATAGCTCTGATCTACAGTTTTGGCCCCCAGCTAGCTCACTACCAAACCCTCAGAAATAGCTACACCCTATCGTGTTTGCCCTCAAAGCAGAGTAAAAGTGAAGTTTATAACACACACCCGCTGCCCTAGCCCAACCGATGGCGCGGCGCAGATTAAAGATCACAGCCTCGCCCGCATTGTGTGGGGGTTGGGTCTCTCTCGCTCGATCAGTGAGAGAGGGATGGGGGTGAGCCGATCTTGGGTTCCCGGCAGCACCCGACACCATCACCGAGCTGTCTGCTCGGTATGATGGAGGGCATCTCTTGGTCTGGCCTCTGCCCAGGGAGGGAGACTTTTCGGTATAGTCAACAGTTGGACATCGCGGCGTAGGACCCAGCAACCCATGGTTCAAGAACGAACATTACCCCAGTTCCAGGCTCCAGCGGCTCAAATTTCCACCGATCAGGGTCTGGTGCTCTACGAAGACATGATTTTGGGGCGCTACTTCGAAGACAAGTGCGCCGAGATGTACTATCGGGGCAAAATGTTTGGGTTTGTGCACCTCTACAACGGCCAGGAGGCCGTGTCTAGCGGGGTGATCAAGTCTCTGCGCTCCGACGACTACGTATGCAGCACCTACCGCGACCACGTCCACGCCCTCAGCGCTGGGGTGCCCGCTAAGAACGTCATGGCCGAGCTGTTTGGCAAAGAGACCGGCTGTAGCAAGGGTCGGGGTGGTTCGATGCACCTGTTTTCCAGCGAGCACAACCTGCTGGGCGGGTTTGCGTTTATTGGCGAAGGCATTCCCGTGGCCCTGGGGGCGGCCTTTCAGTCGCGCTACCGCAAAGATGCCCTGGGCGACGCCAGCGCCGACCAGGTGACCGCCTGCTTCTTTGGCGACGGCACCACCAACAACGGTCAGTTTTTTGAATGCCTCAACATGGCCGCCCTGTGGAAACTGCCGATCTTATTTGTGGTGGAAAACAATAAGTGGGCGATTGGCATGGCCCATGAGCGGGCCACCTCCCAGCCCGAGATCTACAAAAAAGCTTCAGTGTTTGGCCTTCCTGGTGTCGAGGTCGACGGCATGGATGTGATGGCGGTGCGGGCCGTTGCCCAGGAGGCCGTCGCCCGCGCCCGCGCTGGCGAGGGGCCGACCCTGATCGAGGCTCTTACCTACCGATTTCGGGGCCACAGTTTGGCCGACCCCGACGAGCTGCGCTCGAAGGCTGAGAAAGAAGCCTGGCTGGCCCGCGACCCAATCAAGCGGTTTGAGGGCTACCTGCTGGAGCACAACTTGGTGGACGAGGGGGCGCTCAAAGAAGTGCGCGATCGCATCCAGACCCGCATTGACGATGCCCTCACCTTCGCCGAAGACAGTCCCGAACCCAGCCCCGACGATCTCTATAAATACATCTTTGCCGAGGGCTGATCGGCCCAGAGCCGGGGTAATTCCCTGAAAATTAGCGTATTCGGTGGTGGGCAGTGCCCACCCTACGGTCCATCCACTCACCCACATCCCCAAAATGGCAGAAACCCTCCTATTCAATGCTCTGCGCGAGGCCATCGACGAAGAGATGGGCCGCGACGATACCGTCTTTGTGCTGGGCGAAGACGTCGGCGTCTACGGCGGCTCCTATAAAGTCACTAAAGACCTCTACGAAAAATACGGCGAGCTGCGTGTGCTCGACACCCCGATCGCCGAAAACAGCTTTACCGGCATGGCGGTGGGCGCGGCCATGACCGGCCTGCGCCCAATCATCGAAGGCATGAACATGGGCTTCTTGCTGCTGGCCTTCAACCAAATTGCCAACAACGCCGGCATGCTGCGCTACACCAGCGGCGGCAACTATAAAATCCCCATGGTGATTCGCGGCCCCGGCGGCGTCGGTCGCCAGCTGGGGGCCGAGCATTCCCAGCGGCTAGAGGCCTACTTCCAGGCGGTGCCGGGGCTAAAGATTGTCGCCTGCTCCACCCCCTACAACGCCAAGGGGCTGCTCAAGGCCGCCATCCGCGACGACAACCCGGTGCTGTTCTTCGAGCATGTGCTGCTCTACAACCTTAAAGAAGACCTGCCCAACCACGAGTACGTGGTGCCCCTGGATAAAGCCGAGATTGTGCGACCCGGCAAAGATGTCACTATCCTCACCTACTCGCGCATGCGCCACCACGTCACCCAGGCGGTCAAGGGTCTAGAGAAAAAAGGCATCGACCCCGAGGTGATCGACCTGATTTCCCTCAAGCCCCTCGACTTTGACACCATTGGCGCGTCAATTAAAAAGACCCACCGGGTGATCATCGTCGAAGAATGTATGCGCACCGGCGGCATCGGGGCCGAAATCATCGCCTCCATCAACGATCGCTACTTTGACGAACTCGATGCCCCCGTGGTGCGGCTGTCTTCCCAAGACATCCCGACCCCCTACAACGGTAAGCTAGAGACGCTGACCATTGTGCAGCCCAAACAGATCGAGGCCGCCGTCGAAAATATGGTCGCCCTCAAGGTCTAGCCGTAGGCACTGCCCACCACTGGGCCATGATGTCTTCACAACGTCTACGGACAGCCCTCCCAATCCACGTTCTCAACTTCCCGTAGGGTGGGCACTGCCCACCACCCGCTCACGCTCCCCTCCGCAATCACACCGCAGCGAACCGCAATGGCAAAATATCGAGCTTGGCTAGGGGTTATTTTGGTACTGACCATCGCCGCCTTGGTGGTGATCACCCAGATTCCCACTCGACTGGGGCTAGACCTGAGGGGTGGCTCTCAGCTCACCATTCAGGTGCAGCCCACCGAGGCCATTCCCACCATCACCGAGCGCGAGATGGAGGCGGTGCAAACCGTGGTCGAAGGCCGGGTCAATGGCCTGGGCGTCTCAGAGGCCGTGGTGCAGCAGCTGGGCAACAACCAGCTGCTGGTGCAGCTGCCCGGCGTCAGCGACCCCCAGCAGGCGGAGCGGGTGCTGGGGGGCACTGCCCAGCTTGAGTTTCGCGCCCAGCGGGCGGGCACCGAGCAGCAGCTGCAAATCGAAAACCAGATTCTTCAGGGCCACCTGGGTGAGCTGGCGGCCCTTCAGGCCTCCCTGCCTGCCGATGGCACCGTGGACAGCGACACCCAGGCCCGCATTGACAAGCTCCAGGCTGAAATTGCCGGCAGCGAAACCGCGATCGCCAACCTGTTTGAGCCGAGCACCCTGGGCGGTGAAAAGCTCACCGATGCGATCGCCCGCCCCACCGGCGGCACCCTCTGGGAGGTGGTGATTCAGTTCAACAACGAGGGCGGCAACGAGTTCGCCGAAATTAGTAAGGCGATCGCCGGTACTGGCCGCAGCATCGGTATCTTCCTCGACAACCGCCTGCTCAGCGCCCCCACGGTCAACGTGCAGTACGCCGAAACCGGCATCACGGGCGGCAGCGCCGTGATTTCGGGCAACTTCACTGCCGAGTCGGGCCGCGACCTTGAAATTCAGCTGCGCGGCGGTGCTCTACCCCTGCCTGTGGAGGTGGTCGAAAACCGCACCGTTGGCCCCACCCTGGGCCGCGACAGCATTCAGCGCAGCCTCTACGCCGGCATGGCGGGGCTGGCCTTGGTGCTGGTGTTTATGGCGGTTTACTACCGGCTGCCGGGGTTGCTGGCCGATATTTCGCTGATTATCTACGCGCTGCTCACCTGGGCTGCGTTTAACCTGCTGGGAGTTACCCTTACCCTGCCGGGCATTGCCGGGTTTATTCTCAGCATTGGCATGGCGGTAGATGCTAACGTGCTGATTTTTGAGCGCACCCGTGAAGAGCTGAAATCAAATAAAACCCTCTATCGCTCGGTAGAATCAGGCTTCTTTCGGGCGATTTCGAGCATTCTAGACGGCAACGTCACCACCTTGATCTCTTGCCTGGCGTTGTTTTACTTTGGCGCTGGGTTGGTGAAGGGGTTTGCCCTGACCCTGGGCATTGGCGTACTGATCAGCATGTTCACCGCCCTCACCTGTACCCGCACGCTGATGTTTTTGGCTATTAGCCTGCCCCAGTTTCGTAAGCCCAGCCTGTTTTGCCCCGGCCTAACCCCTGTTCGCCCCGACCCCGTTCGCCCCTAGGAGTGCCCATGAAACTCAACATTATTCAGCAGCGCGGCCTGTGGTGGGCGATATCGTCAGGGTTTGTGCTGGCGAGCCTGGTGGCCATGGCGATTTCATGGCAGCAGTTTGGTGCCCCCCTGAGGCCGGGTCTCGACTTTGCTGGCGGCACCCGACTGCAGCTGACCCACGCCTGCGTTGCCACCGACAGCTGCACCGAAGGGTTAGACGTTACCGAGGTGCGGTCGGTGCTGAGTCAGCAGGGGCTAGAGTCCAGCAGCATTCAAATTTTGGGCAACGAGCAGCAGGGGCTTTCTATTCGCACCCGCACCCTCGATGTGGAGGAGCGCACCACCCTACAAACTGCCCTGGAAGAGGCTATTGGCCCCTTTGACCCTGGCTCTACTCAAATTGACTCGGTGGGGCCGGTGATTGGCCGGCAGCTGCTGGTGTCTGGCCTGCTGGCCCTGCTGGTGTCGTTTGCGGGCATTGTGGTCTACCTGAGCCTGCGGTTTAAGATCGACTACGCCCTGCTAGCGATTCTGGCCCTGGCCCACGACGTGATTATCACCGCCGGAGTATTTGCCGTTTTAGGCCTGGTGCTAGGCGTAGAGGTCGATAGCCTGTTTATTGTGTCGCTGCTCACCATTGTGGGCTTCTCAGTCAACGACACGGTGGTGATCTATGATCGCGTACGCGAAAACCTCAAGCTCAACCCCGGCATGCATGTCAACGATGTAGTCGATAGCGCCGTCAACCAAACCCTAAGCCGCTCGATCAACACGTCGCTGACCACGGTGCTGCCCCTGGTGGCGATCGTGCTCTTTGGTGGCCCCACGCTGAAATACTTTGCCCTGGCTCTGATTGTGGGGTTTTTGGCGGGGTCTTACTCCAGTATTTTTGTGGCTAGCTCGCTGTTTGCCCTGTGGCGCGATCGCAGCGGTCAAGCCTATGGCGCTGAGGCCGACGCCGACCCCCAGTCAGAAACCCTGCGCTAGAGGTGTGACCTATGGGCCGCCCGAGCCCCTCTGTCGAAAAACTGAGGGCAATTATTTTGCGCCGCTGGTGGGCGGTGAGTGGCCTGCTGTGGCTGACGGTGGCCCCCCTCAGCCTGTGGAGCCTGCGCCCCGAGATTGCCCAGCTGCGCCAGTACTTTACCTGGTCGACGGTGCGCCTGGGCCTGGGCTACAACCGACTCGCGGCCCTGGGGCTGGGCCTCTGTGTGGGACTCACGGTGGCCCTGCTGGTGAATGAAAGCCGCTACATTCTCTGGGGCATGACCCAAGAAGAGCAGCAGCGCCTGGGGAAACTGTGCGATCGCATCGAAGCTCAAGGCCCCTCGCACCCCCTTTGGCGGCGGCTCCATTGATGTCATTTCATAAGGTGATAAGATCAGCCCCGGTTCTCCGGTGGGCAATCGGGGTTAACCTGGCTAAGAGTGTTCCAACTAAATACTTATCCGGGATCTTACCGCGACCGGCCCAGACGGACGGGTTCGCGTTTTTGGAAAGGATGTTTTTTAGGTGGATACTCACTCTAAGGCTAGTGCAGTGTCAGGATTAAAAATTAGGCTTTTCGTAGGTTGGGTGCAGCGGAGCGAAACCCAACAGCAGCAAATCTTGTTGGGTTCTGCTATCGCGCCACCCAACCTACAAATTTAGGCTTGACAGACCACTAGCCAAACTCTCAATTCCCCTTTGTTTACCCAATCTCAGCAGCAGACAGCGGCATCTCTATGACTTTAAAAACCGACGGTATTGCGCCCCACGGCGGCACCCTGATCAATCGCCTGGCGGCGCCCGACCAAGCGGCTCAGTTTCTCGCCCAGGCCGATGCGCTGCCTCGGGTGACCCTCGACGAGCGGGCCTTTTCTGACCTGGTGATGATCGCCATTGGCGGCTTTAACCCCCTAGAGGGCTTTCTAAAAAAAGCTGACTACGACACCGTGCTCACCGACATGCGCCTGGCGAACGGTCTGCCCTGGGCGATTCCGGTCACCCTGTCGGTGGATGAAGCCACCGCTGCCCCCCTGCAAGAGGGCGTGCTGGTGCGCCTCGACGACCCCAGCGGCCGCTTTGTGGGCGTGCTCGAGCTAGAAGAAAAATACACCTACGACAAAGCTCACGAAGCCACCCACGTCTACCGCACCGACGATGAAAATCACCCCGGCGTCAAGGTGGTCTACGACCAGGGAGCGGTGAACCTGGCTGGGCCGGTGTGGCTACTCCAGCGCGATCCCCACCCGCTGTTTCCCTCCTACCAGATTGACCCGGCGGCGTCACGGGCGCTTTTCCGCGATCGCAACTGGAAGACCGTAGTCGGCTTTCAAACCCGCAACCCCATTCACCGCGCCCACGAATATATTCAAAAGTGCGCCCTGGAAACCGTCGATGGCCTGTTTTTGCACCCGCTGGTGGGGGCCACCAAATCCGACGATATCCCCGCCGATGTGCGCATGCGCTGCTACGAAATTATGGTCGAGCACTACTTCCCCAAAGAGCGGGTAATTCTTGCGATCAATCCCTCCGCAATGCGCTACGCTGGGCCTAGAGAGGCGATTTTCCACGCGCTGATCCGCAAGAACTACGGCTGCACCCACTTTATTGTGGGCCGCGACCACGCTGGGGTAGGCGATTATTACGGCACCTACGACGCTCAATACATCTTTGAC